>DAUV01000046.1 GCA_002505325.1 Euryarchaeota archaeon UBA623 | reverse complement strand
CGTGAGATGGACAACCTACTCTCAATTCTGCCGAGCGAGCAGCCTGTGCTGTGCGGTGGCTGGGCAATCCGCAATTGGCGTTACGACGGCTGGACGCCGCTCCGATCGAGGCTGTTCTGCGCAGTCCAGGACACCGATGCCTCACTCCATCACTATCTGTCGACGGGGCAGTGGGGACACAGAAAGAGGACACCCGAGCAATGGTCTGAGTGGGCACTGGCGGGAGCATCTTCGAAAGCAGTCACCGAACACCCTGATCTCGCTTCTCCCGAAGGCTCTCCCGGACCGCTAACCTATGAAATCGAGCTCTACCAAGGATGCGTCCGCTTCAAGCGTGGGTGCAAGTTCTGCATCGAACCGAAGAAAGGGCTGCCGCTATGGCGTGACGAGGAAGATGTCCTCGCAGAGATATCCACGGCTCTTGACTCAGGAGTTAGGAACGTCCGCATAGGAGGGGCTACGGACATCTACACCTACCGTGCTGAAGGCGTGGAGAATCTCGAGTATCCAGTCCCGGACCCCGAGCCGATAGCCAAGGTGCTGCACGGTGCGCGCGAGGACGAGAGACTAACAATTCTCCATGTCGATAATGCCAACCCATCGATTGTCGCCGAGAGTATCGAGCCGGCCACTGAGATAACGAAGACTCTCGTCGAGACTCTCTCCGACGGTGCGGTGCTCTCGTTTGGACTGGAGTCGGCAGATCCTACAGTGCACGAGCAGAACTGGTTGAACTGCGATCCGAATCAGCTCCGAACCGCAGTCAGGTTGGTCAACGAATACGGTAGAGAGCGCGGAGAAAGGGGACTTCCCAAGTTACTACCTGGACTCAATTTCATCGCTGGCTTGAATGGAGAGACCGTAGAGAGTTACCGGATGAATCTTGAACTCCTCAAGAGTATGCGGGAGGAGGGATTGTGGCTCAGGAGAATTAACATCCGACAGGTTGAGGGGCAGGGCTTTCAGGAGATTCCAGAGCAGGCCTTCAGCGAATTCAAGCGTGAGGTCCGTGAGGGCATCGACCGACCTCTACTGGAGGAGATGCTGCCGATTGGCACGACCCTCAAAGGAGTCTGGTGGGAGGCCCATGATGACCGTATCCGCAGGCCTGAGCAGGTATTGGAACCAAAGCATCGCGATGAATCCATCATAGGGACAGCTGGCATAACCTTCGGACGGCAGATAGGAGCGTACCCTATCCTTGTAGGAGTCCCGTACAAGATACCACTAGAGAGCGCCTCGGAAATTATAGTCACGAGCCACGGGATGCGCAGCATCACCGGTGTCGAGACAGGTCTGGATGTAAATTCGGCGACTCAGCACCAGTTAGAGGCCATACCCGGAATCGGCAGTAAAGGTGCTTGGAGGCTAGTAAGCGCTTGTGCAAGGGCTTCGTCAAAGGGGAACTCCTATTCTCTGAACGAGGCTTTTGAGGCCGCCGGACTGGACATACCAGGCCTCGCGAAAGCCGTTCTGAACGCTGATGCAAGGCCGGACGTGGCGCAGGAATAGTGATATTGCGAACTGCATCGGTTTCTTCTATAATGGGCACTAGTCGGACTGGTCCGACGAACCTCTTTGACCAAGATACAATGAGAAGACAAGGAGGGTATGAGAATGGACAATGGTTATTCAAGGCAAATCGCACTTCTAATTCTACTACTGCTGGTTTTCGCTGTCCCCCAAGAGGCGTTTGCCTACAGTTCAGGTAAGACTGGATCTTCTAGCACAGGTTGCGGAGGAGGATCCTGCCATGGAGGAGCAAACACCGTCACTCCATCCTTGGCTGGTCAGCCTAGTTCTGGTTACACACCGGGGACAGTTTACTCCCTAACTATCGGCGGCAGTGGCGGGACCTCTGGAACGAAGGGAGGATTCAACCTAGACGCGACCCAAGGCACCTTATCCAATGCTGGAACCAACGCTCAGGTAGCGACTAATGGAGAAGCGACTCACTCCAATTTCAATTCGCGCTCGTGGACAATCGACTGGACAGCTCCTTCCAGCGGTTCTGGTGATACAACCTTCAATCTAGCAGTGAACTTCGTAGATGGGACAGGAACAACTTCCGGCGACTCATGGGGAACTGCCTCATGGACCATTTCCGAGGCTACCTCATCACCTCCTTCTTCGCCTTACAATCAGCCCGGCTCGCAGAGGAACTCGGTATTCTCTCACTCGGCGTTTGAACTCAACTCGGGTTCGCCCACTCTAGTCCTCGACAACGGTACTCTAGTGACCTTCACCTCCGGTACTGGGGGAGGTAACAGCACCGGAGGTGGGGCCCCTGTCTACACTAACGATGATGTGATATCAGTCGCAGGATCCTGCGCTCTTCTGGACAATTATAGCCTCAGATGCACAGGGCCCAACAACTACGGCCAGCTCGGTCTCGGCTCCTTCTCCCTCAGCAACGGGACAGTCGACTTCGGCACCCGTATGTCCGCTGCTATATCCGATGGGAACAACCACAACTGCGCCATTCTCACCGACGGCTCTGTCAACTGCTGGGGCAGGAACAACGTCGGACAGCTTGGAGACGGGTCCAACGCGAATAGGAACTCGCCCGTGAGCGTTGACCTGGGGACTAACACCACCGCCGTGGCAATATCCGCTGGAGTCGATTCCACGTGCGCGATAACGAATACGGGGGCGGTGAAGTGCTGGGGAGGAAACTTCTACGGAGTTCTTGGGGATGGTACTACTACTCACAGCAATGAGCCAGTTGAGGTCAATCACTCGACAGGAATGCGAGCCGTCGCTATAGCTACTCCTGGCTATGGGGCCTGCGCCATCTTCGAGAACGGCTCCGTATACTGCTGGGGCCAGTCCTACACAGTCACCTCGATGTTTGGGGCAGTCACAAATGGTTCTGTCCATATTGATTTTGCCGCCGGCAGGACTGCAGTCGCTATCGACGGGACTTCAGACCACATGTGTGCAATCCTTGACAACGGCTCGATGAACTGCTGGGGCGTCAACACCTATGGCCAGTGGGGCGACGGTTCGTGTAGCTCGGTCATCCCTTCCAGTGGGTGCAACGGTGTGAATGGAAACGCCCCAGTGCACGTCAATCTGAGCACTGGCAGCAGTGCCATAGCAATCTCGGCTGGATCTGGTGCGACATGCGCAATACTCAATGACTACTCAATGCAATGTTGGGGTCAACAATCCGGCGAGTTTGATGGAACCACAGACCCTCTGCTTAATCCTCATACAATGAATTTCGCACTCGGGGCCGAGGTGGCCTACTCGGACCAGGATATGGACGGCGATGGTACTGTCAATGCACTCGACACTCACATGGCGGGCGACGACGATGGCGACGGTGTGGCGGTGCCGGACGACCCCTACCCGAGCAACCCCTCCAGATGGATGAACTGTAATCCTGGTTCATGGGGGAGAATCGCATGCAGTCCGGCAGAGGCCGGGCACTACGCAGAGTCTGGTGATCTCTATCACACATCTTGCTCAGTTGGTTCCTACCAGCCCGAGGCCGGATATCCGTTGTGCTACGATGCATCAGCTGGAAACTTCGTGAGTGTCGGCCAAGCAATCACGCAGTCTCTGTGTCCATCTGGCACCTATCAGCCGGATCTCGGACAGTCTTCTTGCGTCAATAGCTCGGCTGGCAACTACACCAGTCCGAGCTTCGGAGATGCCGGTTCATACTCCTCCTCGGCGTTCAACATCTCAGCTATGAGTGCGGAATACAATGGCTCGATACATTCCTCCAGCGACGCACAAGATCTGTACATGATGGCGGTTCCTAAGGACCATGGCGTCACAGTGGGCCTGACATCTCCCTCGGGAGCTGACTTCGACCTCGCCATCTACGACGAGGCCCTGAACCTGCTCAACTCGAGCTATTCGACTTCCTACGACGAGACCTCGACCAACAACACGAACTTCTCGGCGGAAACCAACCTGTACATCCTCGTCTCCCCGTGGAACGGGACAGGCCAGTACACGTTACAGGTTTGGCTATTCGACATCGCTGATGGAACCTTAGTGGGCAACCCAACGATGTCCATTGATGTCGAGATTGGAGCCGGCCAATACCTGTGCTCTCCAGGGACCTATCAACCAGACACTGGACAATCCTCGTGCACCGGTGCGTCGCCTGGGCATTATGTCTCAGGTAGCGGTTCGACCACCCAGACACCATGTAGCCCCGGCTCATTCCAGTCAGGAACGGCCCAGACTTCATGTCTGTTAGCTACTCTAGGTAATTTTGTCAATACCTACGCTGCGATTGATCAGACTCCCGCTTCGGCTGGTCACTATGTTAACACCACGGGAGCGACCGAAGAGGTCGCGTGCATCATTGGCACCTATCAGCCAAACATAGGGCAGGCCTCATGCCTCGACGCAGATGCAGGATACTATGTTCCATCCACCGGTTCGGACTTCCAAACAGCCTGTTCTCCCGGAACCTATCAGCCAAGTACCGGACAGTCATCGTGCATCGATGCATCTGCTGGATATTACGTGCTGTACTACAACTCAACCAATCAAACGGCCTGCCCCATAGGAACCTATCAACCAAGTACCGGCCAATCGTTCTGCTTGGACGCATCACCAGGTCACTACGTGAACTCAGTGGCTTCCACCTCGCAGACTCCGTGTGACATCGGTTCCTACCAGTCTCTTTATGGTCAAGACAGATGTGATTCTGCAGATCCTGGTTACTACGTGCCAACCACTGGGTCCACTAACCAAACCGCTTGCGATCCGGGCACATTTCAGCCGAACTCAGGATCCTCGTTATGCATAGAATCACCAGCTGGATACTATGTGAGCACAAGTGCTGCGACATCACCTTCTCCTTGTTTGCCCGGGACCTACAATCCATTGATGGGCTCATCCAGTGCTGACGCATGCCAGCAGGCAGACCCCGGAAACTCGGTTCCTATGGCAGGCTCTTCCTACCAGACTCCTTGCACTCCAGGTCACTATCAACCGTCATCCGGTCAGTCGTCCTGTCTCGATGCTGATGCCGGCTACTTCGTCGCAGTTCACGGCGCCAACTCGCAGACCACTTGCGGCTTAGGTACTTTCAATCCCAACACCGCCCAGTCATCATGCACAGACGCATCACCCGGACACTACGTCGACACACCAGCATCTACGTCTCAAATTGCCTGTACTCCGGGCACCTACAATCCAAGCACGGGTTCATCTTCTGCATCCGACTGCCTACCTACTGACGCGGGCAACTATGTTCCGATGGCTGGGGCAGCCGAGCAGATTCCGTGTGCAGCCGGCTCATACCAACCCTCCTTCGGACAGGCCTCATGCATCCTCTCCGACCCTGGCCATTATGTTCCAGCGACAAATTATCAGAATCAGTTGAAATGTCTGTTAGGCACCTTCCAGCCATATTCTGGCGCATCTTCGTGCTCGGACGCGGAGCCTGGACACTACGTCGATAGCAATGGCTCAGCCTCGCAAACAGAATGCCCTCCGACTACCTACAATCCTGCTACTGGCTCGGACGACCGTGATGACTGCATCGATGTCGAGCCCGGGCACTACTCAGCTGAATGGGGCACTGCTGAGCATCTCGAGTGTGCTCATGGTACATACCAGCCAAATTCTGGTCAGATGTCGTGCATTGATGCTGATCCCGGTCACTTTGTATCATCTAGTGGTGCGATTTCCCAATCAGCCTGCCCGGCAGGAACCTACAACCCATCCGAAGCCTCTGGGAGCGCCGCAGACTGCATCTCTGCAGACCTCGGCCACTACGTGGGCAACCAAGCCAGCTCCACACAGACCCCCTGTAGTCTGGGTACCTACCAGGATTCGCCAGGTCAACTGTCTTGTATCGATGCCGCGCCCGGCCACTACGTTTCCGTGATAGGGCTTGACCATCAGACTCCTGCTCCGCTGGACACCTATGCAACAGGAACAGCTAGTACCAGCACAGAGGGCTGCCCGGAGAACCACATCACTCTGCAAGAGGGGGCCGATTCTCAGGACGATTGCTTCATCGACAGTGACGGCGACCGGATACACGACACGGCAGATTCAGATGATGACAACGACGGAGTCGTCGACGGCACTGACATGTGCCCACTGGGCATGATGGGATGGTCAAGCAGTCCTGGATCAGACAACGATGCAGATGGCTGTAAGGACACTGAGGAGGATTCGGATGATGACAATGACGGATTCCCAGACGACGGCGACGCGCTACCACTGAACCCAGCCGAGCATTTGGATAACGATGGCGACGGACTTGGCGACAACGAGGATCCAGACGATGACAACGATGGTCTAACTGACTCCGAAGAGGCGACCGCAGATACAGATCCAAAGGACACAGACACTGATGACGACGGCTTTGGTGACGCCGTGGACGCATTCCCGAAGGACCCGACTGAGTGGGCCGATACTGACGGCGACGGCTATGGTGACAACGGTGACGCCTTCCCTAGTGATGCATCCAAGCACCTTGAGGAGGACCTATTTGGAAAGTACGGCTTTGTCATCGCTATCTTCGGCTCCATACTAGTCTTCGGTCTTGGCGGTTGGATGGTTATGCGGCGCAAGGGAGAGGCAACAGTGACCGAGGCAGCCGAACACACACACAGTGTCGAGACGCCGACCCAGCCTGCCTACGAGTCAGAGCCAGAATCGGAGACTAACACCGGGCAGTTCCTAGAAGAGCTCGAAGCAGACCTTAGCCGCCCCACTCCTCCTCCTCATGCCAAGATGAACGAGCAGGGCCAGCTCGTGTGGGTCGACGATGCGGGTACTGTATATGCCCAGAATCCCGACGGCAGCACGGTCACGTTCAACGTCTCGACTGGATTGTGGGAACCTCTTGAGTAACCTGATTGTTGTTAGTTAATTCAATGAATGTGTGACAGATCATCCTCAGCAACATCTCTTCTGACCCATATGGCCATAATTGCTGTCTGAGCAATGGATAGGACAGCTGCCCACCAGACCCAAATCGGCAGACCTAGGTGACCCGGACTGTTGTCCGCCCACCACCAGAAATCCTGAGCTAGGGCAAAGATGGTGAAAAGACCCAACACGGGTATCACCGATGCCCTCTCAATACGAATGCCACTAAAGATTCTACTTGCAGAATCAGGAGAGCATACAATCTGAGTAATCAAGAGAGCGCCCAGTGCTGCGATTAATGAAGGAATTACTGCAGTCGGCATTGCAGGACCTACAGGGGAAATCCACCAGCCATCAAATGACTCGGGTGAGAATACAGCCAGAAGAACAACCGCCTCGCCCGCGATAATCGATGTGATAATCGAACGCCCATCTAAACCGTCAACATGAGCAGCAATGAATACCGACGGAAACATAACTGCATACATGGAGAATGCAAGTAGCCCGAGATCCAGTATAGAGAGATCTGACCAAAGTGAAAGCATCAATCCTAGAATTGCTAAAGCGATTATTACCATCTCTCTCTGACCCGGTCTACGATCGTCACTCGAAATCAAATCCCTAGTCACCAAAGACCCTGTTGCCAGAAGTTGAGAGTCCATTGTGGACATAAGGGCGGCCAATCCCGCAACTAGTACGAGCCCCCCTAACCATTCTCCTCCTACATCCACAATAAGATTGGGTAGAATGTTGTCTGAGCCGGCTTTGTCGAGGCCCGGATATCTTAGATGCCCAAGTGTACCAATCAGAATTGGCGGCAAGAATGCAAGCCAAGCCACAGCCGGGTAAAGTGTGGCCATCCGGCCAATAGAATAGTCGTTTTCTGCGGCGCACAGTCTTTGGTAAAGTTGGGGAAACATAGGATCAGCAAAAAGCCAGAGCAATAGTGTGCTTATCCATATCAATAGAGTATAACTCCCCTCTCTTCCCAGTAATTCCGGCTCCGATGCTGCAAGGCTGCTCATTGCCGAACTCAAACCCCCTGCATCGCTCACAACCATTGCCAACCCTAGCCACAATAGTACCAAGGCTATGGTTCCCTGAACAACATCAGTCCTTACTACGGCCTTGAGCCCGCCAGTCAGAGTGTATGCTACAACCAAGCTAGTAACCAAAACTGCACCCACCCAATCCGGCACTCCGAAGAGTGCAGAGACAACGATGCCAGCCGCCCTTGGCTGTAACGCGAGGTATGGGATGGTGGCAAGTATCAGAACTGTTGCCATTGTAATCTGGGCTTCTCGAGATCCTGTCTGACCCCTTATCATCTCAGGTGCAGTCATTGCGTTATGCTGAATTGATCGACTACGGGCCTTTCTCCCTAATACATACATGGAGACCGCCATGAAACCGGTTCCGAATGCCATGATTGGCAGAAATGATAGCCCAATTCTGTAAGCCGCACCACTCGACCCATAAACCGTGAAGGCGCTGAAGTTTGTGGCCGCCATAGTAACTAGAAGAAGGGGCCCAGAAAGTCCCCGCCCAGCGAGATAGTACGATTCGTCTTCTCGCCCAACATCACGACGAGCCCAGATTGCGAACAATATCATTGCAATTGCATAGGCAGTTACAACAATCCAAGCCGAGGACATGGGCTTCTGCGGGAAGCAGAGGGCTATGGTGATTTTTGTGTGTTTGGAGGGTATGTTTGGGCGTAACCAGTACTCTCAGATCCCTATTCAAATTCTGCGAGATCACCCACTGACTCGAACAGACTGGGACCACTGCCCAGGAAGTAGACCGAACCCAGTCTGCTGCGCGAATCCTCTGGCGTGGAGTTGTTACCGGTAGCGCACGAGTCCGTGCAGCCGTCTGCGAAGGCCACATACACCCGCCCCTCGAGATCGATATGCAGGTCGTTGAAGTCGAGTAGGTTGCGGTTCGAGCCCCCAATGTCTCGGCAGTCGCCGCTGTTCAGGCATATGCTCCCCACCTGAACCGGGTCAGGAGAGACCCTGACGGTGTGGAACACTGGCACGGGGTCAAGTGCGTTGAGGCTGTAGGTGATGTACAGGTAGTAGCTGACATTGGAGGGCGCGTAGTGCGCATTACCGTCCCACGGCTCCCCGTCGATGTCGGATTGGTTCAATTCACTCGCATTTTCACTCCCGAGATAGGTAACCGCAATCCTTCCTGGGTCGCCTGCATCAACCTGAGGGAATACTGTCGAGATAACTGCACTCGGACTGATTCGGATACTGGTCTGCTCCCATGTCTCTCCTGAATTAGTACTTCTCGACATGTAGACGCCTTCGTCTGCCCCTGTCCAGATGTGATAT
>DAUV01000084.1:2189-5632 GCA_002505325.1 Euryarchaeota archaeon UBA623 | reverse complement strand
CCTACAATCAACCAAATCCCAAACACCGTCCCGGCTATTACGTGTAACCTGAATATAGATTGATTTTCCTCTCTAGATCCCCATGCATACGTCCCACTGAACAAACCTATAGGGCCTCGAAGCCATACCTTCTGATTCACTAAGCAGTATCCAACATAAGCCATTATTACCAAGCCAACAGCGATACGTGCGACTTCAATTGTTGACATATCCATATTCATCCATAAATGGAGGGCTTTATGATGAATGCGCCATATTTACTGCCCTCTGATTCAGAGGATATTATCTACGATTTCGTCCATGTCTTGGCCCCGTCCGCAGTATGAGCACCGTATCTCTAGCGGCTCGATGTTGACCACTCGCAGTTTGTGCGGCAACGGCTCTCGAGCATTTTGAGTGATGCAGTTCCAGAATGAACATCGGGCTATGTTGACTAGATCTTCTCCCAGTTCTGCCTTCAACTTCTCAGCAACGCTGTAGTTTCGGATAATGGCAACGCTCGCTGCAGGTGCGATGAGGGCCAGCCTGTCAAGCTCCTCCTGACTGAGCTCACGGTCCTCGATTTTCAATACATCCTTGCGCCCAAGTTTGGCGCTTGGTACATTCATAACCATCGATATTGGGTTAGAACGTCCGATGTCCAGCCTGAGCATGCGTAGGACTTGGATTGCGCGACCACCGGGTATGTGATCGACCACAGTGCCATTGCAAATCGCAGTAACACGCCTCATCTCACTCATCACTTCACCTTCTTGGGGACCTTTACGCCGAGGCAATCACACAGTAGGGCCATTCTTGCAACCACACCATTGAATGCCTGCTGGAAATATCTAGCATGACGAGTCGAGTCGACGCTTGGATGAATCTCATTGACTCGAGGTAGTGGATGCATGATAACCATGCTCTCCTTGGCACCGGCTAAATCAGAGGCTGTCAGCATATAGATGCCAGCAACCTTGGTGTATTCATCTTCATCAGGAAAACGTTCTTTCTGTATGCGAGTCATATAGATGACATCGGCTTCTGCAATGGTTCCAGCGAGGTCAGTGGTCTCAGTGACTTCTGCTCCTTCTGCATTTAAGTCGGAAACTATCTCGGAGGGCATTCGCAGTGATTCAGGGGATACCAGTGTCAGTGTAGCGCCAAAGCGAACTAGGGCGTGAGAAAGGCTGTGAACAGTGCGACCATAGCGTAAATCACCCACTAGGACGACGTTAAGTCCCACGAGGGTACCGTGCGCCTCGCGGATGGTGAAGAGGTCGAGAAGAGTCTGAGTCGGATGGTTGCCCGCACCATCGCCCGCGTTAAGTACCGGAATCTCGATGGTATCCGCGCTGTATTGCGCGGCACCCTGCTGAGGATGGCGGATGACAGCCACGTCTGCATAGCCATCAATCATTTGCATGGTGTCGTACAGTGTCTCGCCCTTGGCCACCGAGGAGCCGGCGGAACTGAAGTTCAGCACCGATCCACCAAGCCTTTTCATCGCAGATTCGAAGGACATTCGGGTTCTAGTGGAGTTCTCGAAGAACATGTTCGCGAGGACCTTGCCTTCGAGCAGAGGGAGGTAAATCTCACCTTTTGCGGCAGGAAGGAGACGCTCAGCGTTGTCTAGGAGACCGGTAATCTCCTTGTTCGTCAGATCGTCCATCGTGATGAGGTCGCCCATCGCCTTTCCTCAGCGAAGCCGGGAGCGTACCGGTTATCTGTCTTACTATCGACCCTCTGGACCATCTGACACGATACCGTCGGCTTGATGTGGGGCAATTATCCCGCGCGACTGATGATAATCAGCCGGACCCCGGTCCGAGTCTCGTTCTGCGGTGGTGGAACAGACGTCGATTGGTTCGCCTCGTCCGAGCCTAATGGGGGCATGGTCACCTCATTAGCACTTGACAGACACATCCACGTGACTGTGAATCGCCGCTTCGACGACAGCGTCCGGGTGTCCTACTCCTCAATGGAGATGGTGGACGATTTCGAGAACCTCGAGCACGAGCTGGTTAGGGAGGCCATGAGGATGACAGGAGTGACCTCCGGGGTCGAGATTACAACCATCGCCGACATTCCATCCAGAGGCACCGGCCTAGGTTCTTCCTCTGCAGTCACTGTGGGATTGCTCAATGCTCTGCATAGGTTCGCAGGACACGATGCTTCTCCCGAGCAGTTGGCCGACGAGGCCTGCCGCATTGAGATAGATATTCTCGGCCAGCCAATTGGCAGACAGGACCAGTACGCGGCCGCCTTCGGTGGTGTCAATTCAATTAGCTTCGGCCCCGACGGCGTTGAGGTAAATCCGGTGAAGATATCTCCCAATGTCGTCGAACGTCTCTCAGAAGAATTTACCCTCGTATTCACCGGTACATCGCGAAGCGCCTCGGAAGTTCTGAGCGAGACTCCTGAAGACCCGGCCGACAAATTGACCAGACTTCGCATCATTCGCGGACAGGCCGACGCAGTTCGAGGCATGCTGGAGTCGGGAGATCTTGCCGGACTGGGTTCGTTGATTGGTGAGGCCTGGGATTCCAAGCGTGGTATTTCCTCAGGTATCAGTAATGACGAACTCGATGCCATGCACAATCATATCATGGCTATGGGGGCCAGTGGGGCAAAACTTCTCGGAGCAGGAGGTGGCGGATTCTTCCTTGTGCACGGAGGAGAAGGCCTGCGTGAAAAATTGTCCGAACTCGGCCCCGAGCACAGGCTGATTCCACTAGGTGTAGATAGAGAAGGCTCAGTAATTATCAACGAAAGATAGGTATCAACATGGGCACGCGAACGATTTCTCTCGCTCTTGCGATGCTGATGCTCACTGGAACGCTGATTACCCCTGCTCTCGCTGATGACCCCGAATCCAATGAACCCGTTTGGGAATGGCCCGAGCCTCTGCCGCCGCAGGACGACTACGTCCTCGGCGACTCCCTGTTGCAGATTTACGGTCCCATATCCGCGTCTTCCAACATCTCAGCGACGTGGGTCACGAACATCTCACTGAGGGACGACTACGGTGTCGACCTCCTGCCCGACAGGGCACTGGGGGTGCGCGCCCAGATCGACCAGCACCTAGGTGATGGTGACGGCTGGCTGAGCATCCCCGAGATTGCGGATTTCGTCTCGCTGGTAGAGGACGCGCGCAATCTAACCGACTCCGAGTCGCTGGGTTGCTGCGTAGTCGACTACTTGCCGTTGCAGATGTCGAAGGGCATGGAAGTCATCGTGATACCTCCTGCGAACGGCTCGGTTGAGAGCAACGGCAGCTGGGGCTGGATGGAGAGCGCCGAACTCTCCGGAGTGACCGACAGTCGGACGACGAGGATACTCGACGTCCCGCGCGTGGGTGGCGTGCTGGAGGAGGTCCCCCTCAGGATAATCCTCCCAGACCAGTGGGAACTCCGCTACAGTGCCATGCAGAGTGTGATAGAAGGGTCCCCCGGCGACTTCAC
>DAUV01000084.1:1326-1875 GCA_002505325.1 Euryarchaeota archaeon UBA623 | reverse complement strand
GTCCCCCGGCGACTTCACCGTGTTCCGCCACCAGGCGCCGGTAGCCTCCGACATCCGCATCACATTGGGGGAGAACATGCCACCTAACGCGATAGCCGAGAGGAAGACTGGAAATTCACTGATTCCCCTTTCAATTCCGACCGAATACACAGGAGTATGCACCGACAGCGTCTTCGACGACACTCAACAGTGGTGGACGGTCCACAGGAACGGCACCATGGTCATCCACTCATATGAGACTAATCTTGTGTTCACCGCCGCTGATGCAGGCTTCTTGGATGGAGAGATAGCCACCGTAAACCTCCATTGCATGGATGAGTTCTCAGTTTCGAGCACTATGGTGGAGGACATACTGATTGACGGGAGCAATCCGACTTGGGAAGCGACCTTTGAAAATCAAGTTGATGGCAACACTACCGTGCTGGACAGCGAGCAGACTCGCATTGAGGTGACTTCGGGTAGCGAGTTCTACTTCACCTTCAGCACCTCGGACTCCAGTGGTTTGCCAGTTAGCATCGACATCACATCCGATAAGTCCGCGGGATGGAG
>DAUV01000084.1:0-991 GCA_002505325.1 Euryarchaeota archaeon UBA623 | reverse complement strand
CACACCGGCTCCGACTACCTCGAGTTCATGGATCGCTTCTTCCAAGGAGAACAGGTCAATGGGATGCATCTCAACGTGACCGACCGTCATCAAGCCAAAGAGCCAAGTGAGTACAATCTCTCTCTCACTATTACAGATGACGCTTCAAATACCGTCACGAGAGAGTGGACAATCATAATCTCTGATGGATCCGGTCCGACGATAATCCCTAACATCATCTCTAATGGTACTCCAATCTCCCCCGAGTCACCTGCACGCGCGGGCGAGGACATCACCCTCTCCCTGACCGAGTCCTTCGACGACCTAGATGCAATCGATGATTTATCTTGGGAGGTTAGGGTGGATGGACAGGTGATAGTCGAGACAGATCTCTGGAGCGAGGTTGAGAAACTCCCGCTGCCTCTGCATGAACCAGCTACTTACCTCATCCACATCATAGCCTGGGATTCCGTGGACAACATGGAGCAGATTTCCTTCGGTCTAGCTGTTTCGCCCGCACTCGGTGTTTTCCCTTCAGTCTTAGACCACCATGTTATTGGCGATCTCGTTGAGGGTGAAGTGATCAATATCATCGTCACTATGGGAAACACAGGAGCAGACATCGGCTCAGGAGTTCTGTGTTCGGGAACTGTCTGTTCTGACGAGGTAGTGGTCAGCCCTGCCGACCCATCTGGCCCCGGGGTCTTCAGCGCCGAACTATTCCTGAACCTAAACAACACAGATCCAATCGATCTCAGGTTTGTTTGGTCCAGTGACAGCGCGGGCAGTGACGGCGTTTTAGAGATAAAGAACGACTACGTCGTTGTGTCGCAATGGCAGATGCCAATGCAGGTACTGTTGGGCGTGCTGAGCGTGCTGATGCTGTTCGCATGGCTCGCTCACCGTACTTGGGGTGTCGAATCACAGAGGCCGTGAGCACCACTCAGGTATCCGCACACCTCTTGACCCCCAACTTAGGGTGAGTGGACATGGTCCTGCTCCCCGACTACCC
>DAUV01000081.1 GCA_002505325.1 Euryarchaeota archaeon UBA623 | reverse complement strand
TTGGCACGGACCGGGGCAGTTAGTCGCATATCCTATCATCAAGTGGACGATTGAAGAGCAGAGTATCAGAGAAATCATTGGGAGATTGGAGGATTGGAGCATCGACGCACTCGCCGAGTGCGGTGTGACTGCCTACAAGGACCCGTCCATGCAAGGGGCTTGGGTAGACGGTCACAAAGTCTGCTCCATAGGCCTATCCTTCCTTCACTGGGTCAGTCGCCACGGAATTTCGATCAACATCCACACTCCCGGGACCCGTGTTGAGGATCTAGAGGGGTGCGGCATGAGTGCTGGAGTCCACTCTAGTCTCTCTCAATTAGGTTACACCAGTGACTCTCTGGGAAGGTCCATTGACCTAGCCAGAGTCGAACGGGCGCTACTGGTGAGTTGTGAGCATAACCTTGGTCGGTCGCCATCGAAACCAATTGATTGGAGTCCGGAGATGCCCGCATGAAGCGTCCTCGCAAAGGCGAGCTATCTCATCACTGGGCACTCGACCCCGAGACCACCTTCCTCAACCATGGTTCCTTTGGAGCCACTCCCTCTGTCATCCTCGAAGAGCAGAGTCGGTTCAGGACCCTGATGGAAAATGATCCAGTCCGATTCTTCGAAAGGGAGTACCTTGACCTGTGGGATGAGGCTCGGCGTACTCTGTCGGAGTTCCTAAGCGCTGACATCAATGGAATGACTTTCGTCAGTAATGCCACTCAGGGAGTCAACACCGTGCTTAGGAGTCTGCAACTACAGCCAGGGGACGAAATCATCGTCCCCGACCACTCCTATCAGGCCTGCTGGAACGCCATTGACTACGTAACTGAGAGGTCAGGTGCGAAGACGGTAGTCGTAGAGATTCCATTTAGGGTCGGTAGTCCACAGGATGTAATCGATATCATCATGGGAGCAGTGACCGACAGGACTGTGCTGGCCCTGATAGATACGGTGACCAGTCCGACCGGGATGAGAATGCCGTTTGAAGAGCTGACTGCTCAACTACAATCGAGAGGAGTCGATGTGCTTCTAGACGCCGCGCATGGCCCCGGAATCGTTCCGCTGAACCTGTCTCTACTCGCTCCGGCCTACTGCACTGGAAATTGTCACAAGTGGCTGTGTTCGCCTAAGGGCTCGGCCTTCCTGCACATTCGTGAGGATCGTAAGCACCTGATACGTCCCCTGAACATCAGCCATGGCTTCTCGTACGAAGGCGAGGCGCAGGAGAAATTTGAGTTCGAGTTCGCATGGCCAGGTACGCAGGATCCTTCGGCGTGGATGTGCATACCGAAGGCGATTGAGTACCTCGGTGAACTCGTAGAAGGAGGGTGGCCTAGAATCATGGAACGTAATCACACCCTCGCAATTGAGGGGAGAAATATCATCTGCGAGGCGCTTGGAACCACTCCTCCATTTCCAGATTCGATGGTATCGGCGCTGGCTGCAGTGGAGATCCCTACTGATGGCGAAGTAGGTCCGATGAGCCTTGAGGGAGATCCATTTCACAACTTCCTGCTCGACGAGTATGGCATTCAGGTCCCAGTAATGCCATGGCGGCATCACGGCGTCAGGTACATTCGAATTTCCGCGCAGCTGTATAACCACGTGGACGAGTATAGGTACCTAGCCAAGGCGCTCTCAGAGAGCCTGTGAGACGAAGCAACCATTCAAGGATGAGGTGCTGGACCGACAACTATGCCTGAGGCTGTGGTAGCCATAACCGGTGCATCCGGGGCGCAGTATGGTGTGCGTCTGGTTGACGAGCTGTTGAATGCAGGGTGGTCAGTCAGCCTCATAGTAACCAATGCCGGAGCGATTAATCTCGACCTTGAATGTAGAATAGCACCAGAGGTACTCGGTGAACGCGACGGGGTCACCCTCGAGGACAATGGTAATCTCGCCGCCCGCTCCGCCTCGGGCTCTGCTCGCTTCGATGCCTATATCGTCTGCCCCGCTAGTGGGACTACCATCGGCAAGATAGCGGCTGGAATATCTGATAACCTAGCAACTAGGAGTGCCTTAGTAGCGTTGAAGGAGAGGCGTAAGCTAATTCTGGTTCCACGCGAGACCCCGGTCTCGACGCCACACCTAGAGGCGATGGCGAGGATGTCATCATGGGGTGTCGTGATATTACCCGCCAGCCCGGGTTTCTACAACTCGCCGGAGGATATCGGCGATCTAGTCGACTTCGTCGTGGCTAGAATTCTCGACCAGATGGATATCGATCACTCTCTGGGACGGCGCTGGACTGGCGACGAGATCTCCCGCGACTAACCGGCGATTGGCGAATCCTCTCCAGCGTGGGTTCAATAGTCCGGCGAAGGCGCGAGGTCTTCGTGGAGAAGGCAGTAGAAGCAGAGGTCATCGAGACCGAGAGTATCGCTTCTAAACCCCGTAAGGCGCTTTCTGATGGTATTGCGCGTGTACGTGAGTTGCCGGTTCCAGTCCTCATCGTCAGTGCGCTAATCATAGCAGGGGGTTCAGGCGGAGCGATTCTGTATGGGGACGATCTCATCGAATGGATTCAAGGAGAGCCGGACTACCGGCTCATCGAGTTCGATGCAGCACAGTCCCGAGCCTACGCTCAGTCACTTGTCGATCTAGGGCACCCAGAATGGGAGGGCAGACTCTCTGGAACAATAGAGGAGAAGAACACTGCCGAGGCGATTAAGTTCAACTTCTCATCCATGGGCATACCATCCACTCTCGAGGAGTTCGATGTACCGATGTTCATCATCGGCAGTGAACCTGAGCTCTCAATATGCACACCTGGTGACATCGGGGAAATATTCGGTGGCCCTACACCTTGTACCGCAGCTGATATCAATCGCGAGATAGTCGAATTCGCACACCGAGAAGACTTCGTCCTACAGGGCTACAGCGGCTCTTCCTTCGTCCGCTACGTCGACGATATGACTGTAGTGGACCTCGGAACTGGTAATGAGTCAGCAGACTGGAACTCAGCCGTCAATGCAGTTGGTATGATTTGGCTGAAGCCTGAGACAGAAGGAAATACGGCTCTGTTTGAGCGCGCTGCAGACAATGATCTTGAGGGTTTAATCCTGATTAATGACCGCCAGAACTGTGACGAACTGGTTACAGAAGACTGTGTCCCCTACTTCAAGTCGGTAGGGATTTCCTCGATAGATCCAATTCCAGAGAGTCTAGGATTTATCATGGTCTCAAGAAGCGTTGGGCAGACGATTATTGACGAGGTCATCAATGGCGATGCTCGCCTGCAGTTCATCACCGATGTCAACAATCAGGGCACTGCGACCATATACGTGCCTTGTGGGATAATCGAGGGGCAAAGTGAATCACTCATTATCTTCGGGGCCCATCATGATACTGTCTACAACGGACAGGGAGCCGTGGACGATACGTCAGGAGTTGCCACCGTACAGGAGATAGCTAGACAGTTCGGACTTCTGGAATCGCAGTTGGGGACTCCTAAGCATACCATCTACTTCTGTACCTGGGGCGGTGAGGAGGAGGGACTGTGGGGTTCCACCGAATGGGTCGACAAGCATCAGACCATGCTAGCGGAAAATCTCAGGCTTTACGTCAACCTAGACATGAATCATGTTGATGCGGAGCGTAACTCCGGGGTGACTCTCTTTGGCAACAACAAGGCTGATGTAGATCTCATCAAAGGTATCGCGAGCGTATTCTCAAGCGCCTATCCAGAACTAGCGGATAAGTACCCGATTAGTATCCATAAGCACATTTCTACCGCCATGCCCTACAACTCCGACCACGCTCCCTTTGTCTACAACCTCGATGACGATGAGGGTTCGGACAAGGACTACGGCAGAGCCATTGTCTGCTACGGATCTGGCTCGACCGAGTACCATACCTATCTGGATACTATGGATCGCTTCAACGAAGAGAGTTTGATGGTCTCTGGAATAATCTACGGCTCGCTAGTTAGGTACCTAGCCTACGGTGAGGCACAGTGAGCCATCACGGCCTCGTAGTCAGGTTCCTGCCCCGGATTGTCAGCGACCCAAGTGTATCCAATGCTGCCATCGGCCTCTACTACGAAGATTGAGCGCTGGGCCACCGTGTATCCAGAAATGACGAAATCGTCGAGAGCGATGTCGTAGGCATTGACAGTCTCCCGGTGAACATCAGAGAGCAATGGAAACGAGATATCGTTTGCTTCGGCGAATGCAGAGTTGGAGAACGGAGAGTCTACCGAAATCCCGAGCACCGAGGAGCCACACGACTCGAGACTGGCTATTCTGTCGGAGAAAGTGCACATCTCCTTGGCGCAGACTCCTGTGAAAGCGGCGGGGTAGAACGCTAGAACGACCCGTCCTCCGCGCATCTCGCTCAGTGTCACAGAGGACTTGTCTTGGGCTGTCAGAGTAAAGTCAGGGGCGGTATCGCCTACGGCTGGCATGATGAGTCCACGAGGTGTTGTTGATTACATTTGCTCGGGCGAATCTATCCCCAGCAGTCCGAGCCCTGTCGCTATTGTCCTCGCGGTCAAATCACATATGGCCATCCTGCTCTCCATGGTCGCTTCGTCCTCTGCACCAAGAACAGGGCAGACCTCGTAGAAAGTTGCGAAGGCCGAGGCGACCGAGTGTAAGTATGTGCAGAGGCGGTGCGGAGAGTACGTGTCTAGGGTGTCGTCAGTAACTGCGGCGAAATTGACTAGTCGTCTAGCCAACAATTGCTCCTCGGGCTGAGAGAGCGAGATACTGATTCCACTGAGTGAGGAGCGTTCGATACCAGAGCGCCTGAAGATACTGCATATCCTAGCGTGAGCATACTGGAGGTAAGGCGAAGTGTTGCCTTCGAAGGCTAGCATCCTATCCCAGTCGAAAACGTAGTCCTTCGTCCTCTCTGTAGAAAGGTCTGCGTATTTCACAGC
>DAUV01000039.1:5929-9364 GCA_002505325.1 Euryarchaeota archaeon UBA623 | reverse complement strand
CACGTAGTCGACTTCGAACCCGCTTGCCTCCAGCCAGCGGTGCACTACGTCGAAAGCGAGGTAGCAGCGTGCGTGACCTAGGTGACTGGGAGAGTAAGGCGTGATGCCGCAGACGTACATCCTCACCTTGCCATCATCGAGAGTGGTCAACTTGCGCTTCTCGCGCGAGCGCGTGTCATACACTCTGAGCGTCATTCTGTCCGGGCTCGGCGGCTTACCAGTCATCAACCCCGCGCCGCTTCCACCAGCGCCGAGTACAGTACATCATGCCCGGCGCGCTCGGGGTGCCACTGTACACCGAGGCAAAATCTCAGGTCTTGGCGCTCAACTGCCTCGATCAGCCCGTCGTGCTCGGCTATCGCCGTGACCGTCAAGTCGCCTGCATCGGCGACACCCTGGTGATGCGTCGAATTGACTGTAATCGATGTGCCCATTAGACTCTCCAGTAAGGATCCTCCTTTCGCTGCGACTCCATGCTCGGTCTCGACGCCGTCGAATCCCCCATGGCCCTCGTGACCAGGGGTCGTGTCTAGGTGTTGGTGTAGACGTCCGCCGTGCATCACGCTGAGGATCTGCATGCCTCTGCAAACACCAAAGAAGGGCATGTCTCTGGCCATGGCCTCTCGGATTAGACTCATCTCAGTGACATCCTGTTCAGGGTAGAACTCTACAGTCATCGACTCAGGTTCTTCCCCGTAGTTGTCAGGACACAGATCCGGCCCACCTGAAACGACCAAGCCGTCGATGCTGTCGAGAATCTTGGTCATATCACCTGCTGGTGGGATAATGAGTGGCGTTCCACCGACCCTGTCTATGACTGATACGTATGCCGAGGGCAATATGGCTGCGTGCCTGTTCCAGTTCCCGTAAACAGTATCGCGCATGAAGCAGGTGATTCCGATTACTGGCCTCACTCAATCACCTGTTGCTTCTCCCTGTAGCCTAGCATGCCTAAACGATTTGACTCCGACTATAATGAAGGAAATACCAACCTGAAGAAGTAGGAGATGTGAAATTATAGCCAGACTAGACATATCTGAATAGCCTGTTACAATCCTTGCCCCACCGATTGTCATGACTAATGCCAAAGCCATTGAAGCGTGCATGTAATGATGCCTGTTCTTGGCATTCTTCTCAGATAACATCCCTAGAGTAAGCATTGGAAAACCCATGAATGCTGGGATAAGAGCAGTAATTGATGGAGGATCTGCACTTTGCATAAAGTAGGATATTACTCCCCATATCGTAAGAATAGCGCCATTTACTGTTGCAATTCTTGGAATAGTCATCCCAAATGCGGTGAATTCCTCGCTCACGTCATCACGTCATTGACACTTACTTTTGATGGTCACTGCCCTGCAAACTCTTCAACGGTCTAGCAGTAAGTTCCTGAATTTCTTTATCTCTAGCCACAATCTGTTCCCAAAGCAACTCGGCCACGTCCATCACTTCCATCTCGGCACCGACTGCGTCTAGGCCATCGTTGACCATGACCGAGCAGAATGGACACCCCACTGCGACGGTGTCGCAGCCGGTCTCAGAGAGCTCCTTAGCACGGATTACATTGACTCGTTTATCGGCGTCTTCCTCCATCCACATCTGCGCGCCCCCTGCACCGCAGCAGAACGAGTCCTGACCGTGATTTTCAGTCTCCACATCTACGCCTCCAATGACATCTCTGGGCTCATCGATTACCCCTCCGATTCGGCCGAGGTAGCACGGGTCGTGGAAGGTCACACTGCGGCCATTCTTCTCCACCTGCGGCAGCTTGCCCTCATCCTGCAGTTTAGCTAGAATCTCAGAGTGGTGGAATACCTCGAGTTCGTCACCGCCGTAATCACCATACTCTTTGCCAAGAGTGTGGAAACAATGCGGACAAGAAGCGACTATGCGCTTTACGCCCAACTCTTGGAATGTCGTCATGTTGGTCTCGGCTAACATCTGGAACAGATATTCGTTGCCCGCCCTGCGGGCTGGATCTCCTGAGCACCCCTCTTGCATACCTAGGATACCGACATCGAGGCCGGCCTCCTTCAGCAGGGAGATTGTTGAGCGCGCGACCTTCTGGTTGCGCTCGTCGAAGCTCGCTGCGCAACCAACGAAATAGATGTACTCGGCAGGTTCTCCAACCTTGACATCGAGATCCGCGGCCCATTCGGCGCGCTCGTGCGCGCCGAAGCCATACGGATTCGATGCGGACTCAATGTTGCCCATCGCAGTATTCAGGGTCTCGGGGTACTCCATGGTCTCCATCATCGCATTACGGCGTAAGTCCGTGAGTTTGGGGACGTGTTCGATGTAGAGGGGGCAGACATCGACGCAGGCGTTGCAAGTAGTGCAGGCCCAGACCGCCTCTTCAGTGATACGATGCATCATTGTCTCCTCAGGCTGCTCCCCTGCCAGCAGCAGCGGGGCGTGCTCGTTAGCATAGTTGCGAACGTCGTGGATGACCTCCATCGGATTGAGTCCTTTTCCTGATGCGTGGGCAGGACAGACGTCTTGGCAACGCGCACACGAAGTGCACGACCAGCCATCTATCAACTGCCTCCAAGTGTACTGAGTGTAAGTGCTGACTCCGAATGAATCGATGTCTAAATCCTCCAACGGCACTGCCTTACCGTCGTCGCCGACCGCAAGCGGTCGCATCTTGCCCGGTGGATCGACATCATGGAAGAAGACATTTGGCACGGCCATCACCAGATGCATGTGCTTGGAGAGCGGAATCAGCACGAAGAATACGCAGATAGAAAGCATGTGAATCCAATAAGCGGCTACAACAGTTCCATCAGCAATACCCATGCCAGAGACCCAGTATCCAATTGGCTCCCAAGTACTGGACGGGTTGTGAAAGGACTCCACTATGAACGATGTAACTGTGATGGAGAAGATTAGGAACAAGATGACATTGCCCTCTAACTGAGATTTTCCCTTCAGCTTCTCGGGAGTGAATGCAACTCTACGAATCAAAGCTGCGACGCATCCAATCAGGGCCATAGTGTAGCCCAGTTCGACTATCCCATTCCAAGGTCCGTTCAGCAACTCAGGGAGAACGTGGTCCGAGAAGGCGTTCGCGGTAGCAAGATCGAGCATATCGGAGGCTAGCATCAAGAATCCCCAGAACATCAGGACGTGCATGCTGCCGGCGACGCGATCTCTCAGAACTCTCTTCTGACCCAGCCAGCCCATGGTGAACTCGCTGATTCTGGTAAACCATGAGTCGAAACGGTTGTCCGATGCACCCAGCATTACCAGCCGAGTAGCCTTCTGCACCTGATAGATGAAGAAGCCGATAGAGAATCCTCCAATGACGAGTAAAATGTGCCAACCATCCAGAGAACCGTATGACTGGAGGAGTGGATGCTCCATCTTAATCTCCTGTCAGGCTACGCCTGACATATCTCTCGGGTGGCGCTACGTCCTTGAAACAACCGCCTG
>DAUV01000039.1:0-5537 GCA_002505325.1 Euryarchaeota archaeon UBA623 | reverse complement strand
CCGGGCAAGTGCATCCTGTTCGGAGAGCATGCCGTGGTTTACGGCCACCCCGCAGTGGCAGTTGCCATAGATAGCGGAGTCGAAGTTAGTATCGAAGAGTCCGACAAGTGGACTCTTGAGGGGCTTCCATTCGATTCAGATAGGCACCCGCACATCTCGCACATCCTCGACGAGGTGTTCAGATACGACGGTCCTTCACTGAGGATGGAGGTCAATAGCGGACTGTTTTCAGCCGCCGGATTAGGATCTTCGGCTGCCCTTTCGAATGCCATAGGGGCCGCACTACACGCTCATACCAAACCAAGCGAGCCCATCAATCTGATTGAACTGGCTCGCATGAGTCATTCAGCGGAAGCCCGGGCTCAACAGGGTCGCGCGAGCCCGACGGATACTGCCACCAGTGCTCTCGGAGGTTGCGTCGTGGTATCGGGTGAACACGTAGAAGGAACTCGGCATGTTTTCGATGCGACTCTGGCAACTCCGGAGGGCGAAAGGGAATGGTCGGTCAACATTGTTGATCTGCCTCTCGATATGGAAGAGGCGTGGTTGGTGATTGGATTCACAGGGGAGGCTTCGCCAACTGGCAAGATGGTGGCTGGAGTGGCCCAACGGCTCAAGGATAAGCCGCAGTTGGAGGAGGAGATGGACGCAATAGCTAGGATAACACGAGCAGGGCTCACTGCGCTTTCAGCCGGAAACCTAGAGGCGGTCGGTATAGCGATGGATGCGTGTCATCAGAAACTGCGCCTGCTTGGAGTGAGTAGTCCCTCACTTGAGGCACTCGTAGAAGCGGTAGGTCCGCACGCATTAGGGGCCAAACTGACCGGTGCTGGCGGAGGGGGCTGCATGGTCGCTCTAGCACGAGATCCACAAAGAGTCGCAGAAGCCATCGAGATAGCCGGCGGAAGACCTCTGATCTCCAAACTTGGGGCATCCGGCGTCCATTTACTGTGAAATTTAGCAAAAAAACGGCCTATTGAATCGAAATTACGGCTATTTCAATACGACTATTGTTTATAAGTAGAATATAACTGCGCGGCCCATGCTTAGCGATGAAGAGCGACTAACAGTCGTAAACGTGGTCGCCTCCACCAGAGTGGCGGAGGAACTCGACCTACCTGACATAGCCATCCAACTGAACTGCGAGTACGAACCCGAGCAATTTCCGGGCGTCGTCTACAGGGTCGTGGACCCGAAACTCGCCATCCTAATGTTCCGGTCCGGACGTGCGGTTTGCACTGGCGGCAAGAACCAGAACAACATCGAGGTTGGAATCGAGATGATGACGCGTGACCTGCGTGCTGCAGGGATAGAAACATGGGATCTCAAGGATGTCGAGATTGAGGTCCAGAACATGGTCGCAACCTACTCTCTATTCTACCCCGAAGACTACGATGGAGTGGCCCGGATGGACGATAACAACACCCGTGTTATCGACACCTCTGACGGGATACGTGCGGCCACCGATGAGGAGGTCGCTGACGAAGACGAGCGGATCCGCGGTATCCGCGAGGGCGAGCCTCTGGCTGCGCTTCCACGTAAGTTGAATCTGAACAATTTGACTTTTCACCTGCCATTCGACAAAGTCGAATACGAGCCTGAGCAATTCCCTGGGTTGATTTACAGACTCGACTACCCCAAGGTCGTTTGTCTGATATTCGGCAGTGGCAAGATGGTGATTACTGGCGCCCGTGCCAAGGATGAGATCCTTGAGGCAGTCCAGTTCATTCAGGACGAATTGGCGGATCTACTGTAGATTTGAGGCCCGCAGGGGTGATATTGATGCGTCCCTCGCCGTTCCGGCGAGGCATGCGCTCACGCGAGAGACTGTCTTTCGGACTCGCCCTTCTGATTGTGATATCCGCTCAGTCCGGCGTTTTCATGGAGATGAAAGCCCCCTCCGAGGAACTCTCGGACTTACGAATAATGGAATCTTCAGTTAGATCGGTAAATCTGGTTGATGTACCCGCTTGGAAAATAAACGATGCTTGGAGCTATGATGGCTACCTCGACGTAGGTGCCTTCGTTGCCAGTTCAGGAGTCAGTTCGAATGTTCAGTATCTTGAAGGAACTCTGACGCAGACAGTATCAGAAATTGGTTGGTGTGATGTGGATGACGATGGAGAAATCAATTGGGACCTAGACTTGATGTGTTACAAAGTTGAGGGGAGTGCCTTCTATGAGGCCGAGGACGTAAGCATAGACGGGCAGGCTGGTGACTTGCGTGTATACATGGATACCGAAGAATGGATTAGTGTTTCAGATTTGTCTGTGTTTCGCGAAGTGGCTACTTTCGACATCGATTTCATCGTTCAAGTCTGGTTCATCACTATTACTGAGCACATAGCAGACTTGACCGTTACAAACGAATATGTTCCATCATTAGAGGGCTACGACTTTCCACTCAGTGTGGGCGAGGTTTGGGAAACCGAATATACTGTAGAGACCGACTATAGTGGCACGAGCGATTATGTGACAATTCCATCTGACAGCACCAGTAGCAATACCACCAGTTGGGAAGTTGTTAGCCAAGGCTATCCAGGCACATTCTACAATGGATGCTCGCAATCTTACAACATAACGAACTATGATGATAATGGTGATGAAACCGGATACAAGTGGTACTGTCCGGCCATTAGAGGAGATATTCGGACCTCATATTCAGTAGCGGGTCTCGGAATACAAGCTGAGCACGAACTCACTACATACCAAGCATCCGGTAGGGCGAAGCAAATTAACGTCGAAATTGAATATCCGCTCTCTCCTTTGGATTTCGAGATGTCGGCTTGGATTAATGTCACTAACCAAGGCCAGGCCATATCTGGTGAAGATGTCAGTTTTAGATATGAGATTGCTGCGTATGATAGGTGGATAAACGGCGGTAGCGGTACTGCATTGCAACACAATCTCACTACTGCGTCAAACGGTTCTGCATTCCTTACCTTCAACACTGGTCACCTTCCTGATGGCACGACTACTCAGGGGGAATTAGGGAGCCATGGAATCATTGCATGGACCAGTGGAACAAATCCTTCAAACTTGATTATAGGGGCTTCCACAGTAACAATTGACCCTGAAGTTCACGCAATCGACCTTGTCTCACGCTCTGAAGGCGTCACCGTAGAGAGGACTAGGGGGAACAGAACAGTCACGCTGGACAACAACATAGGCTTCAATGCGATACCTAACGACCAATTGACTTTCAGCGTCCCAGTCCTCAATAGGGGACTCTCGAATTCCCCCGTAACCACTTTGGTAGTCGGAGCCCCCGACGGCTCAACATCCTCAACCGAGATTCCGAGCTTATCGAGCCTTGAGGAGATGCGGGTCGATGTAGTTTGGACGGTTCCTGCGAATCAACCGTCCGGTGATATCAGCCTGACTTTCACGGTTGACCCCAATGAGGAAATTATCGCTGACGGTAATCGATCGAACAACGAGGGTTCGTTCACCCTTTTCATCGGCCGACTGCCTACCGCATACCTCTCAATCGTCTCGGATTCACTGACGCTGTCAGAAGTGAGTTTCAATGGCTTATCGTCATATGACTCCGATGGAGGTGAGTTGAGTTGTGAGTTCACAGTCGAAAAACTCAACGGCGAGAACTGGACTTCGACCGAAGAAGATTGTATCCAAGAGTACACTTGGAATGACGATGGGGTATTCTTAGTCTCATTGACAATTACGGACGGCGAGAGTGATCAGGACTACTCTGAGGCTTACATCACCATTCTAAACAGACCTCCAGAGGTTGAGATTGGGGCTGATCAGTCTTCGGTACCGGTGCTTTCACCGGTTACTTTTGACGTAGAGGAAAGTGGAGACATGGATACGCTGAACGAAGATGCTCCTATCGACATACAGTGGCACTTACCATGTGATGAGGGACAAGTCGGATTGCGGTGCACGGTCACCCCTGATTCAGAGGGTCCTTTCACCATGGGAGTCACGGTGATAGACGATGATGGAGCCACTACTGATGACACATTGACCATTGATGTAACAAACATTGCCCCAACAAACCCACAGGCTGAGGTCTGGTCTGGACCAAACAGGCTCGTACCTCAGATGCTCGGAGAGAACGCTAGGTATACTATCAACGAAGGCGATTCTCTGATTTTTAGAGGATGGGCTGATGACTCTGTGAACGACTTGGGTGGACTTCAGCACCACTGGTCTCCGGATGCGGAGTTGCAGCCAGAACTAATCATCAGCAGCACTGGCTACCAGAGTGAATTCGAACATACCTACGATACCTCTGGACAGCATCTCGCAACTCTGCAAATAGTTGATGATGATGGAGCCAGCACCGAGACACTGATTATTCAGTTCCTTGTAAGCAACGTGGCTCCTTCTATCTCACCAGTTGCGCCATTGCTCCCTGTGGCTGAAGACGAGATGGTGCAGCTTTCAATCCAAGTGAGTGATACCTTGGGCGACTTGCCCAACCTAATCGCCTGCTTCGACCTCGACCCTAGTGTCAACTCTGACTCGGAGGGCAACACTACAGATGATTGTGACATTGAGTCACAGCATCTCGCTCATGCTTGGTCCGACGCCACCACTGCTCCCGATCACATCGTCTTCCACGTCACAGACGATGATGGCGAGAGTGCGCGCATCACCATATCAGTAGATGTAAACAACGTCAATCCTGATGCTAGGGTATCTACTAGTGATTACAACCCCATGGAGGGGGACGTAATCGTACTATCTGCAAACGGCACCACAGATTCACAGTTCGATATGGAGAACATGATCTATATCTGGGATCTAGACATTGGCAAGGACAGTGACGGTGATGGAAATCCCGCCAACGATGTCGATAGGGAAGGAAGATGGATTGAGGTGAGTTTCTCTAGCGAAGGCATACGCACCGTCCAGATGACAGCCTTCGACGAGGGAGCTGGGTCTTCCATTACACTGGTCATCCAAGTCGAGAAAGAGCCCTTCAGCTTCGGTGTGCTGATGACTGACTATGGCATCTACATTGGTCTGCTTGGACTGATAGTCATTCTAGTCGCGGTGCTGATTCAGAGGATGCGTCCACCCGAAGTTGTCGTCGAGGCGTCGGTAACAGGAAATGTCAGCAAGCGCAGGGGTAGAAGAGTCTCAATGGACGATGCTTTCGATGACCCTGACTACGACCCCTTCGATGCCGAGAAGAAGAAGCGAGGACCTAGGAAAGACGTACCTGAGTCAGCGGTAGATGAGGCACCTAGAATACTAGAGCCCGTGGCTCCAGAGGAGCCGGAAGAGGTGGATGGAGAACTCGCGGATGCATTCAACGAACTAACTGGAAAATCGGCACAAGAAGAAGTCGTGGAAGAGTTTGCTCCGGGGACTGATGCAACGTCCGTAGATGGGGCCCTAGACAACGAAGACATCGAAGCCCTCTTTGATGATTAGACTCGCCCAAGACCGTGGTCAACCTGTATAGACTCCTCGGATTGCCCGACCCATCCAAGGTACAGCAGCGTCCTGCAAAGCCCAAGAGAATGTCCGTCGACCCGGGACCACAGGCCGATGACAGGTTC
>DAUV01000014.1:5877-6016 GCA_002505325.1 Euryarchaeota archaeon UBA623 | reverse complement strand
AGACCGTGTAATCAATCGGTTACTCCCATCAATAGTCTCAATTACATCTTCGTCGCCTTTGCTAGTGCTGTAACTACCATTGGAATTGAGGATGAAATCACCCTTCCGAGTGACTCCATCATGATCGATTAGCCACGCA
>DAUV01000014.1:0-5541 GCA_002505325.1 Euryarchaeota archaeon UBA623 | reverse complement strand
CCGTAATGCGTCGCCCCTCCTCGTCCATGGAGTTGCGAGTTGTTTACTCGACAAGAATGAGTTGGTTCCCATTCCTTTCATTTTCCACCATAAATTGGATAAAATATCTTGCTCTTGCTCCTTGGTCATCAGTTATTTCTTGTCTATCTCCATAACGACTCATTAAATTAGACAACGATGGATTATGTTGATCTGTAGTGCATTGAGGGAAATCACTTTCTTCACCTGGTTTTGGATTTGGATTGTAAAGATCACTAGCACTGCAACTAATGTCTTCTTCACACCAAGTATAGCAGTCATAAGGAGTGTCACATACGAAATCACCTGTTCTGTAGCATCCTTCAGTAGGTACTACCCATTCATCACTCCAACTCAAAGCATTATCTAAATCGGAGTCACTTCCCGTATTCTGGTGATTTTGATGAGTATGATAAAGACCGAGGAAATGCCCTAATTCGTGTGCTGGAATGAAACTTGAGTTAAATGTAGAGGCCCGAACAAATGTAACATAGTAATCTTGATTATACCAAGGAAACATACTGTATGCCCCCCATCCATCACTAACCATGACTAAGTTGACATTATTGTGATTATAGTGTTCCACAAATTTTTCTCCGAGTTGATTGACCGATACTCCATCTCCATAGTCCCCCCCATTCTCACTAGAGTTTCCTATCGATCCAGCCTCTCCTTCATTATCGTCATTGACATCCGGAAACGCTTCAGAAATCATAATGATCTCCCCCCAAATAAAATTGATTCCATGAGGGTTGTAAACCGAGTTAATTAACTCAATTCCTTCCAAAATATGTTCATTCTCAATTAACCATTCGACACCGTCATTGTCCTTGTAAACGAATATTGTTATCGCGATAGTTTTTGATGGTCCTGATTCGCAACCTAGGCCCGGATATGGCGAATCTTCAGAGATATCTATCCAGTATTCTTGTTCATTACAATCGATTTGAGAAGAATTATCCCCTGATAAGCATCCACTCAAAGGTGCAATAATCAAAACTGCTAGCAGAGCCATTGTCTGAGTTCTAGTCGAAACTAGCATAGTTGCGGATGGGGGTGCACCGTATCAATTTGGCCACGCCTAATTATTCACTACACAAATGGCTGAGAGTTTACTAATCACATTACCAGCAGAATCTACTAAGCTTGCTTCAACTCTGTCATCAACATGCATTTTCCCTACTCCTTTTGGTGTTCCAGTCCAAATCAAGTCACCTGGAGTAAGGTCATACCAGCCTTTGAGATGTCCAATTAAATCAGCAACGCTGTGAATCATTAGTGAAGTGGAATCATCCTGCCGCATTTCTCCATTAACCGATAAACTTACTTGCATTATTGTATCATTGTAAGGAGCCCATGTGCCAAGTACTCCACTACCTCTGAATGCCTTTCCTTCAGTCCAAGGCCAACGCTTGTTTTTGGCATGAGTCTGTCTAGTTCGATTAGTTGTATCACAACCAACACACATAGCTTCAGGTTCCAAATTAGGACCTAGGCGAATTACCATCTCGACCTCATGATCTATATGCTCGTCAGCACGCAAAAGTTCGATGAAATTGTTCCCATTTTCATCTGCTTCAACGTGTGCACTGGCAGGTTTTAGAAAGAATCGAGGATACTCATAGGACACGTCTCCGCCAATTTCTTTTGCATGTCCGGCATAGTTACGAAAGCAGCACCAACCCAATCCCATGACTAATCCTATCCTATTCGGGAATTAATTCAATCGCTCACTCAATTTCTTCTCCGAGACAAGTGATTTGCGATGCAGTAGACCCAGCACTGCCGGAGTTAGTATCATGCTCGCAATCAGCGATAGCCCAATCATCGCGGCGCAGAATAGTCCGAAGGTGGAGAAGAATCCCATCTTGGACTGGTTGATGACCATGAATCCGGCGATATCTGATACGGCAGAGCCGAAGAGGGCTAGGCCGGAGGCGCTACCGACGGCTGCTAGTGAGATGTGGGGTGTTGCTCCCTTCTCTCGTTCCTCGCGGTAGCGCTCGATGAGGTGTATGACGTAGTCTATGCCCACTCCGAGGGACATCGCTGCGATGGCCACGGTAACCATGTTGAGTCCGTATCCGGCCAACTCAACCATGGCATACAGCCAGACTATCACAACGAAGATTGGGCCGGTGGTTATTGCTGCGACGAAGAACGGAGCGGTGCCCCATAGTATGGATAGGACTAATGCGAGGACTGAGAAGAAGACCAGATATGTCGTTCCGAGCATAAGGTAGGTAATCACCCCAGTTATTGCCACAGTCGCCCCCACCTTTCTAGCGAAGGCGGCGCGGTCTTGCATCCCCTCCTGCCATCGCTGTCTCACGGAGGTCTCCTCACGGAAGCCCCACCAGAGAGTGATAGTGCACATCAAAACACCGAGCAGAAGCGTGCTCTGCATCTCGTCCTGCATCGAGTCTGCGGCGACGAATCTGACTACTGGCTCACCAGTTGGTATCGCCCATGTCACAGGGTATTCTTCATCAGCCGACGAGATGTCACCCTGAATCCTCATCGAATTGCGAGATAGCTCCTGTAGTGGAGCCATGTCCTCCTCCAACTGTGCCAGAGCAGGCTCGACTAGGGCGAACTGCTCGGGGCTGGATATCCCAAAACGGATTGATGCACGAGGATATATTGGTGTCTCACCAGAGACTGTCAACCACGGGCTCTCGTAGTCGATCTGTCCCACTACCTGGATGTACTCAGCGACCAGTGAGGGCGCCATCGGCGGGTACCCCCCGCTCTCTGGAACTCCGCGTGTCAGGGCAAAGCCGTAGAGGAAGACGAGGCACTCCCTATCGCTCAGAGAGGGCAGACCGAAGAAGTCCTTGTTGCAGCCCATCCCGCCATCTTCTGCAGATGAGTCCCACCCTGCTGCGTCGAAGGGTGTACTGTTCCAAGCCATCGATGCCTTAGTGAGGATGAGTATACTGTCGATAGCGATAATCTCGACCTTTCCGGTGGGAAGACGGGTTAGTTGGTCCGAGTCTCCGGGTTCATGCGAGTTAGCGTTGTTGCGAAACTCCCCGATAGCGGCTATCACCTTCGGATTCGCCATATCTCCCTCAAGAAGGATGTAGCCCGGTTCGCCTTCATCGCTGAAGCGCTCGTTCACCAGAGCAATTCCTACCGCGAGGTCGGACTCACTCTCAATGAAGTCCTCGACTTGGAAGTTCCCTTCAAGCGAGAGCATCATCGGTATTGCAACTGCGGTTATCAGGATGGCCAACACGGCCACGACTGGGGCATGTTTGGCTGAATTTGTGGTGACTGCAGCCAGCCAGGACTCGGGAATCATGTGGATGATGTCCTCCTTCTCATCCTGCAGTTTACCTCTCGACTCCATCAACAGGTCGAAGTCGTAGCGCACCAGTGGAACCCAGAGGCCGGTGAGGACGAAAGCCGCGAACACCCCGAGGCCGGCCTCTATGCCGAAGGAGCGTAGTGCCGCTATGTTGGAAGTCATGTTGGCCATGAAAGCGACGATGGTAGTCGTGGATGTGAGTAGGATGGCCCGACCAACTCTGCTCACGGAAGTTCGGGCCGCCTGTTCGGGACTGGCTCCGCCTCTCCTCTCCTCTTTGTATCTATGAAGTGCGTGCAGACTGTCGTCTATGCCCAAAGCTAGCACGAGAATAGGCAGGAGGTTGGAGAACTGCGAGCGAAAAATCACCTCTGTTCCGAATCTCTGGCCTAGGATAATCGCCCACCCTATGAGCCCCTGCATCCACATCAGTGCCAGCGCCAAACCGACTAAGACTATGGCAACATCAGAAGTCCTCCTCAGACTGAGCCATAGCAGCACGGAAACCACCAGTGCCATGATTCCAATCAGATAGGCACTGGAAAGCAACTCCCGGTTTATCTCGACGTTGACACCCTCTGCGAACATCAGGGTGACAACCATATCATCTGAGGTTCTCAGATCCTCCTCGAGTGCCAAGTAGAGCCATTCCATGGAGCAGAGTTCCTCGCCGTCCTGAGCTCTCTGTCGGCACTCTTCCACCGAGTTATGGATTGGCTTTGTCTCGACTGTGACCCCGTCCCACTCGTATCCCGATGAGGCGTCGGAGCTCGAGTTCAACCACGAGAATGACCAACCGTTGTTCTGCATAGCCTCCCTGTCGAAGTTGATGAGTAGCCAAGCGGAAGACGCCGACCAGCGCCCAGGGCCCCATTCATCGGCTGCGATACTCCCGTCAGCAAGCAATTGGTGGTTATAGGGGCCAATCACCGGGCTTGATGGGTCGGGGGTGAATCCGCGGTCCTTGGACAGCAGTCTGAGGAAGACGCCATGACTGTGATTTGCCATCCTATGCGCAGCTAGGTCAATGTGAGCCTGAGTGAGGTTTTCGTCATCGAAGGTCAGACATTCCAGCACGCCGCAGTCGTCCCAGTCAGTAGACGGAGGTGTCATCATCAGTGTATCTGGGTCGACCCTCGGGCTGGTCAGTGCTGACTCGCCCGACATGAATGACCTGAAGTCGTTGGCCAAATCGAGTATCCCGACTACTGGCTCGCCAGTGATTTGGGAGGCGAAGGAGAGGTAGAACTCGGATATCTCGTGTTCCCTCAAGAACTCGGCCTTGACGTCGATTTCCCTGAGCACGGTGAGATTGAGTACTCCTCCCTCGGGGTCACTAACACCACCACCGTGGCCGTTGTAGCCGGCAATCATCGTGACGTCGGAGTCTGGTTGGCCGAAGTAGGCCGGATCTCGGATAAATATCCCGAATGCTTCAACCCCCCCTGCCGACGAGAACTCCTCCATCAGCACCGCGTCAGCGTCAAGCTCGGGCGACTCAAGGTCGTAGGACTCTATGTCTATTGGACTCAGCGTGGCCGAGATTCCTGGAAGCATCAGCAGAGACAACAGGATGATGGCGACGTGCACTTGCCTACGTCTCGGAACAAGGAAGTTTGCGACATGGGCGAAGTCGCGCATGCTGAGAGCCGTGGAAGACGGGTATTTGACAGGTTTTGTGAGGATGGTACTTTCAATAGTTCTCATCACTAATTCATAGTCCTGTATCTGACAGACGTTTGACTGCATCAAGTTGTTCATCTGTGAAAGTTTTAGTTTCCTTCAACACAAATTCGACATCCAGAGGTCCTCCATCGTGACCGTGCCCTGCTAATCGTCTTCGGTCTCCAATTCTAGTTCCTTGAGGGATGTCGATTTGCACTCTCTTACCAAGGGGGGTGGTGATGCGGACTTTGCCTCCTAATATCATAGAAGAATAGGTTACTGGGACTTCTTGGACCAGTTTTCCCCCTTCCCATCTACGGCCCTCTTCTGCATCTAGCCTAATGGTAATCAGTAAATCGCCTGGTTCTCCTTGAGGGTGTTCATGCCCCATCTTTTTCAATCTCAGTTGTTGTCCATGCTCTGCATTAGCGGGAACAGTCACAGTGATGGTAGATGATCTTGTTTCAACCCCCTTCGAGTTGCATTGTTGACAACGTCTCCGGCTTCTGTATGATTCTCCTTTGCATTTTGAGCATATGCGAAGT
>DAUV01000038.1 GCA_002505325.1 Euryarchaeota archaeon UBA623 | reverse complement strand
TGGCAGAAGGCTTGGGCTGAAGCCGGGGCCTTCGAAGTCGAAGTTGACCACTCAAAGCCGAAGTTCTACTGCCTCGAGATGTTTCCATACCCATCTGGCAGCATGCACATGGGACACGTGCGAAACTACTCGATTGGTGATGCCATGGCCCGCTTCCACCGTCTAATGGGCAGCAACGTACTCTACCCGATGGGCTACGACTCGTTCGGGATGCCCGCCGAGAATGCTGCCAAGAAGGAAGGCGGACATCCGCACTCCGTAACTCACCGTAACATCGCTAGCATACGTGCTGATCAAGAGCGAATGGGGTATTCATACGACTGGCGACGTTTCCTTGCGACCTCCGATGTCGATTACTACCACTGGAACCAGGAGATGTTCCTGATGCTGAATGAGCGCGGGCTGGTTGAGCGCAGGATGGCACCGGTCAATTGGTGCGTGGACTGCGATACCGTGCTGGCCAACGAGCAGGTCAAGAACAACCGTTGCTGGCGCTGTGGCCTCGAAGTAATGCAGCGCGATATGGAGCAGTGGTTCGTGCGTATGACAGAGTACTCTGACGAGTTACTTGACGAGATTGACAATATCGCCTTCCCAGAGAACGTCAAGGCGATGCAGCGCAATTGGATTGGACGCTCTCACGGAGCTCACATTGATTTCCCTGTGGCTGACTCCGACGCGGTCATAGGCGCTTTCACCACGAGACCGGACACTATCTTCGGCGTGACCTTCGTCACTCTGTCCCCCGAGCACCCTCTGTGCGAGGAGCTGTGTGTGGGCACCGAGTGGGAGGCCGACTGGCGCGAGCTGCGCGACGAGTGCTCGCGAATGTCCGAGTTCGAGCGAATCAACATGCTGAAGGAGAAGAAAGGCGTTTTCCTCGGGCGCCACGCGATTAATCCTCTGAATGGAGAGGAGGTACCAATCTACGCGGGTAACTTTGTGGTTGCTTCCTACGGTACCGGTGCTGTGATGGCGGTACCTGGCCACGACCAACGCGATTACGACTTCGCAGAGAGATACGGCATAGAGATTCGAAGAGTTCTCATTGAGAGGGAGGGCAACGACCCCGCAGCACCACTGAGTGCAGCTTTCGAGGGCTACGGGCCCATGGTCAACTCGGGCATAGGCGGCTTCGACGGCCTCGCTGGTGAATCCGCCAAGGACGCAGTCACCGCCTCGCTTGAGGCCGCCGGAGCTGGCCACGGAACAGTTGAGTACAGACTGAAGGATTGGTTACTCAGCCGCCAGCGCTTCTGGGGGACACCAATTCCGATGATTCACTGCGAGGCATGTGGCGTCGTCCCCGTTCCATCCTCCGACCTACCTGTCGAACTACCTCTTGACGTCACCTTCAGTGAAGAACAGAGTGGAAACCCACTGTCTGCCCACGACTCCTTCGTCAACACCTCCTGTCCATCCTGCGGAGGGAATGCCAAGCGCGAGACCGACACCATGGACACCTTCTATGATTCATCATGGTACTTCATGCGCTTCTGCGACGCCAACAACAACTCCGCGCCATTCTCTCGCGAAGTGGTCGATTACTGGATGGACGGAGGCGTTGATCTCTACATCGGTGGTATCGAGCACGCCGTCATGCACCTACTGTATGCCCGATTCTTCACCAAAGCTACCCGTGACGCTGAGATGAACAAGGTCGGTGAGCCGTTCGGCACACTGGTTTGCCAAGGCATGCTCAACGCACCCGCTCCATTCTGCTCCGACTGCAACGCAGAGTACCATGTTGACAACTTCGATGCCGACTGCCCGACTTGCGGCAAGCCGCTCGGGACACGTTCGGTCAAGATGGGCAAGTCACTGGGCAACACGGTTAGTCCTGAGGACATGGTCGGGCGATATGGTGCAGACACAGTTCGCCTGTTCATGCTCTTTGGCGCCAACCCAGAGGCGGGTATGGACTGGTCCGACAGCGCTGTCGAAGCCAATCACCGTCAGATGTATTCAATCATCGACGCCGTTGAATCTGCCTTGGCTATGGACGATTCTCCCGGACCTATGGACGAGTGGCTGAACGCAAGACTGCGAGCTAATCAGAGAGCTTGGCACCAAGCAATGTCAAATGTCAGCCTACGCGAGGGTGTGATGATTAGCCACTTTGAGATACTGGCCGACTGGAATTGGTACCGCCGCCGAGGAGGGTGCGACCAATCCACCGCCAAGGCATTCCTCCAGCAGTGGATCCCTATGCTCGCACCTGCGACCCCTCACATCGCCGAGGAGTTCTGGCAGCGCATGGGTGGAGAAGGTCTCCTTGCGACCCACGTCCTGCTCGAGCCTGGCGATTCTTCAGAGGATACGCCTATACTGGCGCGCGAGGCATATCTACGAAACCTCATCGCCAGCGGACGCAATCTGCGTGAGCTCGCCGAGCGTCACATGGAGAGGCCAATCAGTCGAATTGTCATCCAGACGACAGCATCTTGGAAGTCCGAACTTGCCCGTGATGCACTACGACTCCACTCGGAAGGATTTGACTTCAAGACAGGAGGCCAAGCGTACGTCCAATCACTCGAAATATTCGAGAACGAGGCACTAAGGGGAGATATCTTCCAGACCTGGATGGCCTTGACGACTGGTAACAAAAAGAAGCGTGGACGAGTTCATTCGTGGTCAGTCTCTGAGAGGACACTGATATCCGGCGGCTTTGATGAGACTTTAGTAATCGAGGCCAACTCTGCTTTTATCGCCGCAGAACTCGGAGTTTCATCACTTGAAACCTATCCGGCCGGCGAGGGTGATGACGTAGCTGGAAAGGCCGGCTTGGCATTCCCACTAGAGCCGGGCATCGCGTTCCTGTAGGTGAGACGATGACTCAGTCCACCGTACTCTTCGACGACGCATGTGGCAAGTGCAGTCGCTGGGCTGCCTTCATCGACAAGCGTAACCCCGACGATAGACTCCGCACGATGGGCCAAGAGACCGACGAAGGACGCGAACTGCTCGAAGCCAGACCGCTCAGTTTGAGAGATGTGGACTCAGTATTCATCATCACTGAAGACGGACAGTGGTACGCTAGGAGTGCGGCTGTCTGGAGAATCGCATCCAGAATGAGTTTGCCTTGGTCTTTTGGAGCCTTAATTTGGTTTGTTCCTGGGCCCATTAGGAATCTGTTCTACGACCTCTACGCACGCCATCGCTGACCACTCGTACTCGGTGGGTTCATGGGGCCCCTATCATTGGACGGGTCGTTGAGTGAAGAGAAGAGTGGTAATCGACGGCGAGGACGTCGTCAACGCCGCCGGCGCTCTGGGAGAGGTCAAAACACTCCCAAGGAGAAAAGCCCGGTGGCCGAATCAGAAGCCGTCGAGCGAGCGTTGTCTCGATTCTCGGCAAAACCTCGGCCAATGGGTCTTCCTAAGGAGATAGATCCCCCTCCCCGGAGGGTGGAAGTATCTTGGAAGACAAACGCGGTGTCCAAGGACGTGCAGCGCAAAGCTGGAAATATCGCCTGCATACCTGGCGAATTCGGCTTTCTACCAGAGGAGAGAGTGCAGGAGATAGCTACGAAGCTCGGCAACCTCCCAATCACCCTAGAACAAGCTCTCTCACTTCGCAGTGCGTTGAATCAGGAGAAGAGTGTGTACTCCCACTCAAAACTAATGCGTCGAGCGAACGAGCTCAGCCGCCGCTACAATGCAGGTGAGAGCGTACTGGCTTTGTCTAAGAGATTTGACGCACCACCTGTCAACACCTTCCGTGCTATCCTGACCGGCAGAGGGTGGACCAAGACCCGAATCAAGGACACTCTGAACAGGAATCCCTCCAAACTCAATAAGCGCGACCTTGAGCAGTTCAAACTGGCTGAATCAGTGGACAGAGTGAGTTCAGTTGATCAGAGTGATACCCAGAGTGCAGCTGAAGTCTTCGAGGATATTCTGTGCCACTACTTCGACTCTCTCGGAGTGAGGTTCCGCCGTCAGGAGGAACTGCTCGCAGAACAGAAGGTGAGCGAGGGGAGAGCAATCATCACCCCCGACCTACTGATGCTCGACGATGTCAGAATCAACGGAGTGCCATGCGCGTGGATAGACGCCAAGCACTTCTTCGGTGCCGACCTCAAGTTTCCCCGGAAGAAGACCCAGAAGCAGGTTGATCGGTACGTTGCCGAGTATGGGCAAGGAGCCATAGTCTACCGACACGGTTTCTGCGGTGGTCTACAGCTTAAGGGCGCTATACAACTAGACTCTAGTCCGTTGAACTTGACTCCTCTGGTTGAGTTCCACGAGAAGGCTAGGAACGACTCATGAGGTCTCTCCGACCCTAGATATAATCGCCTGCAGACCAGACTTCTCCAACTCTGAGACTAGGGAGCCAGACCAACCTGCTTCGCTCGCTGCATCACTGGGAACAATCGCCACACTCTCTCCCAGCATGCAGAGCAGGGCGACCGATTCTTCGGCGATGCCGCATTTCTGTATCGCATCATCCACCACAGAGAGTAACTCAACTCTCGACGAATCTGCCTGTATCCCACTTTCCTCTGCGAAACACTTCGCTGAATCGAGGAGTTCAGTCCACCTTTCGATATCCCATTTTCCTTCAGACAGCGTCTGCATCTGCTTCGCACCAGCGCGACTAATCGACTCCTTCCAGACAAGGTCGTCGATGTAGATCGAAGTGTGTTTGCCAGCTTCGGGGCGCCATGCCAGAACTACCGGTGTACTACAACTCCATCCTTCTGCATGCCCCGGTCCTGCATGCAACAGTGAACCGTGATACGGCGCCCCTGCTTCGAGTCTACGCTCGCAACCACCAGCGGCCAGCGCAGTCACATCTCCAAGTCCGGTCGAACGCTTACGCTCTACCTGGTGTGATATCAAGTAAGAACGCCTCAAACTCTCCTCTTTTGGAAGCCCCATCGCTCTCTGGAAGGCTAGAGCTGCGGCCACTGCTCCCGAGGCCGACATACCGAAGCCCTGCGAGACTGGTAGAGCCAACCTGACACTGATTTCCCAAGCGATTTCTTTCGCCTCAGGTATCTCTTCAACTAGGAGATTGAGGACACTATCGTACAGTCTCAAATCACCTTCAGTACCTTCGAACGAGACCTTGAGTCCAAACTCACCTCGTTCTCCGTATGCAACGACCTCGACTCCATCATCGACGCACAACCCGGCTCCGAGACTACCCTGTTCGACTGGATTCAGGGCCTCATCACTCACCGTGAACAGCAGGGTGACATGGCCCCCACATTCGCCACGTCCGAGTAACCCGGTCATAGTGACCCATCCGGCCTATCAGCCAAGAATCCTCGGCCGGCTCACACAACTGCCGCAAAGTCTTCCCCAAGTTCTCCAAACCGCCCAGAGAGTTCCTGAACAGCCTTTTGGAAGGCGACCCTAGGTGTCATCGAACCATCGGTCTCGAATGACAGGATGAACTCGCCGGGAATATCTTCCAGAGTGATGGCGTCCTTGAACTCCATCGACTCCTCAGTACCATCACCGACGTGGTGCAGGTCGTCTATCAGTTGGGCGACCTTGTCTATGTCTTCCAGCCGCGCGCCCACCTTATTGCTGTCGAAGTCCTTGGCTGTGATGGTCAGACCGAGGTCCCACAGAATCTTCGCTTTCGTCTTGTTGTTGATGACTCCGACCTGTCGAGATGAGAATGTTGTACCACAGACAGGAGACCACTTTGCGTGGTCGCGACCACGTCCCATGATTGCTGTGGCGTAGAACTCAATCATCTGGCCATGGGAGAGTTTGGTAATTGGGATGCTATGATACTTCTCCGAGATGTTGCCATCTGCTCCGAGAAAACTCATGTCGCCAGCGGTCACAGTCCGGCCGCCTTCACTGCCAAACGCCTTGCAGGTGTATATCATCGTGCAGAGCGGGCATCCTCTGTCCTCAACAACCAACTCAGCGCAGGATGGACAACTGTCCTGGAAGTGGAACTCGTCGTGCTTGGTCGGTATTGGGATCATGGCCAACCGCTGAGCCACAACTTCGTCGGGTAGTGGACCATTGGACTCCCATACTTCACCATCCTGCTCAATTGTACCCATCTC
>DAUV01000078.1:4425-5118 GCA_002505325.1 Euryarchaeota archaeon UBA623 | reverse complement strand
CTTCCTATGGACCAGCAATTGACACTTGAGGTTGCACGAATGATACGCGAATTCTTCCTGCAGCAAAACGCCTTCCATGATGTCGATACATTCAGCCAATTGGGCCTCCAATACGAGATGGCTAAGGCCATCTTGACTTTCCAAGAAGAGTCCGAGAAAGCAATGGCCGGCGGCGCTGGCCTAGAGGATGTAGTCAACGTCCCCGCGCGTACTGACCTGATGAGAGGTCGTTTTGAGGAGGGCTATGCAGAACGCATTGGAGAATTGCTCGGCAAGATGACTAAGCAGATTGCTGGGACTATGGAGGACAACTAAGGGGGTGCCATGAATGAGCGGAAAAGAATACAGAACAATTACTGATGTAAAGGGACCATTGGTCTTCCTAGAGAAGACAGAGCCTGTAGCCTATGGCGAGATTGTACAACTACGACTTTCAGATGGGACAATGAAGAACGGACAGGTGCTGGATACTAGCGATGATCAGGTTATCGTACAGGTCTTCGAGGGAACCGCATCCGTAGACAGGCAGACCGGGGTTAAATTCCTCGGAGATGTCTTCAAACTCCCTGTTAGCAAAGGACTAATCGGACGCATTCTAGACGGCGCGGGAAAACCTAGAGATGGAGGTCCAGAGATTGTGGCCGAGGAAATGGCCGACATCATTGGTGCCGCCATCAATCCTTTCAGTCGTGA
>DAUV01000078.1:3277-4035 GCA_002505325.1 Euryarchaeota archaeon UBA623 | reverse complement strand
CAGAAGCTACCGATATTTTCGGCATCTGGTCTGCCTCACAACGACATAGCATTGCAGATTGCTAGGCAAGCCAAACTAGTGGGCAGTGACGACGACTTCGTCGTAGTTTTCTGCGCCATGGGAATCACTGCCGAGGAGTACAATTTCTTCGTACACGATCTTGAGAGAACTGGTGCACTGGAGAATGCAGCACTTTTCGTGAATCTGGCCGATGATCCTGCGGTTGAGCGCCTGATTACTCCGAGGCTAGCTCTTACTGCCGCTGAGTATCTGGCATTCGAGCACGATTATCACGTTCTCGTTATCTACACTGACATGACAAATTACTGCGAGTCTCTACGGCAAATCGGAGCTGCCCGTGAGGAAGTTCCTGGAAGACGTGGATATCCTGGATACATGTATACTGACTTAGCTATGCTATACGAGAGAGCAGGAATGGTGAAGGGCAAGAAAGGGAGCATTACTCAGTTTCCAATTCTAACTATGCCAGGAGACGATATAACACATCCAATACCTGATCTTTCTGGATATATCACTGAAGGACAAATTGTGATTTCTCGAGAACTTCATCAAAAGGGAATTTACCCTCCAATTAACGTTCTACCGTCTCTATCGAGGCTGATGAACGCAGGAATTGGTGAGGGTAAGACTCGAGAGGACCACAAGTCTGTTTCTGACCAACTTTATGCTGCCTATGCAGGAGGTAGGGAACTCAGAGGATTGGTGGCTATTGTCGGTGAGGACGCGCTCAACGAGCG
>DAUV01000078.1:0-2872 GCA_002505325.1 Euryarchaeota archaeon UBA623 | reverse complement strand
GATAGCAGAGGGCACACTCGACCTCGCGTGGGATCTCTTGACCAATATCGATACGAAGTACCTCGTCAGGCTGGACCAGAAGTGGATAGACAAGTACCACCCGACCGAGAGTAAGTCGTGAACCGTAGATAGAGGGCGCTGAGGAGGTAAAACATGGCTCTGGACATCAAGCCGACCAGATCCGAGCTGATTAACCTCAAGCGACGCATCAAACAAACTCAGAATGGCTACAACCTGCTCAAGATGAAGCGGGATGGGTTATTCCATGAGTTCAGAACCCTTCTTTCCGAGATGATAGAGGCCCGCGAGGAGCTCGTTGGCACTTACAGGGAAGCAGTTCAGTCAATCAGCTTGGCCAGTGCCATTGAAGGCGGTCTCGCTGTCAAGAGTGCGGCCATAGCCATCTCACGCCACCCCGAAGTCACTGTGACACCACGCAACATCATGGGAGTGGTTGTGCCGAGTGTGGTCGGGACTAACTTGACCACCTCAATAGATGAGAGGGGCACCGGACTAATCGGAGGCTCGGCATACATAGACGCGGCGTCCGACTCGTATTCCACTCTAATCGAGAAGATTGTCAAGGCCGCCGAGATGGAAGCGACATTGAAGAGGCTCCTTGTCGAGATTGAGGCGACCAAGCGTCGAGTCAACGCGCTTGAGTACGTAGTCATCCCCCAGATGGAAGATGCACGGAACTTCATCCAACTTCGCCTCGAGGAGATGGAGCGCGAGGAGACGTTCCGTCTGAAACGCTTCAAGAACAAGTGAAACGGCGAACTCCGTTCGCCGCGCGCTCGTGCGAGAGGTCAAAACGGACCTCCCCGACCCAATCTCGAGGGGCCACCATGACTGAGGCCAAAATTCACCTACTGGACACCGAGACATGGGACCAACACGAACTTCTCGAGGTAATCTGCTCGAGGTACTTCGTCCTCGGTAGTCAGGGCTTGGCAGAGTACTCATGGGAAGTCAACGGCAGAGAGGGCCGAAGTCCTAGTGCATCCTTGCGTTCGCTGAATAGGCACCTCAAGGATCTCAGTTTGATCGCAGTGTTAGATGAGGGAGACCCACCTCTACTCAGCGTTGGGGGACTGCCGTCGCAAGTGATGGTGATGCCGGCTTGGCAACAGGCTCTGGTATGGGTCCTAGTCACTGGGTTTGTGACCATGGCAGGAGCCCTCTGGGTTACTCACCTCAATCCCACCTCGGCGACTTTTGAATCAGCAGTTCTGCAGACCTCTCTTGTGTTCTTCGCCCTTCCTGTGGTGGGATCAGTTCTACTCGCAAGTTACGCCCGCATCTTCGTATCGGACGCGTTCGAGGTTGAATCGAATCACCTAATTCCACTTGCCTTCCCTGTGATGTCACCTGAATGGCCATTCAGTCTGATATCTGCTATCGGCCAGATGAGGCCTGACCTGAACCCCATTCCCAATAGACGTGCTCTTGGATTCATCGAACTGACCACGCCGACGGTAATGTTCGTCTGTGGCTCTATACTAACCGTCCTTGGACTCGGCATGACTCCCAATCAGCCACCTGCCTATGAGACAGCCCCAATAGTGGTCGACACTAATTTCTTAGTGGATATCCTTGGCTCCGTGATACTATCTTCTGACGTGGCGCTGAAACTCCAGTGGATACATCCTACTGGGCTGGCTGGCATCGCGCTCTCGCTTGCAGGATGGGCCCTCATACTCCCCATTCCGGGGTTCCCAGGAGACCGGATACTGCACGCCATAATCGGTCCAGAAGACATGCAGGAAGGCAGCAATCAGACGTCCATTTTCATCGCTACTCTTGGTTTCACGCTACTCATCTTCATCAGTACGGAATACTGGCCCTGGCTCCTACTGGCCGCCATCGCTGCATGGCGCAGATTCAGTCCCGAGCAGATGCCATCTCCTTACATTGTCGATGAGTATGCTGGACTCGACGAGATTCAGATGCGACAGATTGCCTCATTGACGCTGGTCATCCTCCTGCTTGGATACCCAGGCCTCGAACCCAGCTATGAGATGGAGGATTGGGACAAAGGCCTGTCAACCGAATCTTGGCCCACACATATTTCTTTTGAAAATGGGAGTGCCGAGATCGAGTTGACGCTAGAACCAGTCGGAGTGATGCCTGTCTCCGGCTGGCTACAGATGCGCATAGAAGGAGCCCCGTTTGGAGGTTGGCAGATTGATTCAGAGTGCATGGACGAAAGGGAAGTATGTCGTTTCGATGATATTACTCAGGCCTCTCCCAGTAGTGTATCGATCAGCATGAATCGTAATCAAATGGAGGCTAGTGAGCAGACATTCAGACTGGTTATCCTTCTCGATGTCGCTAATCACGTCTCTGAGTATACCATAGTGTTCCAGCCGACAGAGGTGACTTCACCGATAGACCCGCTCTGGGTGTTGGTAGAGGACACACAGACTCCTAGAATCTGCGTCGAGATTATGGTGTCCGAGGACGATTACGTCAACCTGACGAATAACAATCCGTTCTGGTCATTTGAGAATGAGACCTCTCTAGGCCCTGGAATTCATGATTTGTGCATGAGAGGTCACGAGGGCGCATTGCAATCTCTATCGTTGCGGGACAATCAGTATCGCAGGATGGGCCCCTCTATCTCCCTGTCCCGCGAAAACCTACCTAACGACGTCCTGTTTCTGCCAGTCGAGGGCACTCAACCCATAATCCAAGTCTCCAACGGCGAGTGGCGCATCCCCAAGTGGTTTGTGTCGGACTCTGAGTACGCGATAGCCCGGGGCGAGTCTGGCTCGGCCTTCTGCCCCTCCACTGACGTAATCGCCGAAGTCAACGCCAGTGGCGACTGGGTCAGGGACCTCGCTGACCACTCGTCGATACTTATTCCGGC
>DAUV01000080.1 GCA_002505325.1 Euryarchaeota archaeon UBA623 | reverse complement strand
TGGTCAAGGAACCTCACTACCCCCTGCAACTCTCTGAGTTACTGAATGTAAGTCAGCAAGCGGTGGTCAAGCATCTCAAGGTCCTAGAAGAGTCTGGGTTCGTGGATTCCGAACGTGTGCCATCCGAGAAGGGGGGGCCACCGAAGAAGATGTACAAGGTCAACCAATCCTTCTCCCTACGTCTCGACCTTGGACCTGATTTGTTCCGCGCGGAACACAGGAAGATACCAGATGGGGGGCCGATGCGTCTGTCAAACAGATTGCCCCCTGAACTGAATGGAGTGGTCGACCGGCTAGGGACTCGTCGGAAGCTCCCGATGGTAGAGGCTATGGGAGTGCTCTCGGAGTTGGATTCCGCTCTTGAGCGCATAGATGAACATCGTGACGCTGTAATAGCACTCCATCAGCAGGTGATGAGAAAGGTATCTCCAAGCATCTCCGAGCAATCTGAATCATATGAGGAGAGGCAGTTGGCCCACGCTATCATGAACCAACCTCGCAGGCCACTCGATTTGGATGCGTTCTCGCAAGGATTGAGGATCCAGTCGATGGATGCTGAGGAGATGATGGATGCTCTACGCGAGCGTTTGATGCGCGATTTTGCAGCTAGTCGGGGCCGCCTAGTCGCGGCGCGTGAAGGTACACCGTTGCCATGGTGGCTAGCACGCTAATCAGAAGACCATGTCCTCATCGTCAAGGTTCGAAATCATACTGGACTTCTCGGCGTAGCGGATTTTTGCCTCCTCTCTGCGTCCCCACATGACTACTGCAACTACCCCTACAAGAGCGAACGTCGCACCGAGAATTATGGTCGGCACTGTGTATTGAGCGATGATTTCGACACCGACATCGAGCAGCCCCAAATTTGAGCCCATCTTCTCATTGACCGATTTGATATTGTTGTTCTCATCGGTCTCAACAATTATGTTGTCCGGATCTATGACGACAACGACGTCGTGTCTTCCAGCCTCGACCATATACAGTAGAGCAATTGTGGGTGGATCCTCACCAGCACATGAGCTAGAAGGGTCGTCACAGGGCATTATCGCCTCAACTATTTGTCGGTAAACAATGTTCTCCTCGTCGCACCCGTTCTTCTTGATGTCAGATGTAGTCTGGTCTACGCATAGGATGATGTTGACGTCAGTGGCATGGGAGTTGCCCTTGTTGAGGATTTGTACGTTGACGGAGAGCATCTCCCCAACGTCTCCCGTATAGACTGCGGAGAAGACGTCGAGGATGAAGAGGTCTGGTGCCCTGAGTCTGAGTTCAATGACTTGTTCGTTGGTGTCACAATTGGGTCGGTAGTTATCTGGCAAACCGTCTCCATTTGCGTCGAGAGTGCAGGAGTCATCCCACACCGCAGTCTCATCGTGGTCACCACCTGCTTCCGAGGATCCGAATGCCGATACGACTTTGATTCCAATCTCTCGATCGTTTAATGAAGCAGCAGGGTCAATCTGGATGATTACGACAATCTGTAGAGTAGAGTAGGCCTCCATCACTGGCATGGTGATTGCATTGGTCTGGGCTGACAGGTAACAGCCATCAACAGGTGGATCTTCACCTAGAGTTTGACCAACACATGGCCTCTCAATCGGATATTCGGTGTCAAAGTCCTCGAGCAATGCGTAACTAATCACCCAATTACCCAGTAGAGGCCCCAGTGTAGGGGACGTTTGCCATGAATACCGGTCATCGCTGTCATAGAGAGTGTGGTTGTGGATTGTCGGCTGATCGTCTACATTGCCGTGGTTGGTGATGTTCATGATGAATCGAACAATCCTGCCAGGGGCTGTGGATTTGATTCGGCTCTCAACCATCGGGTCGACCTCTATCCTCATGTCATGGAACTCAACAATCTCAATTTGTAGCTCAATGACATCCCTCAGTCTAGTTCCCTCGTATGACTCCTCGCTTAGCACATGCAGGACTACGGTGTATTGGCCGGCATGGGTCCTCTCTGGCACGTTGAGAAGGATAGGTACGGTCTGCGACTCGTCGCGATCTAACTCAGAGAACAGTATCCGGGGAATATCGATGTCCCAGACGTGAGATGCACCGAATGTGTCCTCAATCGAGTGCACTGTTATGTCGTATCTGTCAGCACCATTTCCTTCGTTGGAGACTGTGGTATCCAATTGGTACATCTGTCCTGGATGCATGGACAGAATAGTTTCAGGTACGCTGCCTTCCAAGTCGTATTCTTGAATGACATTCGTCAGAAGGACCACGGAGTCCCTGACACGCTGTGCTCCTTCCAGATGAGCCTTGACGGTGACAGAGTCCCCTAGGCCGGCAGTAGCGTTGTATGGTGCGCACATGATGGCAGTGACGGTGTATGGGGTGTCAATAATCGACCAGTAGCGCGGGGCATTGTCTGGGATTCCGTTCCCCCCTGGGGCTTCAGAGAAATCCAAATCCACTGTCCAGTGGTCGAACCTCCATGTCTGTTCGGAAATCTCAGGGGGCCTCTCCTCGGGACCACCTGGAGTCGTGAATATCAGGTGACCGGGTGTGAAGTGCTTGATGACGTCGATATCGAACTCAGAGCATTCGCCTGGCAAGACATATTGTGTGGTGTCTCCGAGATTGAAGACAATGTTACCCGTGCTCTTGATTGAGACATTAATCCAGAGTTCGAGAACATCGAAGGTACCTTGATCGATAGAGAGCACTGGCTCACCGGTGGACCAACCCTTCAGGTATATCACAAAGGTCCCGGGATCCTGTGCGGTCGGGACACTGACCTGCAGGTTCCTAGTCACTGACTGCCCGGGGTCCAATGATAGCGATGTTGGAAACGTTAGACCCCATCCGAATGGCAGGGCCCATTCGACCTGTCCTTCCAAGGTAGATGGGTCGTAAAACGCAAACGTATCGTATACGTTACCCGTATTGGTAACCGTTATCGAAAAGAATGCCGATTCACCCTGTTCTACATCTACTTGGGAATGACTGGTGTCTAAGTCAATCCCATGAACAACATCCATCAACGTCAGAGTAATTCTATCGTCCCTGATAGCCGGGTCCTTGTAGGATATCGCAGTCACAGTAATCTGAGCCAATTCATCCGAATGGGCTTGGTATATCGAAGGGGCGCGGACGCGCATGTACATCGAAACCACATCGCCGCCACGCAGGAATACTGGGGTCGAGTCGAATATTGGTGTATGGTTAGTGGTGAAGAACAGAGTGGCTGTCCAGTTGTTGGGGACGCCTTCCATAAACACGGAGAAGGTGTCGGCCACGAGCTCAGCGGGCCCAGGTGTGGGGTTCGAGATTGTCATGTTGTAGGTGGTCTGCTCGCCAGGCTCAATGGTGTGGTAGTATGTCTCAGTCTCTGTGAGGGCGACCTCAACCAGCCCAGTCAGGACGTGGACGTAACACAGTGTGTAGGAACCGCCATTGCTGATGTCGCTGCACTTGTTAGTATCGGACCAAGCGATATGAGCTCCACTTCCAAGATCGTTTGCAAATGCCGGAGGTTGGCCCAAATCGGGGACTGCAGGTGAGTTCGGACCGAGCTTGTCAGACTGCCACTCAGTAATTGGAATTACTTCCCACGGGTCGAGAACTCCCGCGGCGAGTGAATTGAGAGGGAAGCCTTCGGGATAGTCATCGTTAGTGTGATTCAGTCTAGTATAAACGACGGTCTCTCCTTGTGTTCCATTGTAGTTGTCCAACCATGACAGGTGCACATTATCGAAGGAGTCGGTGAGGATGGCTGGCATGTGCGAATTAGCGCCGAAGGGGCGATCAGTCGGAACTCCTTCGATGCCTTCGACTTCTGAGACGGCTGAGTCGACAATCTGCTTGATTCCGTAAGTAGGTAACCCATCAGGGGCTCCGTCCCACTCGCCCGCTCCTCTGAGGCGAAGTCTGGTGTAGTAGATTTCGTAGTTGACATCGATATCAAATCCATAGGCGCGACCGTCCATCCAAGCTAGATGGGTGTTACCAGAGGTATCTACAGAGATTGAGGGATGTAGACTGTATGCATCGTTGAGTGTAATTCTGGTGTCGTTGACCACGACAAGATGACCATATCCTAGGCCGTCGATAGAGGGGCCTAGATCCTCGATGTATCTGTCGGCGGTGGTGTCAACAAAAGTCCCCGAGTCTCCCTTTTGCCAGATTGGAGGAGGGTTCTCCAGCAGTGAGAGGGGGTCGAGTATGGACATGTAGATTTCACGCGAGTTGTTTGTGGAAAGGTAGACCATAGCCTCGACCATTAGTTGTAATTCGGCCGAGTTCGCGGAAGTAGTCGGGAAACTGTACATCTGACCCTCCGCATTGGTCAGGCGGGTGTTTGAACCCGGGCAGGTTCTTGTGTTCAGACTGACGAATCCGTTGGGGCACTGGGCGAGGTCCATCATGTGTGATCCGACGCTGCTGGAGCCGGAGCCGAATCCAGCTGCAAGCAAGGGGACCGGGATAATTCCCGCGATAACACAGGCGTCGTGGGCCTCATTGATACTCTGAGTATCATCAGACTGTTGAGCGGGGTCTCCTCCATAGGGGCCTTCGTCTGAGATTGGGATGATAATCTTGGTCGCGTTGGGGTTCCAGTGGTGGTCCAACTGAGTTGGTGGATTACCGGGGACGCTGCCGGTGGCATCTCGCCAAGACAGGCAGGCCCAAGTGGAGCCGGGGCCCCAAAATTCACTGTAGTACCCTCCGTCTTGTGGCAAGTTGACTGCGCCGTTGTTGTAAACAACCTCGGTGAGTTCTCTGATACCACCTGAGTCATCTCCTGGATTGATGCCTAGGGGGGTGGCTCGAGGACCTTGGCTTCCCGAACCACCGGTCTGGTATGCAGCGGCGCAATTGCCGCTGGTAGCCGCACTCGGCCAGTTGCCGCTGAGGGCATACAAGGTCTCGTAGACCGTCATATTAGCTCGCAAGAGCATTGGCTTTAGTCCCTCGAAGTAGCCACCACTGGCGAAATAGCCGCCATAGAAGACCACGCACATGTCAGCCCACTCGGTGTTCATCGAGCCGGAGGTGTCTATTGGAGCAACCATCTCGACTTTGCCGCCACGGGTGTCATCCCATACAATCTGAACAAAGTCATCGGCATCGACAGCGACATCGGGGTGCCCTTTGTGACCGATGATTGGAGTGAGGAGGGTCTCACCCACTGCAACTACAGCCTCACGGGACTGTAGGTCGGGTTCAATCATGGAATAGTAAATCTGGGGTTGTTGGTAGAACTTGTCAAGCGGCTCAAACGAGTCTTCCCAAACGATGTGGGCGTTGTTCTCAGAATCGGTATCGATGGCTGGCCAGTCGCGGTTCTGTGTGTGAACCGAGACCTCGAAGTCGTCGATAATCGAAATCACGTTGTCGATAGCTGAGTCGCCACTCTGATCATCCTGAGATGGGTCAAGCATGGTGTAGAGGATAGTCCACTGAGCGGCTTTATCGGTCCAGGTGATATGCACGTTGTCATCACTGTCAACACTAACATCAGGGTGCCAAGCCCGATGTGCACCGGGGTTTGATATCTGGGTCTCAGAAATCAGCACATCGCCTCTGGGATTGTGCATCTGATACCACAAGTGCTGGGTGTTGCGGCTCCAGACGAAGTGTACATTGCCCATCGAATCGGCATCGGTAGCCACCATCTTATCGTTAGCTGAGCCCCCGTTGACAATCTGAATCGCATCAGTCAGGACGACTTCACTTGCTTCAGCCTGCGGTATTTCGATTGCCGCGAAAGTGCTCATAACCATCAGAAGAACCATTGTTATGCTGTTTCTCATTTTTGCAGTTTCCATTTCTAAACCTCCAGCAGAGCTGTGTATCGTCCTAGTTTGTCTTCCAGCGATACTTAACCTCGACCCTTTGCCGTCACCTGCGCGCGCGAGGGTGCGTGAGTGTTAAGGTAGGTTTCAGGCCCATTCTGAGGGATCGAAGTCGCGACCAAAACCACCTGTTTCATCGGTGTCTATCTCGCTAACCTCTGAATGCACTTCGGGTTGGTTACCTCTGCTTTGGGCCTTCTTGGCAATCCAGTCATCAACCGGTCCGGGCTTGCCCACGCCGGGTCCGTATGCGAACTTTATCTTGTGAATCAGAGCGAGTTTTGTGAGCCAAAGATGGCGCATCGTGTGCATAAACTCATTCTGCGTCAGGCCATCAAACCAAATCGGTCGAGAG
>DAUV01000062.1 GCA_002505325.1 Euryarchaeota archaeon UBA623 | reverse complement strand
TCCATCGAGACTGACATGACGGAGGGCTCCGGATTCAGCCGTCGCCTCGATAGAGTCCAACCACTCCCAGTCGACGAAGTCATCGACACCTATCGTCAGGTAGCCGATGTTGAAGGTGATGATGTTCTGGAAGAAATGAGTCCCCTGTGAAGGTTCAACGTGGATGTCCGTCATCGGCACCTCAACAATCGTCCTAGAGCCCATTATCTGGTCCCACTGTACCGGGATTCCCAGTGACGGGTCCGAAGATCCCCATCTCCCCGGTCCAATCAAAACATAGGGTCGCCCTTCGGCTCTGAGGGAGGCGTCTATGGCCTCTATCTCAGCCGTCAGATCCATCGTACGCATCCTGTCTAATCTTTCTGGATGGACATACACGACATCCTTGATTCCCTCAATGACCCCATTGCCCAGAGACTGGCTACAGATGCACATCGCCTTGGAACGATCAATCTCAGCCAGATCGATGTCGATGTCCACGGATTCCTCCATCATCGGTCTGACTTGCAGGATGGCAAACCTCTGAGTTCCAGAGTCCTGATCGATTGACATCGCGAACTCTAGTTCAACGGGTGATCCGATGTAGTTCTGACAGGTGTTGAGTACGTGGCTGAGTATCTCTGACAGGGGAAACCGTCCATGTTTGAGGACCGGGGCGAAGGTCACTATCCTCGGCCCACCATCGACTACCACGGAATCGACGATACGGTCATCCGAGACCACGTAGGTAGAACCTACCAGTGCAAGGCAACCATCTTCCTCGGCCTCGGCCAGACTGAGGTTCAGCAGATTGCCTTCTTCAGTAGGGTGAACCGCTCCGTCCTCTTGCTCCATTGGAATAGCGAAGAAGCTGCGTTGCGAGGTATCCAGAATCGCTTGATTACTGTGGAACTGGTGTATCCTCCGAGGTTGCCCCGGGCTGTATCTTAGACACTTTCCTCCGGCCGAAACCTGACGACCTAAGCCAATGCAGATGGCTGCAATACCGTCTTCGGCGACCAGAGGTTCGACTGGATAGTGATTACGACTCCTAGCGGCCCCCGATATCATTGGATAGAAGCGTCCGTTGACCTCGTCGCCAACCAGATCTTGGATGACCACTGCCATGCGCTCGTCCTCGATGGTGCTGGGCGTGGCAGCGACGTACGCCTTGGCCCCACGGTGGTAAGTGGAGGCATAGACGAGCTTAATCGCCTCAAGCAGTCTTCTGAGTCGGACTTCTAAGTCCGGATGGTCATTAGCCAGCATGTAGGTCGCATAGACTCCTGCGAAAGGCTGGTGGCTGGAATCCTCAAGCAGGCTAGAAGAGCGGATTGCTAGGGGCCACTTGGTCTGTTGTAGCATCACCGAGATCTCTCCAACCATCTCACTTGTGAATTCAGCTTCGAGAAATGCTCGATTGACCTCCTCATTGCTGTGGTCTTCATGAGCAAACCTGCCGAGTTCATTGTCTTCGACGAACTCCTCGAAGACGTCTGTGCCAATTACCACTGATCTAGGGACAACAAACTCAACATCGGGGAAGGCACCACTCAATCCTAGGTCAAGCATCCGCGTGAAGAAAAAGGCCAATCCTCTACCTTTGCCACCTAGGCTGCCCCTACCGATCCTCTGGAATCCAGCCCCTTCCCGACTCGCGTCGTAGTCCCCGATGGTGCGCATCCGAACTTGGACAATGTGATTCTTGACAGAGTCAGCGAGATATTTCCTGACTCCCTCGGGGTTATCGAAGTCACCGATCTTCTTCGGTCTCATCTCCGCCGCGAGGTAGAACTCTGAACGTGTCCTCAGCCAATGCGAGAATTGGTTCCTCCCAGCATGGTATTCTATTGACTCGATGGGCGCGTTCTCTAGCCCGTGTATGAATTCCTCAAGATTTGACGCTCTAGTGACCTCGCCCCCATCAGGCATCCTGAAGACGAAGTCACCGAAATTCATTTCGTCGACCATGAACTCCTCTATCCGCCGGTACAGTTGCGTATCCTCCTTGTGGAGGAAGCGAACGTCTAATGACTCAGCATCCTCCTTTAGTTCGAGGTTCTTTGATTGGAACAGTATCGGCATGTAGCGATGCCCCTCTTGGGCGTAGCGTACTAACTCTAGACCTGCTGTGTCTCTCTGCCCACCTTGGTTTGGGAACTTACCGTCAGTGAAAATCCCGATGATGTTGTTGTGGTATCTGTCGATTACGGACTTTGCAGAGTTCATGTCAGATGCCAGTAGAATCTTGGCTCTGGCCCTCAATCTCAGTAACTTTTCGTGCAGGTTCCCTCCCTCCCCCATAAGCCGCGTCGTCTGGTTTACCAGCTGGGTGTAGAGTAGAGGGAGATAAGCGGAGTAGAATCTGCGACTGTCCTCAACTAGCAGGATGACTTGCACATCACCATCTCGAACATCATTCTCGACATTACGCTCGTCCTCGATTAGCTTACAGATAGACAATAGTATCCTGCTATCGCCCGTCCACACGAATATTCGATCGATTCCATCGCCTGCACTAAGGGTCGCTAATTCACGCGTGTTGTGACTCAACATGACTACAGGAAGTCCCTCAATTACACGCTTCGCCTCAGTCCCGAAGGCCTTGACATCCATTTCACCCACCCTTGTCATAGTGATGACAAGGTCGAACTCGCGTGTATTTAGCAGCCTGAGGGCGTCCCGTGCATCGGGACTGTGGATGATACGGGGTGCCTGAGAGAGATTCAAGTCGGAGTATTCCTCCTGCATTATCTCCGCTAAGTACCCCGATTCCTCCAACAAATAGTGGTCGAAGTGACTGGCCACAAGAAGTACGTCTCTGACTCTGAAAGGTGTCAACCTCTCGAAGCGACTCCAGTCGGAGATACCCTCGCCCATGGCACCGGATGAGAGCATCATGCATCAAAGTTCAGATTGACGCACCGAGGGGTGTCCCGCACGAGATGTGCGAGACGGTGTGTGTTGAATTTCAGAGAAGATGCTCCCGATCGGTCTTGCGAGACTTCCCTCTGGAGCCTCTTGGGACATCACGGGCGTCATAGCCGACTGCATCAGATAGCTTAGCCCGAGCCCGTAGTCCTTCTAGGCCGCATAGCACGGGTTGGGCGAGGGGGCGTCGTCGACGCCCCCCCGCATTTTTCTCGTGCATCCCATCATCGCTCAATCTCTCACCTCATAGAGCGTTCGAATCGTCATCGAATCGCGCACGCAACTCGTCCATGCGCATGGAGAGGACTTGGTCTACCGTAGCACTCTCCAGGGTTCCCTTGGCGATGTGCTCGCGAGCTGCCTGCCGCAGCACCGTAGCAACAGACTCGCCTCGCAGTTTGCAGAAGTCCCGTATCCTCACAGTCAGATCGGGGCCAAGGTCAACCTCGACCCTCGCCCCCATTGAGGGCAGAGGCGAAGCGAGGTACCTGCGGACAGCATCTCGAATCACGTCTGAACGGTTTCGCATACCGTCGAAGCCCACTCGCTGGTCGATTTCCAGCAAATGGTCCTCGGGGATTCTTAGCGAGACCATTGGACTGACACCGGCCACTTCGGGTTCCTCCTGAGTCCCGCAGACCCAGAGGGGGCACTTAACTGTATTGCAATTGAAAGACAAATGAAATGCAATGATTACAAAACGACTCTCAAATCCAGTAAGTATTGCCTCCGCCCACTGTCCCGGCGATAGTGCGTTTCAAGGCTAAGTGTCATGTCGAAGCCCCGCAGGGTCGGGTATGAAGGTCATCAACGATGCTATTCACGGACAGTTCAGACTGGACGGTGTTCGTAGGGAACTGCTTGGCACTCCAGAGATGAATAAACTCAGTCACATCAAGCAGCTAGGGTTGGCCCATCTGGTATTTCCTGGAGCTCATCATACTAGATTTGAGCATTCCCTAGGGGTGTCTCACATCGCTGGTATGATGGCCGAGTCATTGGGTTTGGATGAGCATGAGACCAATACAGTCCAAGCAGCAGCGATGCTCCATGATGTGGGTCACGGCCCCTACTCACACACGCTCGAGCACATCCTGCATGAGCGCGGAGGGATGGATCACATGTCGATCACTGAAGGAATAATTCTCGGTGAGTATGATGTTCTACGTGACGGTGAGCAGTCTTCAGTTCTAGAACGTCAGAGGGTGCCGGACATACTCGAGAGGCACGACCTAGAGCCGAAGGAGGTTGCAGGTCTAATCCGAGGCCCAGGGGCAGGAGGTACTGAACGCTCTCTGACAGCATGGACTGAGGGCCGTGAAGACTTTGTAGACAAGGACCTGACTCTAGCCCATTTGGTCCACGGGCCTGTGGATTGCGACCAACTGGACTACCTACTCCGCGATTCGCATTTCACAGGTGTCACCCACGGAATCGTTGACCATCGCCGCCTAATCAGGTGCCTTGAGAGGCATGGCGGCGACATCGCCGTGGAGGAAGGCGGCCTGCCAGCGCTCGAGGGCATGATGATGGCAAGGGCGCTAATGTACAGTGCAGTTTACTTCCATAGAGTCACTAGGGTGACCGAGGTCATGCTCTCTAGGGCGGTAGAGCGCAGCTCGGAACAGATGCCAGAATCTCTGGACCTGCAGCGCCGGGTTGATGCGGAGATATGGGAGGTTCTCGGAGGCGCTGGCGATTACGCTCAGGACATGATTCGTAGACTGAAGTACAGACAACTGCTGAAGGTATGCTGCAGTCGTCGTAGAGAGGAACTCACTCCCCAACAGGTCGAGCGACTTCTTGAGATTGCCACAAATCCAGATTCACGCAGGCAGTTTGAGGACGATTTAGCACACCGAGCCGGCCTGCTACCTGGATACGTCGCCATCGACGTGCCTAATGTCAAACTACTCCTCGCCGAACCTCGGATGTCTCAAGTCGACGTCAGGATTGTAGGTGATGATGGACGCACGCGGTGGCTCCGCGAACATACTCCGATTGCCGAGGCTCTGAGGAACCGACAAGTGAGTCAGGCAGCGGTCTATGTGATTACTCTGCCAGGACATCTGTCGGATGTGGCGCAGTTAGCCGAAAGACATCTGTTCTCATGAGTTTTTTCGACCCCTAAGGGTCCGTTTGGAACGCATATCTGCTTAGGATATTATTCAAAAGCCCCCCCTCGGTCGCGCAAGCGCCCGGTCCCTCAAATAGGAATCGTTCAATCCCCTTGGTGAACCAATGGATAGTACAATGAAAACAGTGTATGACAGCGTGATAGCGAGAGACCCGAACCAACCTGAGTTCCATCAGGCGGTTGAAGAGGTTCTAGACAGCCTAGTGCCGGTGATAAAGGCTAATCCGGAGTTCCTCACAGTGGTCGAGGCCATCGTCGAGGCTGAGAGGATAATCCAGTTTCGAGTGCCTTGGTACGACGACAATGGAGATCTCCACATCAACCGTGGATTCCGAATCCAGTTCAACAGTGCCATTGGTCCCTACAAGGGCGGCCTCAGATTCCACCCTAGTGTGAACCAGTCTATCCTGAAGTTCCTTGCCTTCGAGCAACTCTTCAAGAATAGTCTGACAGGTCTTCCTATGGGTGGTGGGAAGGGTGGATCCGACTTTGATCCTAAGGGCAAATCTGATGCTGAGGTCATGCGTTTCTGCCAGTCCTTCATGATGGAACTATGGCGCCATATTGGTGCAGATCTCGACGTACCCGCTGGCGACATTGGCGTGGGTGGACGAGAGATTGGCTACCTGTTCGGGATGTACAAGAAGCTCGCTAACGAGTTCACAGGAGTACTGACTGGAAAGGGCCGCTCATATGGGGGATCTCTGATTCGTCCCGAGGCGACTGGATATGGATTGGTTTACTTCGCTCGAGAGATGCTCGCCACAAAGGGCAAGAGCTTCGAGGGTGCCACGGTTGCCATCAGCGGTTCTGGTAACGTCGCCCAGTTCGCATGCGAGAAGGTCCTCGATCTTGGCGGCAAGCCGGTAACGATGTCTGACAGCAGTGGATTCATTTACGACCCGGCAGGAATCGACAGAGAGAAGCTAGCATGGATCATGGATCTCAAGAACAACCGCCGCGGTCGAATGAGTGAGTACGCCGACCAATTCGACGGAGTTGAGTACACCGCTTCCAAGCCGGAACCCAATCTGAATGGACTCTGGGATACCAATGTCGACATCGCGCTACCTTGCGCGACTCAAAACGAGATTAATGGCGAAGAGGCGCAGATGCTAGTCAACAACAAAGTCATCGCAGTCGCCGAGGGCGCCAACATGCCCTGCACCCCAGAAGCCGTTGAGTGCTTCCATGCTAATGGAGTACTATTCGCCCCGGGTAAGGCGTCGAATGCCGGAGGAGTGGCAACCTCTGGATTGGAGATGAGTCAGAACAGCCTACGTATGAGTTGGTCTCGAGAGGAGGTCGATCAGAAGCTCGAGGGCATAATGGTGAATATCCACAAGAACGCATTTGAGACCTCTGAGAAATACGGAATGCCCGGAAATTATGTCGCAGGCGCAAACATAGCTGGATTCCTAAAGGTCGCTGAGGCGATGCAGGCGCAGGGAATGGTATAGGGACTCAGACAAACTTCCTTCGCGGTCTTTGACCACGCCGTTAAACAGTGCTATCACCTTCGTCTTGGTGAATCTGTTCTGGAACTTCGTCTTCGTGTAGTGATGAGAGGAATTTCTTGAGCCTCTCGCTTTTTGGATTGTTGATAATTGAAGAAGGCCCTTCTTCAGCCACTACCCCTTCATCCATGTAGATAATCCGGTCCGCTACGTCCCTAGCGAAACTAATCTCATGTGTGACGATAACCATCGTCATACCCTCGTCTGCTAAGCCCTTTATGGTCTCAAGGACTGAACCAATCAATTCGGGGTCCAGGGCACTGGTAGGCTCGTCGAAAAGAAGCACCTCCGGATGCATCGCTAGGGCCCGCGCTATTGCCACTCTCTGCTTCTGACCGCCGGAGAGGTTCCCGGGATAGGCACCAATCCTGTCCAGCAAGTCGACACGCTCGAGCACCGAGAGGGCCACCTCCTCGGCTTCGCCCTTGCTCATCTTCCTGACATGCCTCAGGCCCAGTGTGACATTCTCCAAGACCTTCAGATGGGCGAACAACTCAAATGACTGGAAAACCATCCCTATCCTTGACCTCAAATCGTTGACATCAGTGTGAGGCGTGTTGATTTGTTCTCCCTTCAGGTGAATTTTACCCTCAGTCGGCTCTATCAGTCGGTTAATACAGCGAAGAACTGTGGATTTGCCGCTCCCAGAAGAGCCGATTATCGCAACCGACTCCCCCTGATTGACTTCGAAAGATATACCTCTGACGGCATGAACTCCACCCGCGTAAATCATGTGCAGATCGTCTATGTCTAGTACCTTCTCCGGCATTCAATCTCCTCCTGTCATTCCCAGACCCGGAATCCTTGTCTTCTCTTCCATCCACCTGAGGAAAAGTGCAAGAGTCCACGTGACCACGAAGTATGATATCAGAACCATTCCCCAAGCGTATGCATATTGGAATGTGCTGGCGACAATCAATTTCCCTTGCCGAGTGAGTTCAGCGTATCCAATAATCATCGCCAGCGATGAGTTGAGGACCAAGTTGACCATCTCGTTGCCCATCGGAGGAATACAGATCCGGATTGCTTGTGGCATAATCACTCGGCGCATTGTTTGCAGGTAAGTCAGGCCTATGCTCCTACCGGCTTCCATCTGAGCCGAGGGGATTGCCTGAATGGCGCCTCTGATGGTCTCACACTGGTACGCGCCGGAATTGAACCCAAGGGCACAGATAGCGCTAATGAATGCCGAATCGTATAGCATCCCTCCTATTAGTGTACCATAGTTGCCCTCAGAGTGGTCGTATGTGGCAAAGATATCTGTTAGGAAATTGTGATTTTGCTCTAAATTCTCAAAGCTGAAAATATCTAGGCCGGGCCCCTGTATCAGAGCGCCTAGTCTAACTCCAAAGTGGATGAACAAGAACTGAACTATCAACGGAGTATTGCGAAAGAAGTCCGTATACACGGTTGCTATCGTGTTCAACGGTCTTACTCTCCAGGGATTCAATGTAAACGACTTAATCTTGATTTTCGCAAACTTACCATCATTGCTCAGGAACAATACGCCTACGAATGTGAGGGCAATTCCCAGCAGAATTCTTGCGAAAGACTCAGGCGCACCCACAGGGAGGAAAATGTACTCAATTCCTTGCAGGCCAAGATCTCTGGTTCCCGGTATGCCTGAGTAGAACTGGTAGAGGCCCCCTGCTAGTATCGGGATTCCCATGGCTCTGACGTGCCTGTGATCGAAACGCTCCACTATGTATCGCAAAGATGTCGGCGAGGTCTTGCACATCGCCAGTGTTATCCCCAGGAAGAACCCAAGGATGATACCGAACGCCACGATTTTTACTGTCGCAATGAATCCTGCTAGGAACATCGCCTTGGTCTCATCAACGAAAACACCGAAGTTGTTGTACTCAGGTACCACGAAACCGACCTGATCGTCCGCGCCCGCTTCTTCTGTCCACAGTATCGCACCGCCGTCTCCGACTGCTACTCCAATGAATCCGGTGAGCATCACAATGTCGTTGAAGCTGGTATCATTGCCTAGGGGGTTAATCTGCTGCGAGACGATGGTACCTCCGTTAACGCTCATCGAGAGGTATCCATCTACCCCTGTCATCAGTAACTTGGAGGTGGTCACCACCTCAACCGTCGTGAGCTCAACGTCGAGTGTAGCAGGCTCCAGCAGGTATTCGTTGCTCCCAGGGGGATAATGCCTCTCGAAGTCGACGAGTTCCCAGAGATAGCCGACTTCGGTACCCGATACTACATTGTTCATCGAAATCAGAATCCGCCCGTCATCGGTGATGGCGTAGATCCTTGTAGGGCTGTAGAACTCTACCGAGATGATTACGGCTTCACTGGCTCCCTCGGGGGCTTCACGGTAGTCCCAGTTCTCTCCTCCATCATCCGAGAAGAGGATAGTGCCTCCAGAACCGACCACTATTCCTAGTTCCTCATCGACAAACGAAACCGCCATCAGGTCACTTTCGATTGTTAGGCTAATTACCTCCCAGACTCCAGTGTCATATTTCCAGATGGTTCCTTGGTCCCCTACAGCAACGACGTTGTGACCGCCAATCAGTGAGACTCCGTTTACTTCCGAGCCCAACGGAAGAGAGATGTCCAACCACTCTGAATCCGAATCTTGCTTGAATAGCATCAATCCGGAATCACCTGCGATCAAAAGTGATCCGAAACCTGAGTCCGAGTGATGTATGTCTGTATTTGTCGGTGAATCGGCAATCTCCCAAGTGACTCCATTATTGCTGCTGTTGAGCATCACCCCGCCAGTTCCGAATGCCCAGACTTGACCATCAAAAATCGCCGCTGTAAGAAGATCCTCAGAGGTTCCGCTTTCTACTACTTCCCAACTGCTCTGGAATTCCTTGGCTTGACTCGGCGAGACGACGGTGACAAGCAGTATCACTGCGGCGATGGCAATAACGCGGTTCACTCTCAGGGCCATTGGTTCGGAGAGCCGAGAATCTGCTTCGTACATGGCGAGCCCTACTGTCTGACATACTTCCTTGGATATAGTTTAGGCGGACCATCAATTCTAAGTTGGCGTCGCACCTCCTCGGACTATGAGGGACCTGACGATAGCCCTGTGTCTCGTTGCATTGATTCTTACAGCGCCCACAGCCGTCGCTTCCGGACCACAATACAGCGTAGGAACTTCTGAGGAGACCTCTGTATCGCACCTCATAGAATCGCACGAGCACATTACCGAGTCGTCGTACCAAGACTACCAGATGGCCATGCGAGATTTAATGGTCGGAAATATCGACTTCTTCCTCACTTCTCACTCGATTGCTGCTGACCCCGCCAACTCGGAGAACACACCCGGTCTGTCTGTTGTTGGGATGGTGGAAGAAATTGAATCATACGTACCTGTTGCTCGTATTGACTCCTTGGAGGACAGGGGGAATGCCGATCTGCTCGATGCCATTAACGCCGCATTAGCTGAATTGGTATGGTCTAATTCCCTCTCCGAGAGATACTCGACTTGGTTTCTCGGGGAAACAGAACTGGATAGTTCCGACTACGAGAACTACATTGGAGAGTGGCCGGTTCCGACTGAAGGAACTCTATACGAAATAATCGATAATAAGCGCGAGTTGGTTGTTTGTATGTATGATCAACAATCTCCTCTATCTAGGCAGGATGGTTCTGCAGAGTTCTACGGATTCGAGGCAGATATCGCCGACATGGTGGCAAAACGGATAGAGTCTCACTATGAGGTGACAATTGCATTTAGGCCTCATGACAGCGGTGGCGAGTTTGAGGCTATTGAGGATCTGAAGAGAGGAGATACATGCAGCTACATCATGGCCTCCATAACTCCTCAAAAAGCCATATCGAAGGGCTTGAGGGGGGGTCTACCCTACCACATCGATGGGACCGTGCTAATGGCCTCGGGAGAGTCTCCTGACCTACCGACAATTCATCATCTGTTCATGTCGGATCAGGACAATCAGTCCGGCGAATTCGACCAGCGTTGGATTGCTATTGCCTTCCTCTCACTGTTCATCACCTACCAACTGATTCGCAGGGACTGATGCTTAACTGGCCCCAGTAATGTTCATCGTCGGTATCGCACCAAACGCAGACATGGGAGAGCTTCTCTACCAAGGTAAGGTCAAGCAAGTATGGAGCACAGGGGACCCAGACGTCCTTGAATTTAGGTATACAGACCAGATTTCAGTCTATGATCAGATTATTCCCTCGCTTATTCCGCGCAAGGGAGAGAGTCTGAACCGGACCACCTGCCACTGGTTCGACTTAGTAAGCAAGGAAGGGGTCTGCGAAACCCACCTCATCGAGATGAATGCTCCTGACCGTTGTCTGGCCAGACGCTTTGAGGTCATCAAGGAGCCAGGCGCCATACCTCGCGACATGGAAAACGTCTTCGTCCCTCTAGAGGTGATTTGCAGACATCATCTATCGGGCTCAGGTTGGCGTAGGTACGCTAAGGGAGAGGTCGGGGTCGAGGAATTTGGATTCGAGTCCGGAGCCGAGATTAAGGAGGGCTGCAAGCTACCTAGTCCCTATCTCGAAGTCTCAACCAAGTTCGAGTCGTTCGACAGACTTCTGGACAGGAAGGAGGCACTGCAGATATCTAATCTCACGGAAGAGGAGTTCGACTCGATTCTCGATGTGGTTCTGAAAATCGATGCTATCATCGAGCGTGAGGCGGGTAAGCGAGGTCTGATACATGTCGATGGTAAGAAGGAGTTCGCACTTGGTGTAGGGAGGAGACCGGTTTTAGTGGATTCATTCGGTACTCTAGATGAGGATAGATGGTGGGATGCCGAGACCTACGCCAATGGCCAGATAGTATCTCTGTCCAAGGAGTTCGTGCGCGAGCACTACATCGACATAGGCCATCATGAAGTGTTGTATGATGCTAGGGAACAAGGGTCTGAGGAGCCTCCAATACCGGCTTTGCCCCAAGATATGATAGAAAGGACTGCAGAACTGTACGCGTCGATGTATGAACGTTTGACCGGTGCCGAATTCTGAGGTGCACGATGGGCACTCACGACTACGAGGAAGATTCTCGCAACCAAGACGTACTTATTTCGGTGAATGGAGAGATCACTCCTCGTCGAAACGCTAAGGTCTCGGTCTTTGATGCCGGGTTCCTATTGGGCGATGGAGTATGGGAGTCGTTCAGGCTTCACAAAGGCACCATTGCATTCGCACAGGATCATCTCGATAGGTTGTTCCGAGGTGCCGAGTCGATTTCACTCGACATAGGTCTGTCCCACACCGAGATTCTCGAGGAAATAGGTCGTGTGATTACAGCCAATGGCATGCATGATAATGTCCATATTCGCTTAGTAGTCTCGCGCGGTCTCAAACCCACGCCCTATCAGGCTCCGTGGGTCATATCTAGCTCTCCGACGCTGGTAATCATCCCGGAGTACAAGAGAGCAGACAAACGCAGGGCAGTGGATGGAATTAGTCTAGTCACCGTTGATATCAGGAGGGGCGAGCAGAACGTCCAAGACCCCAGAATAAACAGCCTTTCGAAGCATAACTGCATCGCAGCATGCATTGATGCTGCAGCCAAGGGCGGCGATGAGGGACTCATGCTCGATCCTTTGGGAAATGTGGCGACATGTAACTCGACCCACTTCTTCATCGTCCGCAACGGTGAGGTTTGGACCTCGACAGGAGAGCACTGCTTGGATGGCATCACTCGTCGGAAGGTGCTTGAGTTGTGTCGCTCCAACAGGATTCCTGCATATGAGAGGGACTTCACTATAGAGGAAGTCAGCACGGCCGACGAGGCATTCGTGACAGGGACGTTCGCTGGCCTAACTCCTGTTGTGGAGTTCGATGGCAAACCGGTGGGAGAGGGGCACAGGGGGCCTATGTGCGAACGCCTTCAAGACCTCTATGTGGGTCTGGTCCGGAGTGAGTGCGGTGGTTGACGGCGTTAGCATCGCCATGTGGTCGGGGCCACGTAACATCTCCACAGCGATGATGTATTCGTTCGACAACCGAGAAGACTGCTTCGCCAGTGACGAACCTCTTTACTCTCACTACCTAGCGAGGACAGGCATCAATCATCCCGGTGCAGATGCCGTGATTGCACATCACGATGCCGATGCCGATTCAGTGGTCGATTATCTCACTGGTGAGAT
>DAUV01000124.1 GCA_002505325.1 Euryarchaeota archaeon UBA623 | reverse complement strand
CCACGCCCGCTGCTGTTCTTTTGGTACGGCAGCATACCGCGAACAGTCCTCTTGAGGATCTGGTCAGGCATCCTCGGATAGAACGGCCCCTTTCTAGGGTGATTGAGCTTGTACTTGCCGCCGTAGTTGGCAAGCACCCTCATTCTTGGTCCTGAAACCACCGCGTGTTCCGCGTTGTAGATGATGACGCGTTGCTCGTGGCCCGCCTTACGGGCTGAAATCAACTGCTTGGCCACAAGGCTGGCTAGACGACCAAGGATTTTGTCCGTGGCGTCGTAAACTAGTGTTGATGCCTCAGCCAAGTATCCTCACCCCTTTGCCCTTAGGGTTCTCATCCATCAATTCGCGGATCGTCATGACTCGTCCGCCTGCTGCTTCTATCTTAGAGCGGGCACCAGAACTGACACTGTAGGCGGCGACGCTAGGCTTACCCAACACATCACCGCTTCCCAACAACTTGCCGGGAACGAGTACGGTATCTTCGTTAGCGGCGTGTCGCGATAGACGGCTCAGGTTAGGTTCAGCCCAGTTGCTGCGGCTCTTCTCGAGTCTGCCAGCAACGTCTCGCCACAGGGCAGAACCGGTCGACCTGCTGTGGTCCTTGAGATCACCGATTAAGGTGACCAGGGCCTGATTGGTCTTTCTCGTGTTCATACTCATATGACTCCCTCGACGTTACTCGGGTAGCGCGGCCACCCGAGGCGCTGTTATGAATGCTACGGGGCGCCCCGAAGGGGCGGAAGACTGCGCTTCCCATTAACGGAGCAGCACCCCGAGAATATTCAATCAGATTTTGAAGTCGTCGTTCTGGTTTTCCTCGTCGATACCAGCGATGCGAATCTGGCCCTCAGAGTCTACGAACTCGCCTGCCTTGGTGATAGTGCCATATAGGCCGGACTCGTTCGAGTACGACCTATTCAGCATCGAGTCACCCAACGATGAGGTCAGGTGATTCACAATTGATTGTAGAGTTGCTATGGCCCTGTCACGTTGGTCGGCACCGATCTCGTGATCGGAGTATCGCGCCTCTTCAAAGATAGAGAAGAATTCGTCGAGATCTTCTGGGGACGCTATTCCTCCAAGCATCGAGTTGATTGCATCCTCGAACTCCCTAGTCGTCTCGTAGACCTTCTTCATCGCCCCTCTGGACCTGAAGAATCTCACTAGGTCCTTGTAGCAGTTGAAGATGGTCTGGATGTAGTCATTCGAGGCCTTGAGAGACATCAATGAGTCAGTCAGTATGCCGCGGATGATCTCGATGCGTCGGCGCTCGGCGTAGTTCCGATACATGATTGCCCCGATGAAGAGCGCGAACGATACTGCAATGAGGAGCACAACTGTAACTCTGGCCGTGAAGAAGCTGGTCTGCTGCGTCACCGGTTCGTCTCCGAGTTTGATAGTAGGGGTGCTATTGAGGAACTCCTCGACATAGAACGGTGATTCTTGGAAGTGTACTAGCACCCTCCATTTACCATTCTGGACACAAGGTCCTCCGGCTTCGCAATCTATCTCACCGGGCACGTTCTCTCCTGAATAGCCCTCTCCGGGCCATGTGAAGTTGGCAATACCTTGTTCGTTGGTGACGGCGTACTCTGGAGGGAAGCCAGTAATCCATCCTGTCCCATTCCAGTACTGGAAGGTGAATATCACCGTCTCGCCTTCAACCGCTAGATCTAGTCGATCACGTAGAATTGTCACGGCGCCTTCGATATTGTCTCCCGGTTGGTAGCCCGCCGATCTGGCCCATTGTGTTTGTAGAAGGATATCGACTCGACTACGCACCAATACCTCGACATCCATGAAAGAACCGTTGACCACTGGTGTGGTCTCGGCCCGACATCCTCCCGGCAGTTCCTTGTCGGGTTCGTAGGCCACACGTATTGTCCTGAAGCCCTCCAACTGCTCGCCATTAGGTTCGACCCCTCGTCTGCTGGGGTTATCCTCGGGATCGCCCGAGAACCACTCTACCTCTCCGGTTCCGTCCATCGTTGTGGCGGTGGCAATCGGTCGTGTGTTAGTCAGTGGGTCGAGGTAGATGTTGAGGCATTTACCACCAATCGGGTTGCCATTGGTCTGTGTGAGCAGGGCTTCAACGTGGAATGACTCCTTGAGGTAGAGCACAGGGAACACGGAACCATTGGCGAAGGTGTAGGTGTCCACATCTGTTCTGAATGGACCTACTTCCTCCAACAACATGGTCGAATTGGAGAACACAGGGAAAATCTTGGTGATGTTCGTAGGCTTGTAGCGCCAGTTATCGAGACTCTCATAGGGATCGTAAGATATTGTCACCATGGCTTGACCTGCTTCGACGCCCGTCAACGGGCAGATAATCTCGAAGAAACCGTCGTTGTCTGTGGTACCCGGTATGCAGACCTGGCTACCTGTCTCCATGTTGAGCATTTGGTACTCGACTCGGATAGCCCTGTGCGAAAGATTCCCGCCCAGTTCATCGAGCAACTGGCCGGTGACTGTCATTGGCTTGTCAATAGGTTGGCCAGTAGTCTGATCAACCTCAGAGGTGTAGACAATCTGATCATCCACCTCGAGGTTTGTTCGCCCAATTAGGTAGAAACCCTGCGCGTTGAAATGTAGCACCTTGCGGAAATGCTCGCTGTTGAAGATTTGTGTGCACGGGTCCCATGCTCCAGATGTCCTCAGCATGTCGTCATCTAGAAGTTCGCAACCCTCGTGTGGCAGATTCTCACCGAATCGCAGTATGACATTGACCGGTCCGAAGCCATCCGGAAGGAAAGATTCGGGATCGTCCCTCAGCAACTGCGGATCAAGTGTGATGTCGTGGTGAATCGAGCCGGCACTAGGGCAGGCGACTTCGACTATCTGGCGGTGAGTGCGATCCTCGAAGTCGGTTCCTTCGAAGATAATGAGCACCTCGCCGCCGTTGTCGCCGCAACCATCGAGAGCCTGTCCCGCATCGAATACGGTCGGATCAGGAGTACGGTTGTCATCGGTGACCTGCCCCGAGAGCTCCCAAATATCGCCGCTACTCATGGCGCCTGATGTAGCACTCTGTAGCGTTATCAGGGTCCTAGAGACCACCCATAGGTGGACCTCTGAAGAGCTACCCTGTCGTATCGGGTCTCCTGGGTAAGAGTAACTTAGAGTGAAGTTACCGAGATCGTGGTGTTCATCAATGGTCAGATTGACCGAGAAAACCCCGTTGTGATCGGTCACAGCGAGGTCATTGGTGCCATCGGCAGACCAAGTGAAGTTTACGGGAGCATCACGAACCGGTTGGTACGCATTGTCTATCAGCCTCGCCTCAATTGTGGTGTTCTGTCCACGGTAGAGGCGTGGGACATTATTCAGTTGGAAGTCGGTGGTTCCGATTACGGAGACATTTGCGTATGCCCCAGTAGGTGCTAGTACCGCAGTCTGATTACCTGTGAAATAGTAGTTTGAGTTAGTGAAGTCAGCGCGGATACCAAAGACTCCGGCTGAGTACTGTGAGTACCATGTCCAGTTGTAGTCGAAGGTGGCTTCTCCGTTTACCATCTGAGGCACACGGGCGAAACCTGTCTCCTGAGCGCCTGCGAAGACGCCGTTGTGATCGACGTCGACCTGAAGAGCCATTGGGTCATGCGGCCAAGCGGTCATAGTTCGATTCCAGACTGTTCCGATAATCCTGAACTCCTCTCCTGTGAACATCTCAGGCACGATCTCGCAGCGAACGGCGCTGTCGGGGTCGAGTGGATCCACGGGACCGCATGGTGGCACGTTGAAATCGCCTCCATTCTGCATTGAGATGAACCAGTGAGTGCCGTTCGAACTCAGGAACGGACGTAGCGTGGCCGCCTGGCCAGTCAGTCCCCCTGGGGTTCCGTCCCACTGCATGGCGTATGGCTTACCTAAACTGGCATCAGCGTAATCTATGCCGGCGTTGGCCAATGAAGGGGTGTGGAACAGCGCCCTCCAAGCTCCGAAGGAGGAGCCTGTGAATTGAGTCGAGTCCCAGAAGTAGATTGGTCTAATAGACGGGGTGATGATATCGGCCTCGACGTACATCCGGTGCATGGAACGTATGGCGAAGCTATCTGTATTATCTCCCTCAAGGAAAGGCCACGGCCACTCAGCACCCAAGTCCGGCCTAGAGTATCCGACAAAGGCATAGTCTCCTATCGGTAGGCTGGTGTTGGTGTAATTGTAGCGCCCGATGACATTGTGGGTCTTAGAGAAGTTATCCCAAACAATTTCTTGGTAGCCACCAGGAACCTTACCAACTCCATTGTCCATGGTCGAATTCCACTGCACCTGCTTCCAGACGCCCTGAGAGCCGCTCATTTGCACGAAGGTCAGTGAGACCCATCCGCCCTCATCCGCTCTGTAGCCGTAGCCGTATCCGTCAAACACAGTGGGATGGGTGGAGTTGCCGAAGATGCCGCCGCTAATGGTGAATGAGACTGGGGCGTGGGACAGTCTGTTGCCAAAGATGCCGCGCTCCCAGTCAGCAGTATAGTGTACCTTGAAGTCGACGAAGAGAGGTTGTTCGTCACTACGGAAGTAAGTCCATGCAACGTAGTCGATGGTAGTATTGGCGCGTACTTCGACTGGTACAGGCTCGGTTGTGGAACCATCGTGCACGAACATCTCCGTTACCTCAGCGTAGACCACGTAGGTGGTGTTGTCACCGACGTGGATATCTTCGGGGAATAGGAATTGTCCAACTACGAAATCGCCGTCCTGATTAGTTAGCACGTTTACCGTTTCTATTGCTGAAGTTCCGTTCCTTGACCACTCTATATGGACCTGAACTGGTAGGTCTGATGCAGGCATGAATACACCTTGTATCGGATCGAGCCAGTTCACTGTTCCATTGAACTTCGCCGGGAAGCGGTTGTCGAGCCAGAGAACCTCTGGTACAGTCATCGATATCCTAGTGGGGATCTTGTCATCCTCATCGAGGATGCAATCATTGTCATGGTCCCAATCGCTAGACTCGGCACCATTGGTGCAGTTGTCAGAGGTCCAGCCCTCCTCAAGGTGGTCCCAATCAATATCGGTGCGGTTGTCAGCGTCATCGTCTTGGTCTCTCGCGTCGGGACCGGTATTGGGGTCCGAGGGGTTAGATATGCCAGTACCGTCGCCGAAGTCATCGTGATCCCACGGGTTCGTAGACTCGCTGTCAAATCTCGATGGCCACAGCATGACCTCGTCCTCGTCGAGCATGCCATCGGAGTCGTCGTCGAGGTCGACGTCGTCTCTCAGTCCATCGTTGTCGTGGTCCCAAGGGGTAATCCACGGCGTGGCAGAGGCCTGCTCAAGAATATTGACCAGCCCATCGCCGTCCCAGTCATCATCTGACCAGTCAAGAACTCCGTCATCGTCGTGATCCCACGGTGATTGTTCCTCGCCGGTGAAGCAAAGCAGCTCCTGATCAATGTCTAAGAGACCGTTGTTGTCATCGTCGGGATCCTCTCCATCGGGAATCCCGTCGTTGTCATTGTCAACGTCGTAATACTTCGGATGTAACAGTCCCTGCCCTAGAACGCCCTTATCCCAGACCGCTTGGAACCAGCCGTCACCGTCGGGATCAGTGTCAGTGCCATCGTCGTCGTTATCCTCGCAGTTAGTGCCAATGAAGAATGAGCCATCCGGCTCAGTGCTGGCATCGTCGTCCCAGTCGTCATCGGTATCGACTTCGAAATAGTCCCATATACCATCGTTATCATCGTCAATATCCCAATGATCGTAGATTCCATCAAAGTCATCATCGAGGTCGGCGGTGTCATTGAACATACACTGCGGATTCATATTACCGGCGATAGGTGCCCCGCAATCGTCGTCGGGGTCGACATCGTTGTTCAGTAGGTCGGCTACCTCGTCTGGGAACATGTTGGCGTTGCCGTCAGAATTCCATTGGAATAAACCGTAGTTTACGCCAACGTAGGCCACCCACAAGTCACGGTTATTCTTGATCTGGTTGTACGTGACAGCTGCACTGGGGCCGACGTCCTGATTTCCGAAGAAGTCGAACCAGAAACAGTTCTTGTTACAGGTCCACTGGCCCTGCGAGTTACTGCCGTTGTATGCACCCTCGTCGAACTGATGGTCGGGCCTAGTACTGTATGGCGCGGTATAGACGGTTTGTTGGGTCTGAGTAGCACTTTGCAGAGGGTATGCATACAACCAGGCATATGCCAAACCGCATGCATGCTCGGCAACAGCCTGTTGAATAACCGCCCAAACCAAACTCGATCCGCAGGTTCCATCATCAAAGGTTCCACCCATCTTGATGTCGTCAACATCGAGAACGCCATCATTGCCCTCGTCTTGGTCCCACCAGTCCGGCAGTCCATCGCCGTCTTGATCCGTGTCGATACCATTGACGAGGGAGTCGCCATCGAGGTCGATGTCGAAGTAATTGTCACCATTGTATGGACTCCACTTGTTGATGACGTACCAGTACATCTCAGGGACCTTGCCAGTGGTAATGGTCCCGTTGTTGTTCTCGTAGCCGTTGTAATCAAGGACGAAATTGTTGTCTAGGCTGAATGGATTGAACATCCAAGTCTGATTCCAGTAAAAGAAATGGGCGACATCGTGAGAGTAGATGCCTCCATCGTCAGAACCATCTATCAAATCACCGTCGCTGTGTGAGTAGTATTGACTGTTGAACGGGTCTGTCTGATCGAGGTCGACTATTCCGCAATTTCCATCATCGGGGTCGTAGTAATCAGAGATTCCGTCATTGTCGTCATCCCAGTCAGTGTCGTTCGGCAGTCCGTCGCCGTCGATATCGGTATCGAGGTGGTTTGGGCCGTCGTCACGGAACATCGAGCCGTTCAACAAGTGGAGGTCGTTGTCGTCGTCAAAATCGCAATCCTCGTCGATGTCGAGCCAGTCAAGAATACCATCGTTGTCGTCGTCAACGTCTTCCCAGTTGTTGATGCCGTCACCATCCCAGTCATTGTTACCAGTGTATGACTTTCGCATCAGGACGCAGTTCTCGTGCGAGTTAACCGGGTTGGGGTTGGTGAGACTCGGGCAGTTCCAGTTCTGAACCTCATCGTAGGTCGATATCATGAATGGGTCCTCTTCATTGGGAATACCGTCGTTATCGAGATCGAATGGGATGTCGTCGGGGAACATCGAAGGTCCGCCCAAAGGATTGTCGGGCAGTGCCGTACCTCCCATATCCACGTCAAGCCAGTCCCATACCAAATCGTAGTCTTGGTCTATCGGCCGGTACCTGTCATCATCGAGATCTCGGTCGTAGTCCAGCTCGCAATCAATGCCGGGAATCTCTATCCTAGTGTATGGTATCGGATAGTCGCCCTCACCGTCGCCATTGGTGTCAACCTGATAGCATGTATCAGGAATACCATCATTGTCGTCGTCAACATCGTACATGTCCATCAAGCCGTCGTTGTCGTCGTCGGTGTCGGCAGAGTCGGGAGTGCCATCGTTGTCGTTGTCGGGGTCGATGAAGTTAGGAATTCCATCGCCATCCAAATCACCATCGATAATCGTGTCGAAAGTCTGGTTCCTAGGGTGCCAAAGGATCTCGCGCTGCACGTAATCGACACCTCCTACGAATTGAGAGTAGGTGTTGACAGTAGTTCCCGAGGAGGTTACGGTGACAGTCCCGGTCATCGTTGGGTGAAGCAAGCAGGAGTAGTTGTAGGTCCCTGCGGTGGTAAAAGTGAAACTCCATGAGGCCCCTGATGAAATCGGTAAACTATCGAAGGCAGGACCGTCATGGGTGACGGTGTGATCTGTAGTGTCAGTGTTGGTCCAGACCACAGTGTCGCCGGTGTTAATGTTCAGATTAGTGGGCGTAAATCCTGTGCTGATGATGTTTACATTGTGAGTGGTAGCACCTGCTGTCCACTGCTGGGGCGACTCCCATAGCGGAGCGGTAGAGGTGATATTGTTGGTCATTGTGCTGTCCCATGGGTGCTCATCCCAGACGTCTAACACGCCATCGTTGTCGTCATCGAGATCGAAGTAATCTTGGAAGCCGTCACCGTCAAAATCACACGGCCACTTAAACTGGTCAATGCGGCCGTCATTGTCATCGTCTTCGTCAAATGAGTCCGGGCCAGTACCATCGGTGTCGTCATCGGTGATACCATCGTTGTCGTGGTCCATCGGATTCTGATCAACTCGGTAGCCGATTCCTACAGGGGTTCCGGTCCAAGGGTGAACTGTATCTGGATCTACATAGCGGTCAGCGCTGACGTTCCTAGGATCGGCTCCCTGTGAGTAGTCAATAGGCCCCTCAAGTATGCCATCGTTGTCGTCATCCCAATCGAATTCGTCTAGGGTGCCGTCGTTGTCGTGGTCGAAGGGATCGGTGCCGTAGCATCCGTCGAAGCGCTCTATAAGATCTACAATTCCGTCGTTGTCGTCATCGAGATCGTTCAAATCGTCGATTCCGTCGTTGTCGTGGTCCTCGGTCTGAGTCTCCTCAAGGAAGAAGCCGTATCCGGGATCAAGATTGAGGGCTGCTGGATTGGATACTTGGCCATAGATTGATGCTGGGTCATGATACGACGGGTCGGTGAAACTCGCTTGATCGAAAGCGAACTCGGTAGCGGGTTGGCCCTGTGTGTCTCCGGACATAGGACCCGATGCCTGATTCATCTGCTGGTACGCAGTCCTGTGTGGAACAGCACCCCAAACAGATTCTTCTGGATCTTCGTCTTCGAAGTTTAGCATGTTGTACATCTGCGTACTCAGCAGCATTAGCACCACCATTGCTATTGCAGTGTTCCTCCTCTTTCTATCGCCAATCATTACTTTGCTATCGTCCATCTTTCGACCCCGAAGTGCTCCGTCAAATTCGGCCTGCTTATCAACAGAACCCCTCGCGTGTGCGCGTGCGTATCACCGAAGTACGTTCGGTATCATGGCCCGTGCCAATCCTATTCTGATGTTTCGAGAATTGAGATGGGGGTCAGCCTCTGTGATAGGGGGCCCCTCTGATGATTGTGGTGGCTCGGTAGAGTTGCTCCAGTAACACTACGGCAGCGAGCTCATGCTGCATGGTCAAAGGACCTAGTGATATTGCCTTGTGGTCCGTCCCGGCATCGCCGAATCCATCGGCGGGGCCGACCACCAGATGGGTCTCCTCTCGTGACAGTCGCCAGTGTCCGAAAGTCGAGGCGAAGGTATCGCTGTCATGCATCTCACCACTCTCCTGCAAGAGTATTACAAATTTGTTTTCTGAGCCTCTGAGTACCTCTTCCAAGTAACCCTGTGCAGTGGTTCTATCGCTGTGCTCGATTATCCTCACACCCTCGCCTCTCAGCCTCGCTGAATAGTCCGAAATAGATGCTCGATGAGAGGTGTTCTTCGCTGCGCCATGGAGGTGCACGACTATGCGGCCCATGCCACTTCGGGTCAGACCTGCAACTTGAGCGGTTCGCAAAGCATCAAGAAAGTCGGCTGTAGCGGAAGTATCGATAGAGATGGGATGGTGGCCGTTCAAGCGCAAGGAGAAGGTTCTCGGAGAGGAGCCTCATATGCGTGGAGCTAGGATGTGGATTCAAGACCTTAGGGGGATCTGTGAGCGCTACTACGACAATCACAAAGAAGGTCAGCGTCAAGTCAGCGCGATGCGGGCCGAGTGGAACGAGGCCCGTGACAGAGAGGAGGTGGACTCCTCACTGCTGGATGGACTCGAGCGCAGAGCCTACAAGCTGCTCCAAGCGGATGCAGGGACTTGGTTGGAGTGGCTGGACAATGAGGATTTTTGGAATCCAGGGTGGCGTGAAGAGTCCTTGGAGGAGTGATTTCATGCTATTCTGGATTGCTTTATTCGTCGGTCTCGGTATCGCCGTGTTCAACTACTCTCGGCACCAACCTTTCCCTGAGATTAGTAGTAGGTTCGCTCTAGTATTGCTTGTGACGGGGGCCATCCTCTGGTTATCCACCACTGCTCCTAGGGAGACGGGTGAGTCGGTCCCGGCGGTGGCAGCCACAGTCGTTGGAGGGGTTGCCGTGGTCATAGGGGTGATTCAGATGTCGATGCTACGAAACGACGTGATTGTTGCTCCCTTTGGAGGCATCCTATTGTGTATTGGTGCGACCAGTTTGATGGTGGACCGATGGTCGGGAATGGGTCAGATTGAGCAGATAGGTTCTTTCTCTGTCGCCTCACTTCTCGTCATGCTAGAGATATACTTAGCATTCAGAGGTCTCGTGGTTGGAGTACAGGGAATTTCTTGGTCAAAATCTGGACTTAGGCAGGTCCGACGTGGCCTGATTAGTGGTCCGAACGGAGCGGTTGCTCACTTCGAGCGTTCGTGGGATATGGAGGACCCGTGGATCAATACAATGAGTCATGCTGCACTTGTTCTCATTCACCGTCATGCGGGTGAAACCGAGGCTGAGCAAGAACATGTCGTCGAGCTCGAGAAGGCTGGCGGGTGGGAGTCGGTAGACCAGTCATGGATTGAAGCGATTGAGGATGCTCTGGGTCAAATCCAGTCAGCTACGATTCGGGACGATTGATAGCACATAGCCGAATCGGAGAACAGCATGGTTAGAATTACCAAGGTCCACACCGGAGCCGGTGACAGTGGTAAAACCCGTCTTTTGGATGGTACTGAAGTAGGCAAGGAACATCCTCGAGTCAGGCTGTACGGGACGATAGACGAGGTTAACTCGCAGGTCGGTGTTGTGAGGATGGAACTTAACCGCATGCCAGGCATCTCGATAGATTCTCGAAATTCCGCTGACGAAGCCATGGGACGAGTCCAACAGGAGTTATTCGACGTAGGAGGAGAGTGTTCATGCACGCCGGGGAAATTGCCTGAACAGATGGTTCTCATTGGATCAGATGCGGGCGACCGCTTGGTCACCGAGATGGATTCTTGGCTGGAAAATTTAGACCCTCTAGAGTCTTTCATAATGCCCACTGGTTCACCTCCCGTAGCAACGCTACATGTAGCTAGAACCGTTGCTCGCCGGGCTGAGAGACATGCCTGTTCGATGCGTGATATAGATGGCGATGGTGCAGTTCGCGATGAAGTAATATCCTACCTAAACAGGTTGTCAGACTGGATGTTCGTGCTCGGAAGATGGATTACCAGAATGACTGGTGAGGAAGAGGAGCTTTGGACTCCTCTTGGCAAGCGCGAAGATTAATCTTAATCCACTTTCCCAGCATGACTCAGGTGCTCTCTGGCAGACCGTAGGATATCCTTCTCCTGCTCGAAGGTCAATTGTGTCTCAGCTCCATCGAAGTCGAGCCACATGTAGTTAGTGTGCTCGTGAGAAAGGGTTACTTCGAGTTCGCTGGTTTCGGCAATATACCAGTATACTTGCTTGGGCACCATCTTACCCCTTCTCCGAAAAGTGTACTGTGTCCGGGTCGCCCAGTTGTCATCGATACTGATATCGACTATTCCGGTCTCTTCGGCGAGTTCGCGCGAGGCTGTGATGTGGTGATTGGTCTCGCCCTCCTCGACGTGCCCCTTCGGGAAGCTCCAATGACCCTGTGGATACTGCAGGAGGAGTACGCTGTCATAATTGAGTAAGATGAAGCCACATGAAGTCTCCATATGGTTGCGCATAACGGCCACGCATATCTCAATTGCCACCGTGAACGCTATTCTGAGGCAATGGGATTCTCAAACCCACAGACAGAAAGCACAATGTGGGGGAGGCGAGGGTTGTTACTGAGATGGTCGGTGAATCACTGTCTCTGGATATCCGTAGGATTGTCACAGATAGTGATCTCGATGGTGTGGTCACAGGAGCAATTCTGAGGCGTTGGTGGCCCGAAGCCGAGGTTGTTTTTGGTCATCCCGGGGAGCTACGTGCTGGTCTTTTGGACGATTACATGGACAGGCATACAGCAGTATGCGACCTGCCACGCCATCCGAAATGCGGGCTGAGTATCGACCATCACCAGTCCAACGCCCCCACCGAGCATGACGATGATGGTGTGATTGTGGTCTGGAGGCAGGCTCCTTCGGCTGCCCGTATTGCCTACGATCTGCTAGTAGCCAATACCGACCTCAGTGATTTGACTGATATGCTGGTCTGGGTCGACAAACTGGATGGTGGTGGCATCACCCGTGAGGAGTTCCGCTCCGACCACCCGATGATATGGCTGGGTCGACTAATTGATGTTGAGTCTGGCTTGGCCCTCCATATCCTCGAAGCCTTGCAGCAGGGTGTTTCTGTGAGAAACATTCTCTCTGACCCCAAAGTCGCTCCCGCTCTTGCCAAAAGGCGGCGGCGGCAGGAAGAGATGGATACTGTGATTTCAGAGAGTATCAAAGTTGTGGACCGATTGGCAATAGTGAGGCTTGAGGATCGTGGACTACGTTCGAATGGCTACCACATTACCGCCCTGGTAGGAGAAGATTGTGACGCATGCCTAGTTGTCCACGGTGATGTTGGGGCCTCCTTCGGAGAAGAAGATAGGTATCCTGTATCTGCCTCATTTTACACTAACTCGTTCCTCCACACAACCGGGGGAATTTACGACCTGACCAAGCTTGCAACCAGATTCGATTCCGATGGAGGGGGTCATGCCAACGCATGTGGTTGTAGAGTACAGGCGCTCGAGAACGGTGCTAGGGTTTCACGAGTGGTGACTAACGATGATATCGAGGGGAATCTGGCGGTCTGGCTCGAGATGTGGGCAGAACGATGATCATAGGATTTTGAGTAGGTATAGGAAACCGAGGAAAGCGTGGATTGTCACCAACAACAACATCACATCGCTGATTCTCCCATGAAATTCCTTACTGTGAGCGAATGATTTCTTCTGAGACTTCAGATCGCGTGTCTTACGACCCGCTCTCCACAGGGTAATCATGAACAAAAGTCCGAGCAGCCCGGCCCATCCATGGAAGTGTCCGGGAACTAAGTAGGCTGTCGGTTCGAGGCCTTCGAGACTGGCTCTCGCAACGTGCGCACCGAATGCAAGTGCAATCACACCGATGACCGCTGCCATCATTTTGTCACCGGTTGCTTGGTGGGCATCCAAGGCCGCAGCTCTCTCTGTGCTCCTCAGTAACAGATTCTGTTGTCTCCAGCGGCGCTGTTTGACAAACAACCAGATGAGGACCAGTGCTGTGATTGGGTGCAGAAGTAGCACTGCGGTGTTGACGGGGTCCACGAGTCGTGCTGCGGCTGCGATGCCTTGAGTTCTCTCTACGAACGCCTTGCTATGCAAGGCGATGTGTTGATGAATGGAAGTGCCTGGAGATAACCCCCGAGGTCGTCCGATGGAGGATTATCTTCACGAGTGTCTAGACCTCCTGCAAAGAGCAGGAGATGATGTAGGCAGACGCAGGAAGGCCATTCAGCGACCCAGAGCGTGGTCACTGCTGCCCTTTGAATGGAGGGCTTTGGCCTTCCTCGCGGCTAACAAGGCGGCGCCCGAAGGAGTTGGGGTTGATGGCGGTGTAGGTCGAGATCGTTCTCGACCTCAAAGAATTGGGCGAAGGGGAGGGAGGGGCAGGGTCAAGAGTATGGATGACCGGCTCGCGGGGCCCTCCGATGCACTCGCCTCAGATGCTTCAGCAGCCTACAAGCTCGCTGTTCTATGTGCCCATAAGGGAAAATTAGGTACTTCTTGGGACTCGTCGCTGGACTCGAAGATGATGGGGCTTCGCTCCGAGTGTGAAGAGGGTATACACCCAGTCTGGAGGATGCTTGCCAGAGAAGCCCCGCTGATAGCCGAGATGGCACAATTCCCAATAATCGAATCCGCTGATAGGGACATTGACTCAGGAGATTGGGTGGATGCAGCTTGCTTCGACCCACTCGATCGCGCCCGTCTCAGAGAGTGGTTGTCGATGGAACTGCCGTTCACAACAAATTCCGAACAGGACCACGCACTCCAGAGCATCAGGCAGGATCTGACAGGTGGCCGAACAAGGCCGGGTATGTGGATGCGCTGGATGAGGCCATCTCTGAGGGAGTTAAGTGGTGAGGGAGCGCTCCTCGAAGGTATCCTCCTCGCTTCGGTTTCCGAAGACACCGCCATAGAGGTCCTCGGGAGCCTCAAAGGAGGGGCTATCAGTGAATTAGCCAATAGACACTCAATGCTAATTGGAATTCGCTCTGGGGATTTTTCGGAATGGAGGGCATGCGCCAACCAGGAAGGTGCCGATGAATTATCTGAGGCGCTCAGAGTCTCTGCTTGGAGAAATGTCGAGTCCTGCTCCGTTGAACTTTCTACGACTGACCTACTGAATGGAGTTGAGGTTCTCAGTCGTGTAGGGGAGTCCTTACCAAGCCCACTCAGATGGAAGGTCGCCTCAAGTCTGGTCTCTCAGGGCAATATGGACGAGGCGCTCGGTTTCGCAGAGGGCGCGGTTTTCAGCAATGGTGAACACGCCTCAACCGCTCTGGATATCCTATCTGAGGTCGAGTCAGAAATTCTGACTCGGGGCCTACACGAATCGATTGTCTCGATGGACGAAAGTGGTTTGCTCATGGTAATGAGACACGAAGGAGCACCAATTCAGATTGGACTGCAGGCGGCGCGTAAAATGTGGGAGTTAGAATCAATCAGATACACTGATGAGATTTTGAATATATTCACCAAAGCCGCTGACATAGAGGGTCTCGTAGCAGCCTTCGAGAGAGATCCTTCTCTGTCTATGGCATACCCTCACAGGATGTTGATGTCGTGGCATCTTCTTTCTGGCAACTCACGAATCGATAGGAGTTCCCTTGCTGAACTACGGAAGACCGCCTTGAGTTCAATTGACAATTCGGCTGGAGACGATGTCCTCTCTGATGCCTCTATCGCTCTAATCTCTCTACTAGATGGGCTCCCTCGAGACATGGATTCCGTTCACGATAAACTGGATTCTGATGGACTCCGATCTCTCAATGAGGTCAGAAGGGCCCTATCTCCTGATGGGGACGGGGTCGTAAGAGAGAGTAAGATAGAGAATCTGCAGGAATCCATCCGGAGGGCAGAACTGAATCATCTGGAGAAGCGCCTGTTCGATGCTCTAATCATCGCGCTGCAGCTGAATCGCGCTGCAATGGATCTCCAGATAGGTGTAGGGGAAAGAGAGAGTAGGGCTGTAGAATCTCTCGGCCAATTGTGTGAGTTAGATGGTGCTGCAATGCGTACAATTGCAGCCGTGACTAATCTGGTCATCGAGCATAATCTCGGGGTCGCCGCCCTAGAGAATTGGTATCGTGAGCATGACAAGACGTGTGCCGAGTTTCAAATTGTTAGGGCGGCTATCCTGCGCGCCAGTGGAGATCGATTGAATGCGGCTCGAGCTTACAAGGACGCCGCTATGAAACTGAGGCTGGACTTCGAACGCTCGGCTCTGGTTCTACGAAAGTCATTGATTGAGTTTGCACATGCCGCCGGATGGAGGGAAGCGGTCTCCTTGGTGGATGCTCATCCAGCCCTATCGAGCTCAGTCACCAAACGCTTCAAACTCTACCTCAGAACCTGTAAGAGGTACGAAGACAGTGACACTTCCGCCGCAAGCACGGGGCTCATCGAATTCGCAGCCCAAGAGGAGGAGGACTCTCGGAACGGTGCTTTGGGAAGTATCAGAGATAGGAGAGTCGAAGTTCTGGAAGGATTGTACAGATACCCAGACGAGCATGGGTTGCCGCCAGACCCTTTCCAAGGTAGGGTCAGGGCTGCTCTACAGGAGGTTCGGACATCTAAGGCTAGTAGACAGACCGATTTAGAGAGGAGATTTATGATTGAGATGAGAGGAAAGAAGGACCCTCGTGAGATTACGATTCTCGCTATGGAGGTAGCCGATACTGACCCCATCAATGGATTACGAATGCTGGAGAAGGCCATCAATTCAGGGGATCTGGATGCTAAGCAGTCTAGCACACTGAAAAAGAGTCAGCGCGCTCTTTTCGTGAGCCACAGTGGTACCATTCCGGTGAAACAGAGGAGATCTCTCAGAAATCTGTCCCTGAAGCCTCTCATCATGGTCGATACGAATATCCTGATTGAGGCCCTCAAAGACGACTTGCTCAAGGAACTATCAGCAGATAGCCTAGGTAGCCTCAATTGGACAGTAGAGAGGGCTTTCCACTGGATGCTCCGTCGACGTGCGGGGGAAGGGAGGATTCTGCTTCACATTCCTCCAGCTGCTAGAGGGGAGTTCATGCATCGCGTCAAGAACCCCGACTCTGTGCTGAGGATGTTTTCGGATACCTATATCGACAAGGCGATATGGTCTGAAATGGTCAATGATGCCTTCTTGATGCAGAGAGTTGAATCTATTTGCCAAGCCTTCGATTCATGGAGTCAGCCCATTAGAGTAAGTGGAGAGGAAATTGATTTGGAAGATTTTCTGCTCGGCCACAGAGAAGTCTTCCAGCAAGTGGATGAGCAGAAGAGGAGAGGGGGTAAGACTCCGATGAGAACTTCGATTAGAGGAGAGGACATCTATCCTGAGAAGGGAGACCGTGATATCATGCTGGACGCAGCGGCCCTCGCATCAACGAGCATATCCGATGTGGGTAGTGTCCTAGTAGCCACTCGAGACTCCGATTTTAGGCTGGTATCACGGGCGCTAGAAGAAGAATATGGATTCGGTGTTGTGGGTGATGCCCAACAGCTAAACGACAGGGTCCTGTGAATTTCCGACGAGCTCTGGATTGGAATTCAAGGAACCACCCAAACGCTGCATGATGGTGGTTGCCGATTCGATACTGCGGACTGTCTCGACGCTCTTGCCGGCAGAGTAGTATTTCTTCTTATTAGCAGTGTTTTTGCTCTTACTTCTGGAGAGATATCTCAGTCGTATGAATGAATTCGCATTCAACAACATCCTAGCAGTATGCTTGAATCTGCTGCGCAAGAGCCTGCGCATTAGCCATGAATTGTCTTGCTTGAAGCCAGGGGCCTTGATGACAGAAATTGGCACTCCTGTGAGTCTATTGGTCCACGTTATATCCATCTCGCCGGCATCCACGATTGCTGTTTTATAGTCCTCGGGAGTGTTGCACTCGGTGGTTGCGATGAACCTCGTTCCCATCTGTACTCCATCATAGCCTAATTCGAGGGCTCTGTTGAGTTCCTGCTCGCTACCGATTCCTCCGGCGCAGATTAGTGGGAGTTCCATATCACGGAGTTCCTCGTACATCTCTGCCATCGACATATCCCCCAAATGGCCTCCAGCACGATCATTGACGCAAATTAGACCGTCGACACCACATTCCTTCCCCTTCTCTGCCCACTT
>DAUV01000088.1:3698-8574 GCA_002505325.1 Euryarchaeota archaeon UBA623 | reverse complement strand
ACCCTCGACGTAAACACGTTGATCAGCCTCGGCTGCCTTGCGTCCTTTGGAGGCCTCAGCCACATTCTCAGCGACCTGAATCTCTCGGGTCTTGTCAGCCTGTGCAGCACCGATAGCACCGTCGCGCTCGGCGTTGGCTACATCAACGCGGGCATTCTCTACCGCAGTCGCTGCTGCCTTCTTACCGATACTCTCGATATAGTCAGAGTCGTCGGTGATGTCGACGATGTTTACGTTAATCAACTTCAGACCGACCTTCTCAAGCTCCTTCTCGACGTTGTGGTTAATGTCCTCGAGGAACGAATCACGGTCTTGGTTGATCTGTTCAATGGTGAGTGAAGCGACAGTAAGACGTAGTTGACCAAGGATGATTTCTTCAGCCATTTGCTCAATGTCTTCCATCTTCAAACCGAGTAGCCTCTGTGCAGCATTCTGCATGATATTCTCCTCGATGCTGATGCCAATAGTAAAGGTGCTAGGAACGTTGATTCGGATGTTCTGTTGGGACAACGCGTTCCTCAGATCGATGTTGATTGTAATCGGCGTAAGAGGTAGGTACGCGTAATCTTGTATTAGTGGCCAGACTAGCGCTGCACCTCCGTGTATGGTCCTCGACGAACGGCCCTTGTCAGTACGTCCATAGATGACCATCACCTTGTCGGGTGGGCACCTCTTGTAGCGTTGTGCAAAGAAAATCGTCACCGCCACAAGTACCAGTACAGTCGCAAATATCATTGTCGTCAAAAGTGCCCCAGAATCAGCCATTCAGCATCGCCTCTAACCCCAAGAGGGCTCATGAGGTCATGAAGGCTTTCCCTGCGCACTTAGGAAAATCAATTCCTAAGGGTTTTCTCACTTTCTTTTTACTACGAGAATATCGCCTATCGTGTCGACTACTTCTATGAAAACGCCGCTGTCAATATCAGTATTGTCGTGTGACTTAGCGTTCATCGTCCTCATACTTCCGCCAAAGTTGACCTGAACCTGCCCAGCGCCGTTGTTAGGGATTCTGAGATATACACTTCCAGTGGATCCAACAGCCTCCGAAATCTCAACTGTTCCATCAGATTGTAGGGTGATAAACAACTGGAATAACTTTCCAGTGCCGTACATGGATGCAAAACCAGCAGCTCCACCTACTGCGATGGCAATCGTCGAAGTCTCGGTCGACTTCAAAGTGTAAAGTCCGGCGAGACCGAAGAACATCAGAAAGGCCATGAGGCCTTGGAAAGTTAGCGCTTTGAACGAAGCGTCGGCCCCAAGATCGCCGACCCCTTCCATCCCAAGGAGCCCTTCGAATATGTCCGCAGCCACTCCGCCAATCATCATCAGAGCGAACCACAATACAAACAGAATTCCTCCAACCAAGGCTGAGGCGGCGAACAGTAACTCAAGTCCGGTGGCTTCTCCAAAACCTAGAAATTCAAAGATATCGAACGAATCAAGCAATCCCATTGCCGTGAAAGGGAGGGCACCCCCCCTTTACCCATTCGGCGGCATGATGAGGAAAGGCAGTGAGTAGGTCATTTCCCCTGTCGACGCATAGCTAGATATGTCTCAAGGCCAATAATTGGCCCAACTGAAAGACCAGTTACTAATGCACTCAGAATCAGTGTGAGGTCACTTGAAAGATACCCTAGAAGAAAATCATATACAATCATGAAGATTAGAACGAGGAGAATTGGGATGGTAACTCTGCGGAGGAACATATGGTACCCTCCGAGCATATCGTATGCGGGATTGTCGATGACGCGATCGACCATCTCTTCGAGGCCCTGCTTGGGCTTATCCATGCCTCACCTACTAGTTGGCTAGCCATGCCCATGCTGCTATGAATGAAAGAATGCTTGGTAAGACGACATTGACAAACGTCTTGGAAGCTGGCTTCGGATCCACACGATGGAGCTGTCCAGTATCCTCTCTAGACATCACAGAATTCTCGATCTTGTTGTATGACTCAGAGAACTCCTTGTGGTGCCTGGCAACGAAAATCAGCAGGTATATGCCAACCAGTACCGAACTCCCTCCTGTTATCTCTAGAATCGCTCCGAGCAGTGCGAGAGATGGATCTGATGCCAGAGAAGATCCTATGAACAACTGTGTGAAACCCGCTAAGAAGAAGAGTGGAGAGTTTGCCCTTGCCATCAGTAATCCGAGAAGCAAGGAGGAAATTAACCTGTTCCCGGCCCATCACTCTCTTTTTGGACTAGAGCGTACAATCCAAATAGCCCAGATTCCCTTCGCAGTAGCCACCAAAGTCCCGTCTTCAGCAGTCAGCCGGCCTTCCATATGGGCTAGGTTCCTGCCCCTGCGAATGACTTCTCCCGTGGCTATCAAATGAGTTCCCGTTCCCACTGCGTTGAGATAAGAGATGTCTATCTGTGCGGTGGCGCACCATTCCTCCTTTGCCAAAGTGGATACTAGAGTTCCTCCCATCGCGGAGTCTAGTAGAGTGGCGTGTATGCCCCCATGGGCCACCCCTCCCATGTTCAGATGATCTTCGCGAATTGTGCACTCAACAACGCACGATCCTTCACTGAACTCGGTAATCTCAAATCCGATTGTCTTGGCGAGTTCTGTGAGTCTTGGTAAGCCCCTATCTTCACTCATGCAGATGCCTCACCAGTCTGAACGGCCCATAGTCGTGAGTAGAGGCCATTGCTTTCCAGCAATTCCTCGTGCGTCCCTGTTTCGGAGATTGCTCCTTCACCAATGACGGCGATTACATCCGCGTTGCGCACCGTGGACAGGCGGTGGGCGATGATGAGTGTGGTGCGGCCCACAGATATCCTCTCGATGGAGCGTTTGAGGGCTGCCTCGGTCTCGTTGTCGACGTTACTTGTCGCCTCATCAAGCACCAGCACTGGTGCGTCCTTTAGGACTGCTCGGGCGATAGCTATCCTCTGGCGCTGGCCACCCGAGAGCCTGTGGCCTCCCTCACCGATATCGGTGTCCCAGCCGTCTGGTAAATCTTCGATAAAACTCAGCGCCTCTGCTATGCGGGCTGCCTCGATGACCGCTTGCTCATCGGCATCTGGGTCACCGTAGCGCACATTCTCACGAACCGAGCCGGGGAACAGAGTAGTGGTCTGGCTGACCAGAGCTATGGAGCCTCTGAGAGACTCCAGAGTCAATTCCCTGACATCGTGGCCATCGAGTTTCACTATACCAGAGTCGGGATCGTGGAACCTCAGTAGTAGGCGTACTAGGGTAGTCTTGCCCGAGCCCGTCGAGCCAACCAATCCGACCGTCTTGCCAGCGGGCACCGTCAGGCCGACGTCGTTCAGAACCACTTCGCGATTCGGGTAGGAGAATCCAACATCGCTGAACTCTATTTCACCGCGGACCGAGTCGAGATGAGTTTCACCCTCTACTATCCCAATCTCAGTGTCTAGGAGATCCAGTACGCGAGAGGTTGAAGCCATAGCCCGCTGATATAGGTCGAAGGTCTCGCCGAGTCTGGTTAGAGGCCATAGAAGACGCTGGGTGATGAATACGATGACAGAGTACGCGCCGAGACCGATACGCCCGTCCAAAGCGAACCAGCCGCCTACCAACATGTTTGCAGTGAAGGCAAACAGTATGGCCATGCGGATTATCGGAACGAAGGATGCAGACAGGCGGATTGCTTCCTTGTTCGCGTCCCTGTAAGAGGTCGAGGCCTCACTCACCCTTTCGACTTCGCGATCCTCTGCGGTGAATGACTTGATTGTCGTGATACCGTGAAGGTTGTTGTTCAGTAACGCGTTCAGGTCTGCCACCTTGCCGCGCACCTTGGTGTAACGAACGCCTATCTTTCGCTGGTAGATGAACGAGCCCGTGACTATGATAGGCACGGGAAGGATGGCTAGGAGTGCGACCTCGGGTGCAACTGATATCATAATCGCGCCGACTACAATGATAGTAGTAGCTACATGGAGCAGGTCGGTTGCACCCTGGTCGAGAAAGCGCTCCAACTGGTTGACATCGTCGTTCATTATAGCCATCAGACCGCCCGTAGACTGCTCAGAGTACCACTGCATCTCGAGATCTTGAATGTGAGTATATGCTGACATTCGCAACTCATGTTGCGCGGTTTGCGCCAGATTGCGCCACAGAACGGCGTAAAAGTACTGGAACATCGACTCTAGCACCCAGATAATCACGGTGAAGCCCGTGAGTATGTACAACTGGTCATAGACATCCGGGTACCCCATCTGGGCGAGAAACGAATCCTCTCGGGTAGCGACAACGTCGATGGCCATGCCAATCAAAACTGGCGGGGCTAGATCCCAGACCTTGTTGAGTACCGAACACAGGGAGGCCAGCAGCACCATGCTCCTGTAGTGTCTGAGATGCGAGAGTAGTCGCATCAGAGGATGGCTGCTCTCAGTCATGCCCGAGCGTTTCCGATTTGGCGTTTGAAGATACTCATCGGGCCCAAGAGTCATTCACCCTGCAGCGGACCTCCAGTCCACTGCTGAGCCCACGAATCATAGAGTGCTACGCTAAGTTGGCCTGTCGCGTTGGTACTAATATGATACAAGTCACTGTGGGAGAAATATCCTCGTGAGAGATAGTCAATCCAAGTGAACTCCCACCATGTGCCATCATCCAGTGTGATGTTGGAAGTTCCTTGATCTAATCTCATCATAGCTACCGAAACCGCATCTCCTCCTTCTTCTGAGATGCCATGGAACTCCAGTTCGGACGGCTCTATGTCCGAATCCATCCCAGAAGGAACTGGGCCGGACCAGACTGTGATATCACCCACTTGGATTGGTTCTGCATCCAGACTGAACTCCACTGACGTGCGAGGGAGATTTTCCTGCAGCGATATAGCCACATCATCGCCTGTGGTGACCCTGAGAGTGAACTGCTCCTCGTCACCCGAGTA
>DAUV01000088.1:2557-3303 GCA_002505325.1 Euryarchaeota archaeon UBA623 | reverse complement strand
TTGCTGGCTGTGGCGATTTGTTGCAGTGAGAGCAAGTCTCCCGAAATTGTCCAATCTAGTTCTGCTACCGATGCGACATCGAAGCCAAATGGCGGCCACATCCCTTCGGGTTGTTCATTGGAAAGCTGAGCGAGTTCTACGAACGGGTCGGCGTACTGCGGAATCGCGTCACGGCCCTCGTACCAGTCGCCACCGACCCTGATATTGGTGGTATGCTGCCCCTCGATGACTTCGCTGTCCATACTTGAGGTGCCAACAGTGAATCTCATCGCTATCGATCTCAGATTTGCCGTATCGTCCTTGGCAACACTCCAGTGGATCTCAGCGAACTGTCCTTGATTGCCATAAACAGTGGATGTCTCGACCCTCAGGCGCTCAAAGTCCTCCGCGTATGAGAGTACATCAAAGGCACCAGGGGCGGCGAGGAGTTCCGAAAGCGCTACCGAATCCAGTGGGAAGCACTCGCTTTCAGAACAGGTGTCCTCGGGAACTGCGAGGCACCCTGCCAACAGAGGGCAGAGCAGCACGAAGACAGTCAGAATGATGCCTCTCACGGCCGCTTGCGGGCGAGTGGGGGTGATGAGTCTATGCGACAGCGGTCATTCGAATGGGGTGTTCGCTCTTGCGTCGCGCCTATATGGGACGCCCACGGAGCAAGGGGCGCAGGGAGTGCGCATAGATGGCCACGGACATCCTCGTCGTCTACAAGAAGAATTTCGAAGATGTGCATGACAAATCGCTTGAGA
>DAUV01000088.1:0-2174 GCA_002505325.1 Euryarchaeota archaeon UBA623 | reverse complement strand
TTCAAGGCTCGAGAGAAAGTCAGGAGAGAGGACTTCGCAGGCCGTGATCTCGTAATCATACTCGGAGGTGACGGGACCCTAACCTCAATTGCCCACTCTATTGACTCCGACACCCCTGTGATGGGAGTAAACAGCCACCCACAGGACGATGATGAGGACGGCTCGTACGGATTCTACATGGGAAGCGACCCTGAGCACTTCGATTCCGACATCAGGATTGCCTTGGACGGAGATGCGATAGTGAACGTGCTGCCTAGGCTACAGGCAGAGATTGTGACGACTAGTGGCAAGAGGATTCTCTCAGACCCAGCACTGAACGACCTCATCATTGCTAACACGCACCAGTACCAGCCCTCGAGATACAGGTTGCAGAGGGGAGAGTCTGGAAGCGCAGCCGCGATAGACGTGATACAACGTTCATCGGGCTGCCTGTTCTCCACCTTCCTCGGCCAGGGGGCGTGGTTCCGGCACGTCGTGGATATCGAGGGTACGACATTCCCGCTCAAACAACTTGACTCGTGGTACCTGTTCGCATCGAGAGACTTGCCTCGCGACTCAAGGGATGACGACGGATCATACTGGGCCTGGACTGACGAGGCCACGGCAATAACAAGCGACATGCACCGTGGCTACATCGTCAGTGATGGCTGGGACGAGACGCACTTCACCAGAGGTGCTAGGGTCACCGTCGATCTAAGCGGACCTACTCTTCAGTTGCTGACCTTTCGCAGGACCATCCACGATGGAGTGGCTCACTGGATCGAGCCCTAGAGGCCAAGATCATCGAGGTCCACATCTGCGTTCATCTGGATACTCGCAGGGATTGAGAGTTTAACTCCGTCCTCCTCAAATCGACGGAGTATCTCGGTCACGAAGAACGACTTCGAGGGCCTCATCTTGCGCGCGTTGTCGACATAGTAGCGAACCTCCATGATGACTTCGTGATCTCCGAAATCCCTCAGCACAACCTCCGGTACCTTTGGCTTCTGGCTGATGTCGGGATGGTTGGCAGCGATATCCTCGACAATCTCCTCGGCCTTGGTGACGTTTTTCCATGTCGGTGTAACGCCCAGTCGTATGCGTACGCGCAGCTCCATATCGCTGCGGTGGCTAAAGTTTGCCACGGCGTCCTTTGTCAGCAACTTGTTGGGGATTGTCAGCATCACCCCGTCGGTAGAGCGGACGTGAGTAGTGCGTAGGCCAATCTCCTTGACATCGCCCCAACTGCTGTAGATTCCTCCCAGTTTCTTGGGTAGCATGATGCGCTCGCCCTCCCGGAAGGGCCTGTCGACGATGATGAAGATACCAGCGATGACGTTCTCCATCGTGTCTTGAGCGGCGAAGGCCACAGCCAGGCCGAAGATACCCAGCGCGGCAACGATTCCGGTGACGTTGATGCCGAGCTCATTGGCGGCTGTCAGTATGACAAGGGCCCACATTGCAACACCGGCGATGCGGAACATGAAATTTTCGAGCCCTTCGTCGAACTCGGTCCTGTCGAACAGTTTCCTGAGGTATCTCTTGGCTATCTTGATGAGAGGGGTGCCGATGACGATTATCAGCAGCGCTGAAACCGGTCCCGTCTCCATTAATTCCGAGGCGCAGGCGTAGGTCAATTCGAGACCGTTTGGAAAACCATCAAGGCAACTCATACGATATTCGCTGTAATCTCGACCCGATATACTATTGCACGGCTAACGGGGCAATCATAGGATTTGTTCCAAGAACAGTTTGGTCCGCTTGTGCTGCGGGTTGTCGAAGAATTCAGCAGGAGTGTTCTGCTCGACAAGTTCTCCCTCGTCAAACAGAATGACTCTATCTGCGACAGCCATTGCGAAGCCCATCTCGTGAGTAACGACAATCATTGTAACATCCTCCTTCGCGAGATCAATCATGACATCCAAGACCTCCTTAATCATCTCCGGGTCGAGAGCCGAGGTCGGCTCGTCGAACAGCATTATCTTCGGGTCCATCGCTAATGCGCGAGCGATAGCGACCCTCTGCTGCTGTCCGCCGGAAAGCCCACTCGGATACTTGTAGGCCTGCTCTGGTATTCCGACCTTCTCGAGCAGTTCCATCGCCTTGTCCTCGGCTTCCCTCTTGGGCATCCCCTTGACCTTCATCGGGGCTAGGGTGATGTTTTCCATGATGGTCAGGTGTGGGAAGAGGTTGAA
>DAUV01000067.1 GCA_002505325.1 Euryarchaeota archaeon UBA623 | reverse complement strand
GTATACGACAAGGATGTCCAGTTCTTCTCCTCATTCATCTGGACCGACGACTCGGATGTCGAACAGATGAGGATGATGCTGGCCACCAGCGGAGTTGGGCACTCCGGCGATGTTTACTTCGTGCGTGGAGGTGACCTGTATTCCGACATCTGGGAAGACACTGGGCCTGATATTGAAATCCGCGACACTTTCTTCGTCAGCGACCACCCTAATGACGGAGAATGGGACGAGATGATTTACTTCCTCGATGCGAATTGTGGTTCGGGTTCTTCGAGCATTACACTAACTCTGAGGGATCACGGTTCCATCTCGGCCCTAGAGAGGGTCTGGGGACCAGGCGCTAGTGAGAGCGGTACCCTAGGTACGATACCTTACCCATCAGAAGAGTATACTCTGACAGCAAGTTTCACCGGCGACACTTACCTGCGACTGATTATTGCAGGAGGCATTACCAGTTCCTGGACTCTCTAGAGATACTCCAGTAGGTTATCTGAGCCGCCAACGAACACGGGCTCGTCGCCCCTCAAATCAAAAACGACCGGTACGGTCCTGTGCCTTGTCTCGGCCACAACATCCTCCCTCAGTCCCTCGTAGTGGTCGAGGTTGACCTCGGTGTAGGTGAATCCGTGCGCATCCAGAGTCCTCTCTGCGCGAGTGCAGTAAGGACAGATGGTCTGGCTGAACAACAGGAAGTCTGTCTCGGCAGACGCTAGTTGCTCACTAACTTGTGACAACGGTCTCATCCTCCTCATACCACGCCTCTGGCCTCTCTCCGAGATCCCCGTCAAACTCATCTTCACCATCACCAAAGCGTCCCTCGAGAGTCCTATCGACCTCATCGGGGTCGATGAACCATAGTAGAACTACAGTGAACAGTGTTAGCGCGCCCCCGATGTAGAGGCAAGTGACGTAGTCGAATCTCTGAGTCATATTGCCTGTGAATAGATACGCCATCACTGCTGAGAGGTTGAACATCGACATGTAGGCGGTGAACTGCGAGCCACCTGCCTTACTGAAGGTCAGCCTCATTGCCACGGCGATGACGCAAATCCACGCTACCCCGTTGATTACCGCCCTCACGCACAGGTAGCCGACCATCAGATTCGTGTTGGTCCAGTAGTCGCTCATCAGAGCAAGAGATGCGTTTGATAGGGCAAGCAACGAGAAACCAATCATTGAGACTTCTCTGACTCCGAACCTGTCTCCAAGCATTCCTCCCACAATCTGTCCGAACATCATGAAGGCGATGACTACGCCACCGACAATTGCGTTGTACTTGGTCTGGGACCAACCTGCCTCGTTGATGAATATGTCAACAACGATTGGGTCTGTGAACAGATACAACTCGGAAAGCAGGCACAGGAATATCAGAATGAAGGAAGAGCGTGTAGAGAATCCTTTCACTATGTTGTAAGCGGTCTGTGAAGCAAGGGCGGAAGCCGGCATAGGATTCCGAATATCCGGGATGGATGCTCCAAGCCATCCAGCCAACATTAGCAATACTGAGGCCAGCAGACCCCACTTACCAATCGACTTCATCGGTGCAGCGATGTCTCCGAATGTCAACGCCCAATCTCCAGTATATGTGCTGGTAAGCTGGTGCAGGATGGCGAACAGCCCCCATATCAGAAGTGAGCCGATGCTAAGCCAGAGGACTAGTGCGGCTGGAGACATTCGGCTCTCGTAGAGATTAGTAGCGACCCAGCGGGCTTGCGTGAACTCCTCCGGGTGATCTGCCTCCCAGGGCAGTACTTCTTCCGCCTCAATCACCTCTTCAGTCTCAGCATACCAGACTTCTTCCTGCTCTTCCTTCTTGCTCCAGGGGAACAGGCTGTTACTTGGCCTCTCACGCAAGAAGAGTGGCACCATCATAATCAGTACCAATAGAGGCAGTTGGACCATGATTGCTGATTTAATTCCGTAAGGAACAACTAGCATTCCAAGGACGGCTCCGCCGAAGATGATTCCGCCCCTCTTGGAGGCGAACATTAGTCCGTTCACAGTGGCGACTTCATCCGGCTCGAGGATATCAACAGCCAGAGCATCGACGCTGACATCTTGCAGAGAGGAGAATAGATTGTGGATGAACAGAAGTATGGTAACCAGTTCGATTGAAGCGACGAGATCTGGGACTATCAGCAAAGTAGCAAGGGAGATAATCATGCCAGTCTCAGCAAACAGAACCCAAGGCCTTCTTACTCCGTATTTAGGGAAAGTCACCATGTCAATTACTGGGCCCCAAATGAACTTGAATGTCCAAGGCAGATAGACGGTAGCGAATAGCAAGGCAATCTGCTCGACCTCTATCCCATTAGTTACTAGGAAAGCAACGAAGGCGACGTTAGCGAAGCCGGAAGGTAGGCCCTGTGCGACATAAAGGATACACAGAGAGATTGTCCGTGACGCTTTGTTCTCTGTCAATGCTTCACCGTTACGAAGCCCTCTGACGAATGTGCCAAATGTGAGGAAGAATGCTATTATTCCTCCAACCAGCATTTGCCCGGGGTGGAAATCAAGAGAAGGTGAGTCTGATTTTCGCATGGCAGCCAAGAACTTCCTGTCCCACCTCTCAGTAGTCATGATGAAGCCAAGAAGGGCCATTGCAAATGCGAAGGGTACGAAGAAGACCCATGAACCCATAGAAATCAGTCCCTCTGCTACTCCTGATTCAGACTGGCCGTCGATGAGGACAACCCTGCGAGCATCGATTGGAGAGATGCTATCCTCTGAGATAACCAATCTGGCATAGACTGTTGAATTACCAGATTCAGTGTGTGGGTTGAGTTTGACTCTCCAAGTCGCCCAGTCGCCGTTCTTTGACAGGTCAGCTGCGCCCTTCCACTCTCCGCCCCCTACCTTGACCTCGACTACGCCCATACCGGGTGCTCCGCCTGATGAGGTTCCGGCGATGTAGCTCTCATTGCCAATCTCCTGTAGCGTCACCAAGTCCATCGAGACATTCAGCGAGCGGTCGATGCTTCCTGCAGCCTCTACAAAGGCCACAGGATCTGCTTGGCCATAACCGAACTCATTGTCGGGTCGAGTCTCTAGCAGGCTGCAGTCATTGAAGCCGGGGTCATCCAGAAGGGCAATTTCACGCTCAATTGAGTGTGCTGCGATGATGTCCTTGAACTCAGTCGGAGTGATATCCGGGTTGGCCTGTACCATCAAGGCCGCTATTCCCGCCATCAGTGGAGTGGCCATACTGGTTCCAGACTTGCCCGTGTAACCGTCCTTGGTCGCAGCGTCTGGAGCCATGATGTTGGATCCTATTGTCGCAACATCCGGCTTGACTCGCATGTCTGATGTGTATCCTCTGCTGCTGTATATGGCCAGCCCTAGGTTCTTGTCGAGGCTGGCTACAGTTACAGGCAGCTTAGCGTCTCCAGGGCTATCTATGGTGTTGCAGCCGGCTAGGGTCGCCCCTCCAAACTCGTTTCCGGCAGATAGTGTGGTGATGATTCCTGCCTCGACCACCATATCCATCTGACGGCTCCAAGCGGAGTTGCCGTCGTTGTCGACATGGATCTCGAACTGTTGCTCGCCTAGTGAGGAGGTCACGATGTCGATTCCGTGCTTATCCTTGTTGTCAATCGCCCACTGGGCCCCCTGCATGACATCCTCGATGTCGCCATCGCAACACGCTAGGATGTTAATCAGCCAAGCACCGGGGGCTGCTCCGACATATCTCAGACCGGTGGCAGGGTCGGTCTGTCCGCCGCCACTCCCAGCGGCAATCCCCGCCACGTGACTCCCGTGGGTACCGGAATCGTACGACTCAGCGGGATCTTGCTCTTCGTCGGTGAAGACTGCATCGAAGAAGGCGATAATCTTCGGGTCGCAATCCGCAGGGACTGGTGGTGGATTAGGATTAGTGGGATCTGGTTCCGGTGGGTCATCGATGCAGGTGAATGGGTCGTCATCCATGTCATTGAGGCCTTCGTGATCACCTCGAACACCGGTATCGAGAATTGCAATTACAGAGCCTGTTCCGTCTAGTCCGAGGTCTTGCCAAACTGCATCGACCCCCATATTGGGTACTGCTTCGTGCATATTCGGCTCGGCAAGCCCTAGGTCTTCGACCATCACCACTCCGGGCAAAGACCGTATGCCGTTAGAGTCGAGAATCGAATCGAATGGGGCAGTAGCCGAGACAGTGTCGAGATAAGTGAAACGGAAGGTGACTTCGACTCCCAAATCTTCCAGCGCCAAGACATCTGCATCGGTTGGATGATGATTGTAGTCTACGAACACCCTAGCGCTTCCCGGAGGAGCTCTTCTCCACCAGTCCTGCTGCAATTCGGCGGGCTGTTCGAGTAGCCACTCAAGCCTGTCATCCAGTTCGTTCGCGTCCTTGTCGCGGCTCCAGTGCAGCCACCAGTAGGGGTGGACGTCGTGCTCAACTGAGGCACTCCATTCACCCTCGACATCGAATCCTCCTGCCTCCTGAGTCGCCACGATGGTCGATGAGGCTAGAGGAAGGAGGAAGAGCAAAACTATTGCCGCGGCCAGCGCTCCAGAGCGTCCTACCATTGGTAGGACGAAAGTGAGGTGGTGTTTGAGACTTAGGTAGTCGACAGTCGTCAATTGACCTGCATACCCTGATTGTCATAGTCCCATTCGATGACTTCCCAACCAGCTTGTTCTATTGCGGAAATCGCTGCACTGACACCCATTGGAGAGCAGAGCAATCCGACTGAACCACCGCCCCCGGCGCCAAGTGCCTTCCAAGCAACGACAGACCCTGCCTCTTGAAGCGGGGAAATCACGTCCCTGAACGGTTCGTGAATGGCAGAATCGAGCATATCTACACCCTCGCAAACGTCCTTCAGGGCCTTCACAACAAGTTCTCTGCGGTCGCCCTGTAGTCCATTTGCCATCATCCTAGCAGCCCCCCGAATCAGGTGCAGTCCGGAGAGCACGGACTGGTCGCCCTGTTCGTAGCGCTCCCAGACCCCAGAGTGGATGTCGCCGGACTTGTGCTCCATCCCGGTGTAGGCGATAACGAAGTGCTTGCGCAACCAGTTCCTAGCTGATTTCATCGGCTCAAAGGGGATTTCCTCGACCTCGTCGCCGAGGAACAGCAGATGATTGAATCCGCCGCGCGCTGCGGCCCACTGATCTTGCCTGCCACCTCGATTCTCAAGCAGTGCCTCAAACTGAAAGGCCATCTCCGCAATATCCTCTGGGCTCTTACCGCCTCCGGCGATAGTGGCGATTAGTCCGACATTCATCGCGCCGCTAGTGCCAAGGCCTGAGCCAGTCGGAATGTCACTGCTATACTCGACCCTGATGCGACCGTCAGAGTCCTTCTCCATCACACTGTGAATATACTGGTTAATGGCGAAATTCACGACCTCGCCGCCGAAATCTCCTGTGTATGGTTGCACATCAGTCCAGCCCCCTGCAAGGTCAACTCTGACGGGTACTGACACTTCGATCCTTTCCACCATGACCAATCCAGATATCCGACCCATGAGAAGGATTCGGTCTGTGACCGAAAATAACGGGTAGGTAAGGCCCCTCCGCTACTCATGGCCTCGGGCGTCGAGCAAGCCATCGCAGCGTTCGCTGCAGGCAATCCTGTGATGGTATTCGACTCGGACTTCAGGGAATGTGAGACCGATCTTCTGTGGCCTGCCGATGCTGCCACTCCCGAAGTGATGCGGACACTGCGCAAGGACTGCGGCGGGCTGCTCTTCCTCGCCATCGGCAACGAGGTTGGCGAGCTGTTCGGCCTACCGTGGCTGCAGGACATACACACTCACCCCGCTCTCGTCGAGGAAAATCCCGTACTCGGACGGCTCATTACCGACGACCTACAGTACGATACTCGCTCAGCGTTCACCGTCTCACTAAACCACAGAGGCACCTACACGGGAATAACTGACAGGGACCGAGCCCTGACTACGCGGAGATTTGGCGAACTGGCAGGGGAGCTTCTTGCAAGCGGCGCTGATAGCGAGACCGCGTGCATCGCTCTCGGTGAGGAGTTTCGCACCCCAGGGCATATCCCAGTTTGCAGAGAGTCGCCGCAGGGTCTCGAATCTCGGCAAGGCCACACCGAATTGGCCGTATCGATAGCTCGGCTCTCTGGACACTCACCTTGCACCATAGGAGCCGAGATGTTACAGCCTGACGGAGACGGTGCTCTTTCAGTGGATGATGCAAGGGGATACGCCAGTAAGCATGGAATACCGATGATTACAGGCGATGATATACTCAAGGCACTAGGGATTGGCGAATGAGCGAAGCATTGAGGCAGGTATGCGCATCGGGGGATTGAAAGTATGGTTCGAGTGATGGCAGTTGGAGTGTTTGACCTCCTGCATGCAGGTCATCTGCACTATGTAGAACAGGCTAGATTGCTTGGAGACGAGCTCGTCGTTGTCGTGGCGCATGATGACACAGTTCGCAAACAGAAGCACGAGCCAATCACAACGCATGAGTTGCGCAGACGAATGGTGTCGGGACTGAAACCGGTCGATGAGGCAATAGTCGGCAACCCTCCGTCAGTCCCAATATTCGATATCCTAGAAGTCGTGAAGCCAGATGTGGTTGCTCTTGGGTACGATCAGAAGCACTCGATCGATGCCATCCGAGAAGGAATGGAGAGTCAGGGTCATGGGCATATCGAGGTCATCAGAGTCGAGGGCCTTTCCGACGACTTAGACGGGACTCGGAAAATCATCTCTCGCATTCTTGATCTATGGCCTGGAACGCAGGGCGGTCCATACGAGGAGGACTAG
>DAUV01000011.1 GCA_002505325.1 Euryarchaeota archaeon UBA623 | reverse complement strand
CTGAGAACGCGGCAGACGCATTCCTCTGCAGCATTACCGCGGATGATCTGGGGCGGTAAGGGGCTCTTCAACCGCTCTATGTAAGTATAGTACCAGAGCCTGTTGCAAGACTTCCAAGTGATGACTTGCGAAGCTGAAAGCCTGCGGAACGGATTAACTCCGGTGACTTGAGGCTCTCCGATTCTAACCGGCATGACTGGTAACGAAAGTCGAGACTCTATGAACCCAACGAGAAGGGTTTGCTCTATCTATTGTCATTGAGCCAGACCACCGTGACCTCCATTCTCTCAAAGGTCGGTGTGACTTCCACCATGGCGACTGGAGCATCAACGTGCTCGGCTATCAACTCAGCTACGACAAGCGGGATTTCGATGCGCTGGTTATCGAGGTCCCACAGCATGAACCTATGCGGTAGGTCGGTCTGCTCGGCTATCTCCTCTATCCACAATTCTTGGTCCCCCTCGGTAGCGTATACAGCACCGAACATCAGCGTCGAGTCCTCAGTCAGCGTCTCATGGGGTGCTATGGTCGCTTCGCCACGACGATGGAATCTCCTTCTCAATTGCCCGGCGTCCTTGTAAACGGCGGTGCAGAACTTCAAGTGGTAGCCATACGGGTCTCGCGTCTCTCCGTCGATTGGATCAGGGAGACCGCTCGCTGCGGCATTTACACGATTACGCATTACGTGCGCCAATTCGGCTGAACCTGCAGCGCCAGCAGTTATCTCGGTTGACAGGTTGAATCCGCGCAATTCCATGTTATCGATGTTGCCGACTGTGATTTCAAGCTCGTTGAGATTGAGGAAGTCTACATCGAATTCCCTTAGAATCTCCAGCAGATTTAGCAGTTCGGATTCCTTGTCAGGCTCGCATGGCAGTTCGACGCCGGTGAAGATACTGGTAGAAGAGCAGGCTGCTATGGTTTCACGGTACTGTTCGGCTTCAAGGTCTAGGAAGTGGAAGCGTATCTCATCGAGACCCGCCTCGGCGAACTCGGAGGCCCACTCCGGGCGGAATGGAATACTGGTGTACATGTGTAGGTGGAAATCCGAGCCGAACTCGGCCTTCAAACGCCTGATTCCCTCAAGCGTCCTCTCGCGTGCCATCAGCGGGTCACCACCAGTGATTCCTGCACCTGTGGCGCGCATAGCTCTCGCTTCTTCGATTACCTCATCGAAACTCTCGCAACGCCGCTCGTTAGCGAACATGTGGTCGATGTCGCGTCGGGTCTCGGAAAGTGGGCAGTAATCACAGCGCCAGTGACAGTTACCTGTGATGAATAGCACCAGTTTGCTGCCCATCTGGCACTGTATGCATCCCTCTGCATCAGCCTCCTCAGGAGGCTCGTGCAACTCGGGTACCTGTGGCAGGCCAACTGTGGTACTCATGTCGCAGCACCTGTCGCGGCCTCAAGCAACCAGCGGTGGAAGCCGATGTCAGATGAGAGTTCCGGGTGGAAAGTCAGAGCGAGTCTATTACCTGTCCTCACACCAACCACCTCCTCGCCGTGCAGTGCAGCCACAGTTGAGGACTCGCTATGCGATGCGAACCGAGGAGCCCGGATGAACACGCCGGGGAATTCGCGCCCTAGAATAGTGGCCTCGAGTGGACTCTGGAATGAGTTGGCCTGACGGCCGTATGCGTTACGATCTATGTTCGCGCCAATTAGTGGAATGCCTCCATCCTGTGGGTCAGCCAGTAAAATTGCGCCCGCACAGGTGCCAAGAACAGGGAGCGATGAGTCAGAGCGAATCCATTCGAATAGAGCAGGCAGAAGTCCTGATGCCTCGTGGTTCCCAGTCAGTCGCATGGTCGTCGACTCACCTCCTGGCAGCACGATGGCCTGAGGATCTGCTGCGGCCAAATCGGAGGCCTTGCGTAACTCGTGGACCTCAATCTCAATATTGCACTCTTTGGCAGCCCTCTGTAGCGCTGCAATGTGGACATGGCGGGCACCTTGCAGCATGACGAGCCCTATGCGAAGCACGACTGTCCGTCCGGCCATCCGAAAATGAACCCTATCGTAGGCTCCGATGGGCTGAAAGGCCTGAAGCGGGCGCGTCGGAACGTGCAACCTGCCGGTCGCATCCACAACTTCGGCGCTGGGCCAGCTGTACTGCCGCTGGAAGTAGTTGAGGAGGTCGCAGCGGCTCTACCTAATCTCGACGAGAGTGGTTTCGGGCTACTCGAGGTGTCTCATCGTAGTCCAACCTTCCAGAGTGTAATTGACTCGGCTGTGGAGCGAATCAGGAGAGTCCTATCCGTTCCAGATGGCTACGAGGTGCTGTTTCTGCAAGGAGGTGCCTCAACTCAATTCTACATGACCGCCCTGAATCTACTAAATGATGGAGAGAAGGCAGATTTCCTAGTCACTGGAGGTTGGTCGCAGAAGGCTCTCAAGGAGGCCAGCAGAGTGGGCGATGCATTTGCAGTTTGGGACGACTCTGAGAACGGTTTCAAATCAGTCCCGCAGGATGGAGAATATACAATTCGTGAAGATGCAACATACATCCACTATACCTCTAACAACACCCTGTATGGTACCCAATTCCACCATCTTCCCGATAGTGGAGGGAAACCGAGAGTGGTCGATGCCAGCTCGGACATTTGCGGCGTTACGATTGATGTCTCCGCTCACGATGTAATCTACGCAGGTGCGCAGAAGAACCTCGGCCCGAGTGGCGTGACTCTGGCAATACTCTCGCCATGGGCAATGGCCAGAGCCAAGCAGGGCATCCCTACGATGCTCGACTACCATACTCACGCCTCTAAGGGTTCGATGTTCAACACTCCCAACACCTTCGGCATCTACGTGCTCGACCGGGTTTTCGCCTGGATTGAGCGCAACGGTGGGCTCGATGGGGCCATCGAGCGGAACCGCGCCAAGGCTGCTCTCCTGTACGGAGAGCTTGATCGGAGTGATTTCTGGCGCCCGCACGCACATGGTGGTTCGCGCTCGGTGATGAATGTCACATGGCGTCTGGCCGATGAGAATCTTGAGGAGGCTTTCCTAACAGAGGCCGTGGCAGCAGGATTCGGTGGACTGAAGGGACATCGTAGCGTCGGCGGCATACGTGCCAGCATATACAATGGATGTCCAATTGAGAGTGTCGTGGCCCTAGTTGGTTTCATGCGTGACTTTGAGTCGCAGCATAGCTGAGTGATATGATGGACGCGAGAGGCGTACTCAATCTACTCGACCTCACACTACTCAATCATGATGCGAGCGACGCAGATCTCGATATGCTATGTCAGAAGGCCAATGAGTATCGCCCTGCGGCGATTTGCGTCTTCACTGAGCACGTCGCTTATGTCAAGAGGCGATTAAACGAGGGAATACCTGTCGCTGCCGTAGCCGCTAGTTTTCCCATAGGGGAGAGTGATCCCTCTGCTGCTTCTGAGGCCATCCGTGCAGCGGTACAGGTCGGAGCAGACGAGATTGATTGCGTCCTAGAGCCGCGCGCGGCCGATGACTTTCCTGGAGAGGCTGAACTGGCGATGCTGATTGCTATGCGCGAGGCTTCAGCCGGCTGTGTCCTAAAGGTCATCATCGAGACTCCTTTGCTCGATGAGCGCAGTATGCGCGCCTGTGCGAGGATGTCGCTAGCAGCAGGAGCGGATTTCGTCAAGAGTTGTACAGGTAAGCGAGGAGGGTGCAGCAACGAGGCGGCAGAGATTCTGGCATTCGAGGTCATGAGGCATGGCATAACCATGGGCGATCATCCGGGAGTAAAGCTATCTGGAGGGATAAGCACTCTCGGAGACGTAAATCGCCTTCTCGGATTGGTCAACTCTGAAGACCCGAGTATCAAAGGACCTGAGAGACTGAGAATTGGTGCATCGTCGTTGCTCGATGAGCTCATAGAATAATGGTGGGCTCGGCAGGAATTGAACCTGCGATCTTCGCCATGTGAAGGCGACGTCATAACCCCTAGACCACGAGCCCGCGCTCCACATCCGACCATGAGTCGGCAATAAGCGTGATGACTCATCTTGAGAGCACAACTCCCGCCGGAATCAAAAGTCGGCCCTAATTCGGCGTTCCATGGTAGCAGGTTTAGACTTCGATGTTCTGCGCCAGAAAGAGACTTGGCAGGCATTCGGTGTTGGCGTAGTCTTGTTTTGCATCATAGGATATTCGTCCTTGACACTATTCGGACTCTCGGCATCTGCGTATGGAGTATCCGACGACATCGAACTGGTACCTGACTTTGAAATCGCTACGATGAACAGAACTGGGGTCGATGATGGTATCGCTGACGATTCAGGGATGGTCCGACTGTCCAACCTACGTGGAAGCGTAGTCATCCTAGACTTCATGGCGGTGGACTGCTCCAATTGCCACTACGTCCAAACACATATAGAACAGAATCTCGAGAATTGGCAGTCGCTTGAAGGACCGTATGAAGTATTGGTCCTGTCAATCGGATCATGGTATGGCTACGAGACTTTCGAAGACATTAATGCAACCTTTGGAGAGACAGGTTCCGACAAGCATATGCCGTGGCCTGTCGCCAACGGCGGTACGGATGTCGTGATTCTCGAAGATGGTGGTTCAGGTGATTTAGTCGAGTACTACTCTGCTCAAGCCATCCCGCTGGTGATTGTGGTCGACCATGAGGGGTACGTCGTCGCCAAGGAGAGCACCGGGACGCCTCTCGATGGGTGGTCGTCCTTCGATTCGGCCGTTGCAAGCGCAAATGCTGGTGAGTCCGAGGGCCTCCGATTCGGCATTGAGAAGGCAGATCGATCGCTCTCTGGAGTCTTCGTGATTGGACTGTTCTTGGGCATACTGGTCTACTTCTCTCCCTGTGCCTTCCCAGTGCTCCCCTCTTTCATCGCTTACTACCTCAACCTCGGGATGAGAGAGGACGAATTGCAAGAAGCCGGCAAACTCTCTGGCAGCATGCCTAAGCCCTTCGAGGTCGGCATCTATGCTGCTCTGGGTCAACTAACCTTCTTCGGTGCAATCGGGGTTATCATCTTCGGACTTGACGGAATCATTGACCTCTCTGGGGTTCTACATGACATCGCGATTGTCATAGCATGGCTGCTAGTAATCCTCGGTGGCCTCATGCTGCTCGGCTGGACCTCGCATCTGTTGAACCGGGTCCAAGGTGTGCTCGACCGCTACCAGACCACTGAGATAGATGAGCAATTCACGCCTAGACGCAACATGTACCTGTGGGGCATCGGATACAGCGCGGCCTCGGTCGACTGCACAGCCGCCGCAGTATTCCCATTCGTTGCTTGGCTTGCTGTAGTGGGCAACGGTGCCTTCGCGTTCGGTATGACCGGACTCATCCTTTCAGTCACCGTGCTGATGATAACCGTGACAATGTTAGTCGGCCTTGGCCGGCAGTCGATGCTCGATTTCCTCCGGCGCTCTACCGGGATAGTCAAGGCCACAGGTGCATGGATGATGATATTCGCTGGAATTGGCCTGCTCATCTACCTGACGCAACCCGAAATCGTCGTAGAATTACTCTGAGCATAAGTCAAGTACCATTAGCGATGCGCGCGAATCAATGGAACCTCTGATGGGGCTCGTTCTGTTAGTCTCGATAGGTGTTTGCGCGTACCTCGCGTGGAACATCGGTGCCAATGATGTCGCGAATGCGATGGGAACGTCTGTTGGCTCTCGCGCGCTGACCCTTAAGCAAGCAGTAATCATCGCTGCTATCTTTGAGTTCATAGGGGCTTTCTTCGCTGGAGATGCAGTAACAGACACAGTTCGCAAGGGAATTCTAGTTGTTGATTTCAATAATCAAACTCTGGTTGACGCGATTTCAAATGACCTAATGTATGGATTCATAGCTGCCATGATGGCAGCGGCGGTCTGGCTAACTATCGCCACGAGATACGGACTACCAGTTTCGACCACCCACAGTATCATCGGTGGAATTGTTGGTGTTGGTCTAGTCATGGAGGTTCAGCATGAAA
>DAUV01000104.1:8059-23751 GCA_002505325.1 Euryarchaeota archaeon UBA623 | reverse complement strand
AGGTTTCCTGCTATACTGGTGAAGTTGAATGGAGTGATGGCTAGGACGAATCCCTCAAGGGGACGGATCTCAGTGGAGTTCTCGACGCCGCTAGGAGATATCGGGGGCTGGAGGTAGTCGTGGAAGCCGCGTGCGTAGTGGCAGTTGAAGCGCCAGAAGTCAATGAGTTCGCAGGCAGCGTCTATCTCCGCCTGAAACACCGTCTTCGACTGGTTCAGCATGGTGGAGGCATTCACTCTCATGCGCCAGTCGCCTGCCAAGAGGTCGGCGCATCGCTCGAAGACCGCGCAGCGGCCCTCGAGCCCTAGTTCGATCCAAGCCTGCTGTGCGTCGACAGCGGCAGCGCAAGCAGCCTCCATCTCCTCCCTTCCCGCCAGGTGGACGTTGGCGAGTATGTGCCCGTGGTCGTGCGGGATGACCTGAGTGGTCGTCGTGCCTGTGTAAATCTCCTCGCCGTTGATGATGCAGGGTATCTCTACAACTTCTGACATCTGCCTATCTACCTCATCCATGAGGGCGGATTTCTCGCTACTTCCGGGGGCATAGCCCAATATCGGTTCATTGATTGGTTGAGCCATGATGAGTCTCGCTCGGAGATTCCATCTAACATTGTTCCGATTAAGAATTTAGAGGAAACCTAGGATTTTCTCTCCCACCAATTACTCTTCTTCTCAGCGGATTCGAGAACTTCAATTTCTACCCATGATGAAGGATCGAGGTCGTTCCACTTTCGACGGCCCGAAGGAATTGTCGATCCAGTTGAGGAAAACCAACCCCCATTGAACCAGTCCCTAGCGCCGGTATCTTGTCTGTCATCGATAGACCATCCGGGCCTGCCTCCCTCGTTTGCAGCGTAATAATACAGACGATTATTGCTATCGCCCATCTTGTACCAGTCCCTACCATTGATAATTTCAGGCTGCCGAACATAGTCTCCCCTATACTCAGGATATGGGTGCTCGGTGATTCCTATTCTCATGGGTCCGACCTTTCCGAGTCTTGGAGCGGAGGAGGGGTCCTCGGGAGCCACGATGCCCCATCTAATAGCACCCAGTCCCATGATATTCATTGACAGTCCGGCCAAGAGGAATGGGAGCGAGAATGCAATCATGAAGACAGAAAATACTGGGTCCTCGAGGCTGAACTCGCCGGTGCTGAACATCATGAGTGGGACTAGAGTGAAAGGAAGCCCGAAGCAGAATAAGAAGAGTCCTCCCATAATCGGGCCAATTCTTCGAGCTATACTCATGAAACCACTTGATTTGTCCACTATGTCCACTCGGTCGGCTCGTCCTTCTTTGCCTTCTTCCATGCCCTGTAGCATGACTTGCATACTGTGACACGCTTCGAATCCTTGGTGAGTCCCGACTCTCCCCAAACGTCAACTGCTCTGTCGAAGGCCAGTTTGCGGCCGCCAATCTTCTTGTCGGACCAGTTGTCACATCCTGCGACGTCGCACTTTATTTCGCCTACGTATTCCCCGGCTTCCTTCTCTTGGGGGCCAGCGGCGGCTGACGCTGCATCACGCCTCTTACGTGCATTGGCCTTGAATCCCATATGGCGCTCGCCAAAGTGGACTGATTAGAAGGTTGCCTCATCCGCAGGGAAGTCGAACGGACCTCCTCTGCTTGCAACTGATGCACGACGGTCGGGGCCGACACCAACACTGACGATGGGGACTCCTGCTAGGTGTTCGATACGAGCGATATACTTCTTGATGACTTCTGGGAAGGAGTCGAATCCACTGTCCTCTGACCTAGAAGCGTCAGCCATAGCTAACCACTCTTCCATAGAAATCGCTGGGAACCCTGGATGAGTCTCGTAAATCGGAGTGCATCTCGCAAGGTCCTCGCTGGTGGTCGGCATGACATGGAGTGTCCTTCCATCCATCTCGTAGCCAATGCATATCTTCAGTTCGTCAAGCCCCCCGAGTACATCCAACTTGGTGACTACCAAGCCAGTGTAGCCATTGATGCGATTGCTCTCACGTAGTGCCACCATGTCCAGCCATCCGGTACGTCTCGGTCGGCCCGTGGTGGTTCCGTACTCATTGCCCACCTGCGCCATGTGCATTCCGGGACCCCCTTCTAGAGAGAGTTCGGAGGGGAACGGGCCATTGCCAACTCTCGTCGTGTAGGCCTTGGTGATCCCGAAACACTGGTCTACGTGCCCAGGGTGGATTCCAGCACCGTGAGTGGCGTTGGCCCTACTGGTCACCGACGAGGTAACGAAGGGGTAAGTGCCCTGGTCTATGTCAAGCATAGCCCCTTGGGCTCCCTCCAGTAGTACCCTCTCCTCATTCTTCAGAGCCATGTCAACCATCAGTCCGGTTGGTCTGATTGCATCCGAATAGCGCTCAAATATCCATTTGAGATCCGACTGCAGGGCATCAGCCTCAATACCATCACTCACCCCTACGGTCTCAAGTTGCTTACTCATCCGTTCTGCTTGAGTTTGGATCGCCTCTTCATCGGCAACCAAATTAGCGAGGTCGGCGAATCTGATACCTACTCTCTCTATGCGATCCCGATAAGTCGGTCCGATGCCACGACCGGTCGTGCCAACGACACGGTCTGCGCTGTCATACAGTCTGTGGAAGGGGAGGATGATTGAGGCCCGCTCACTGATGAACAATCGCTTGCCCTCAGGTCTTTCGCCGGTTAGATCGTGCCACTTGTCGAGTTCTTCTTCGAGGACCCAAGGATCGATGACCATGCCATCACCAAGGACGAGATTGCAGTGTTCGTAAGAGACTCCCGAGGGTATCTGATGGAGTTTGAGAGTGGTGTCGCCAAGTACGATTGTGTGGCCAGCATTGTTGCCCCCTTGGAAACGGACGGTCCACGTCGAATGGTTGGCTAGTTGATCTATGGCCTTGCCTTTACCCTCATCACCCCACTGGGCTCCAAGTACGACGCTAGCAGGCACCGTAGCCTCGGGCAGTATGAACTGCGGATGAATGCTTTGGCGAGAAGCGAATCGTATATCCTAGAGATTTTTCGGTGGGAAGCGATTATGAAGGGTTGTCAGGTCGGCCGGACTGCATGGCTCAGAGGCACCCCGAGGCAGAGGCTCGTCTACTCAAAAAGTGGATATGTATGCGTTGCTCTGCGACCCACAGGGGACGAAAGCCGAGAGTATGCCGTAAGTGCGGATACACGGGTCTGCGAATGAAGGCTGCCGAGCGCAGGAAGACATGAGCATGAGTGTCGGGTCTGCGGGACTCGAGGGCTTCGCTCTGAGTATAGGACTCATACTTGCTCTAGGCCCACAAAACGTGTTCGTCCTCAGGCAAGGCTTGCTGCGCTCGCACGTGTTCGCAGTATGCTTGGTCTGTTCCCTTGCCGATGCCAGTCTGATAGCAGCGGGAGTGCTCGGAATGGGTTCAGTGCTATCAGGCATCGAGGGAGCAGAGTTCTGGATTGCTATTGCTGCGGCTGTGTTCCTAACTGGATACGGCCTGTTGCGAATCAGATCTGCTATGAATCCGGTTGGAATGTCCACAGAAGGTGAAGGAGAAAGCGAACTAGGGCCCACTATAGGGGCGGCTCTTGCGTTTACCTTCCTTAACCCACACGTCTACGTCGATACGTTTCTTCTAATCGGGGGTGCATCGAGTAGATACCTCGGTGATGATCGTCTGGCGTTCGGAATCGGCGCTGCTACAGCTTCGTTCGTGTTCTTCTTCTCTCTCGGATACGGCGCTAGGGGCCTCTCCGGAGTTCTGAACAAGCCGGAATCTTGGAGATTCATAGATCTTGGAATTGCTTGCATAATGTTCGTGATTGCAGGGGCGATTCTGTTGCCGCACCTATGATAGTAAATGCTTGAGTGCCTCAAACAGAGACTGAACATCTGCCTGTGAGTTATCGATGTGAGGAGATACTCTGAGCAGTCCAGCCCGACTTGTCACTAAGATGGAGTATTCGTCCTGAAGTCTGCGGGATATATCCTCGCTGTTGACTCCTTCCGGGAGTCTCAAACTGACTATGGCGCTACGCTCTGAATCTGAAAGCGGTGAGACAACCTCGATGCCGAGGAGCTGTGCACCATCTATGACCGAGTCAGCAAGTGCTAGATCATGCATCCAGACCTCTTCAATCCCCATCTCGTTAATTTCCTCCACCGCAGTGGCAAGCCCGAGCGCTGCGCCAAAGTGGATTGTGGTGTACTCGAATCGGCTGGCATCCCCTGGTAGCTCCATACGGTCAGCCCTGAGGTCCCAAATGTCAACATGACTTCGGAATCCCAACAGACCGGGATTCAGGTCCCCTCTAATTTCTGGAGAAATATAAGCGACTGCGGCACCGTAGGTGCCACGAAGCCATTTGTACCCAGAAGACACTATGGCATCGGCCCCCGACAAGGCGGCATTGATTGGTACCATTCCCATTGACTGGGTCGCGTCAACTACCAATAACGCCCCCACCGAATGCGCTGCATCTGCGAACCTCCTGATTTCGTAACGCTGACCATTGGAGTACTCGACGTGGGACAAAGTGACCACCGAAGTGGCATCGTCTATCAAATCCAAGATGTCATCTGGATTGGTATAGAGTGCCTCGTCGTGATCTGCGAGTCTAATTTCTGCACCGTTTTCCTCGGCCACCCTGCTCCAAGGATAAACCGTGGATGGGAAAGCAGTTCTGGTGGATACTATGTTGCTACCTCTTGTAGGAGAAACTGCCCATGCCAGAGAGCATAGAAGTTCGGTCGCGCTCGAGCCAACACAAACATCTGCGACCTCGCAGGAAAGTAGTCTCGCGGTGGCTCTACGAAGGGGCATCATTCCGTTCTTCTCTGCCTCTCCGCCGAATTCTGCCGCGCCACCGCGTGCAAGAGCATCGGACCATTTCATGGAGGCCTTGTGTGCTGCAGGCGAGGTAGTCGCCACATTGGCGTAAGAGAGGTTTGTCCAACTCTTCATGCGAGCCCCTAGATGGTAAGCGACAGGTGTTACGCACTTCAAGGCTCAGGAGCGTTTAACTTCGTTCAGAAGGGTCTCTAGAACTGTCTGAATCTGTAGGCACAGGGGGCCATAGTGGATTGGCAGGTTAGCATCGTTGAAGATATCATCTAGGATTGAGGCGGTCATGCCCAACCTGAGGTCCATCTCCTTGTCTTTGTTGAGCAACCACTTCTCAACCGCGTCCTTCGCAGATGCCCTGATGTTGCGGGGCACCTGTGTGTCATCGAGTTGACCGAGGACTTGGGCAATCTGCTCTATCCTTTCTTCGATGTCGGTCACGCATATCCCTCTGACGCGGCCACCTAAGGGGGGTCCTTAAGCGCATCCCCGGAACTTCCCTAGGGTGACTCACCCATCCATGCTGCCCATGGCATTTCGGTGTTAGAGTGGCCCGCCCCCTCGCCCTCCAAAGCAAGGGAGATTAGGCCGACGGATACGCCATCGTCGATGAGTTCATTGATACCCCATTGCATCGCCGATTCTATAGTCGACTCAGTCGAGATTATCTTGTCATGTACTTTGTAACTAAGCAGCGATCTGGTAATAGCCTCACCGACTCCGGTTGCAGCAACTGCGAGATCGTGGTCGGCCCAGAATCCAGATCCTGGCAGAGGTACATCTCCCACTCTGCCTGCTGGACGGTAGCTGGTCCCTCCCGTACTGGTAGCACAAGCCAGAGCCCCTGTAGAGTCCCTAGTGATGATGCCCACGGTGTCTCCAGCCCCTACACGGGGAGGCCTGCCCTCGACGGCTGCCTTGAGATGGCCTTTGGAATCTGCCCAGACCCTTGCACCGCCACCGGCTAGTCCGTTAATCTCCTCGTCCAGTAGGTCGGCTGCGACTCGTATCGGGTTGGGCGTGTCTCGCATAGCTATCACGAAGCCCATGCGACCGTCCGAAGTATGCAACGAGGCGTCCAACAGAACTGAACCATCAGTCCTGTATACAGCTCCGGTACCAGCGTTGAACACGGGGTCGTCCTCCAGTATTACGCATGCTTCAACTGCTGCCTCAACAGCGGAGCCGCCGGCTTCAAGGATGTTTGCCGCCCGGGCGATTGCAGTCTCTACATTTCTCTGCCTAGGAGGTCCTGGGCCTGCGCCGCCATGAGCAACTGCTGCTGGGACTGCCATACTATCACTACACCATTCTAGACTCATTCACAGACTCGTCATTCAATCTCAATCGGAGTTGAAGCAGTATGGCTAGGACGAATATGATTCCTGCTACTCTGAAGCAGGTGTGGTAGGTCCATAGGCCTGTTCCCTGAACCGTAAGAGACCACAAGTAGGCGGCAAACAGCGGGCCAATGATACGCGCTAGGGCGCCAAAACCTTCCTGTGCCCCCATCACCATTCCGAGTTCATAACCCCGTGACCTAGTCTCGAAAGTCAGCAGCGAGGACTGGGTCGGCGAGAATAGTCCGTTGCCTATAGCTAGGCCAGCAGATGATGCGAAAATCAACCAACTTACATCATTCTGGACATACGGAATACTGGCTATCCCGACACCGCACAGTAGTGTTCCTGTAATCATCAGACGGGGCATGCTGAACCTGTCAGTCAGCGGACCAATGAGTCCTCCTTGGATAATAACACCCAGTAGTCCAATGAAGGCGAATATCCAGCCGTTGTCAAGTTCACTCCAGCCAAGGCCGCCATCAACAGGAGTCATCGATGTGTACAGGATGAATGTTCCGTGCATCATACTGAATCCCATCAGGAAAAGAAAGTTGATAGAAACCAATGTGGATACTGTTGGGAACTTCATGACCTTGACGATGTTAGTCATCATCCCTCCCATTCCGCTGAACAGCGAACCATCAGAGGGGGTTCGGGAGTCGGGTGGCAGGGTTTCGGGGAGTCTCGTAACAGCGAGAACCAGTGAGACCAGTGAAAGAGCACTGGAGAACAAGCACGGGAGCAAATAGGGGTGTTCTATCCAGAGCTGTCCATCGAACGGCGCTCCGATGCTGCTAGCCGGATCGGAAAGAATCCCTCCGATGAACGGGCCGATCATGAAACCTAGTCCGAAGGCAGCCCCTATCATACCCATTCTGCGAGCTATCATCTCGGGCTCGCTGATGTCACCAATGTAGGCTCGGGCAACGGCGATGTTGCCGTTACCGGCGCCTGCTAGGAAGCGTGCTACGAGCGCCATAGCCAGACTTCCAGAAAGACCGAACACGGTGAAGAAGACTGTGTTTGATAACAGTCCGAACATCAGGATAGGTCTGCGCCCCATCCTGTCACTGAGAGAACCCAGTACGGGAGTGAAGATGAACTGGGCTAGAGAATAGGTGGCGATGACGATCCCCACCCAGAGGTCTCGGCTACCAACATCCACGATACCTTCCGCGGCAGCGAGATCCTGAACGAAATAGGTAAGGAACGGGATTACTATGGTGAAGCCGATCATGTCGACTAGGACAACGAGGAACAGTATGCCCATAGGGGATTTCTGCTGCTCAGACACGGACATCCCCGCTCTGCGGGGATGATACAGAACTTGAAGCATTATGACGAGCAGTTGCTCAAGCCGATGGTTGAGTGTCGGTACCCTTCGAGATGGTGTCTATGACCTTGGAGAGACGCTCGACCAAACTGACCTTCTCTTCGGCCCCAACGAGTGCGTGCTCGAGAACCTCGTCCAGAGAATCCACGGGCAGTACCTCGACCTCCTTCTCCCACTTCTCATCCATCAGAACGTCCTGCAGGTTGGAGCGGGGAATGATTACTTTCTGAATACCGGATTTAGCGGCAGCCTCGATCTTCGCTGTGACGCCACCCACAGGTAGAATCTCTCCCCTAACAGAAAGTGAACCTGTCATAGCTAGGTTCTGCTCAATCGGCACGCCCTCAAAAGCACTGATTATAGCGGTGGCCATTGTGATTGATGCACTGTCTCCATCGACATTGTGAGTCCCTGGAAACTGGACGTGGAGATCGAAGTCCTTGATGTCCTTGCCAGTGAGTTTCTTCACGACTGCGCTGATGTTAGTCACGCTCTCGTTAGCGAGGTCTGAGAGGCCGCCAGTAGCGATGACTCGTCCCGACATTCCCTGAGCTGGTGTAACCATGGCCTCGACAGGCAGTACGACCCCAGAGTAGTCAGAGAGGCCACTGTCAGCCCCTAGAACAGCGAGGCCGTTGACCCGCCCTACGCGATTGCCGCGGTTGACTAGCATGGCATACTCTGCTTGGCGGTCTAGGTAGCGATCGGCCACCTGCTGCTCTAGAGGCTTGGCAATCATCCTCGCTCTGGTGACGTGCTCGGCACAGGTCATCTCTACTCCCTCTTCAGCGGCTAAATCACCAGCGATGCGCACAAGTCCACCGAGTTCTCTCAGACGTAGTGACAGTTTGCCACGTCGGCCGCTGCGTCTCTGCGCCTCTTTCAGAATTAGAGATATCGAGCTGCGGTCAAAGTGAGGTATCGGCCTGCCGGAGCCTTTCTTGAGCTCATTACGGACCTCCTGAGCGATGAATCGAATCAAACGACGACGGTTGCGCTCGGTGTCACGCATATCGGTGTTGACGTAGACTTCGTAGCCGTATCCTCGGATACGACTGCGTAGAGCAGGGTGCATGTTCTGTACGCTGTCGAGGTTTCCTGCGGCGATGAGTATGAAATCAGTTGGGACTGGTTCTGACTTGGTAAGGGCTCCCGAGGAGCGCTCAGATCGACCACTAATGGAGAGTTCTTTCTCCTGCATGGCAACCAGCAGTGCCTGTTGCTCTTCCATTCTGAGCATACGAATCTCATCGATGTACAGAACACCCTTGTTGGCCCTGTGCACGGCCCCAGGTTCAACCCTCTCGTGAGCAGGAGTGGCGAGGTCGGCACCCGACTGGAACGGGTCGTGGCGAACATCGCCCAGAAGAGCTCCGGCTAGAGTCCCGGTGGCATCAACGAATGGGGGCTCGTCTTCGCGCTCGTGCTTAATCAGCAGTTTCGGAATGTTAGCATCGTCGCCCGCTGTCAGACGGGTCCTGAGAAAGAAGTATCCAAAGACGAGGATAAAAGAGCCGAAGATGAATGTCAGTATCTCGCCGCTGGAGATGGTTGCAAGCAGTAGAGCAGCGCCGATTACCAAGGCCACGAACAACAGGGTGCGGTTGGTCCTTTCTCGCTGAAGTCTAATTTGCGCCTTCCTTTCTGAAATGATGCGTGAGCCTCGTCCAGCAGGTACGGTCCTCACCTTGGGTTCATTCTCGTCCTCGTGATTTCGGAACACAAGGATGTCCTCGAGTTGCTCCCTAGGCAGGAATTCAGTCATAGAGCGGGCGAGCATCGACTTGCCCGTCCCAGGCTCACCGACCATGATTACGTGTCGCCTCTGTTGGGCGGCCTTCCTGACCACTATCGAAGCAGCCTCTTGGCCAATCACCTGATCTACCAACTTCTCCGGAATCGGCACATCAGCCGTCGATGTGATATCGATCCCTTTAATCCAATCCTCCACAGGGTCTTCACATACCGGATCCTTGTCCTCGGAGACGCCGAAAGCCGGACCATCCTCCCATGATTCCAGAGCGTCCTCTTCAATCTCAGTTACGTCCTGCGTGTGCTCGGACCCTCTCGACATAGTGCTCCCCCGGGGTAACTCCTGATGCTGGCACCTTCTTGAAGGTGCGTTATAGGTAACAAACCTCAATGAGGCGGTTATTCGCGTCGGCGGAGGTACTCTGCACCGTAGTAGTGCCACTGTTCCATGGTCCATCCCGGCGGCAGACCCTCAGGCGGTAGCGGAGGGATCATCGGAGGAGGAGGGGGTGCTTCTCCAGTCAGATCATTAGAGTAGGAATCAGCCTCCTCATATGCCTCAATCTCAGAAGCGAAATCGATAGCCGACTCCGCGTCGAGTCCTTGACGGCGCAGGACAATGGCCAGCGCCAGTACAAGAGCAATTGACAGCATTAGTCCCAGAGCTATGAGGCCTGCTGACATCATCGAACTCATGCCGCCGGTATTGGTATTGGCCTCTTCCTCATCGGGTTCTTCAATGACCTCCTCGGCCTCAGTCGCATATACTCGGAACTGCTCCTCTGTGACTCGATCGAATCCGTCCTCGTCCTCACCCTCGGCAGTGAGGGTGATGTAATCTCCCACGCCGAGTCCCTCTCCGCTCACCGGGTAGACGATGAAAGGCCCGAGGTTGTGTGACACCCCTGAAGAGTGGCATATCCCGGTGATACTGTTGCACACCGTCCAAGTGATTCTGATGTCACTGAGCACGTGCTGGCCGGTGTTCTCGATAGTAACAGAGGGATCTGAGCCATACTCAATGGTGCTGAAAGTCGCAACTAGGTCCGTATCCCAGTATAGTGGCATATTGTCAACAACAGTGACAGTAATCGTGTAGGCACTGGCGTCGCCGTGCCTATCCTCTAGAGTGATGGTCACAATCTCAGTACCAGCCTCTTCCCAAGCCATGGTCAGGATTCCGGTAATCGGGTTGAACTGGGCGGCACCCGCAACGAAGGTCATCGCAGACGCCCAGATCTCCTCGTCGGGATCATCGATGTCCGTCATTAGGTCAAGGAGTTCTAGTGTTATCCTGTCTCCAATCTCAACGGTGAATTCGTCAATTCCAGCCATTTCCATCCGCGGGGCATCGTTGACATTCAGTATGTGGAACGTGATGACGGTGTCAGAGAATTTGACTCCGTCGCTGGCTCTCAATGTGAGGGCTACGACGCCAATGGAGTCGTCATCTATGGAACTGACAGAGAGAGTATGTCCCGAGACACTTGCATCCACTAGAGCTCCGTTAGATATCTCCAGCAACTCTAGAGTCAAACCAGAAACCGGCACAGGATAGCCGTTGTCATCAGTGTCTGAAAGGTACTCAGACAGGCCGAAACTGGCTGAACCACCCTCATTGAACGATTGCGAAGGGACCGGTGCCCACCTTGGGGCACCATTCTCCACCACGTTGAACATCATCATGCCTGAGTTACTGTCATCGCCGTCATTGATAGTGACGAATATACCCTGAGGAATAGGATTGCCTTGGCTGTCTCTGATGACCTCGCTGAACTCGACAACAATCTCAAGTGAGGACGAGTCCCACTCTATGAACTCGGGCGAGTTGCTGTCAATCTGCAGCATTGAAAGCGGGGTCTCGGCATCGTACACCAGACCCATTATGGAGACTCTTTCCTGAGTCTCAACCTTGACAGTTGGCATTCCTGCATACTGCGGGTAATCGCTACTTAGCACCGCAGGCAGGGCGTTACGCAATTCAAAGGCCTCCTCGGAAATCAGCCAGTCGCCATACTGGCCACCAGCATCCACCCATCGGACCCTGAGATCGTAATCTCCCACCTCAGCATTGAGAGGTGCGTCGATGGTAAACACATAACGAGCGTTTCCTCCGCTGCCAACCAAGTCTGAGGAAGCTATCCATGAGTTGTCCCACATGTCAGTTCCTGACTCAGCGTAATGCAAAGTCGGTGTCATTGTGGACATGTCGTCGACCATGTCGTTAGACAGGGCGGTGGACTCGAACTGGATGGATTCCCCTCTCTCTATGGAGGTGGAAGCGATGGAGGTTGGCTGATTGGACACTGGAGCCATGTCATGCAGGGCATTGCCATCGGCGTAGTTGTTCGACGCGACCCGGTCTCCGGTCAATCCAGATAATTGCGCCCTGAAGGTAGTGGATCCAGAAGCGTACGGCTCTATGTCGGAAGTATCGAACTGGATGGTGAGGGTCTGAGTCGCCCCTGATGCTAGATTGGTAATCGCAGAGCCACCGACATAGACCTCGTCCAAGCCGACGAGCTCGTAGATTGAAATCTCGCCACTGTCGCTGTAAGGGTCGACGCCGTAGTTGGTCACCTCGACAGATAGATCGAGAGTGTCACCTGGCACGAATCCAAGGTTTCCATTATGGTTGTCAGCGTCAAAGTCGGAGACGCCTATGTCGATGAGCGGAGCCATGTCTAGGTCTGCTGCAGTTAGGAAGTCGTTGTATGAGGTATGGGGGCCATCCATCAGGGCTACGACTGGCCAGAAGTTCTCAAATTGGGAATTGCCACCAGCGGACCTGACTGTGTTCAGAGGAACTGTCCAGGTACTCTCTACGGCGTCGTTCGGAGTCAGCGACAACTGCTCAAAGCCGTCCCCGTTGCCGTTCAGCAACCACTCCCTCCAGTTGTGGTGCGGCCTGACTCCGTTGTCGTAGGCATCGCCGCCTACCTTCTCGGTAACAGCAGCGTAGAGATATACGGTTACAGAAGATGATGGGCCGAGGTAGGTCGACTCAACGGTAATGGTGACTTCATTCGTCGCCGTGTCTAGGGCTATTGAGAGTTCAATCGCGTAGTCCGCGACATCCGAACTCATGCAGCCTCCCGTTGTGAAATCTGCATCGTAGTAGTTCGATCCTCCCGCGCCGACCTTGTAGCAAGTTCCGCTCTGCTCATCAGCGAATGAGAAAGTCGGATATCCGGATGAGGCGGCCATGACGTGGTCGTGGCGGTTAATCGGGCTATCTGAGGGCCAGCCCCCTGAAGACGACTCAAAGATAGATACGAAGGTGAAGTCCTCAGGATTAGATGCCTTCAGGTTGGCCAATGAGGGTGATGCGGAGTCCATGCACGGAGGGCACCAGTGGGCACCGACGTACTCTCCGAACACCGGGTGACCTGGGCTGGTTGCGTAGAGCGGCACTTCCTCTTGCTTCAATTGCTCTCTTTCCTCGACCTTCTCATCCATCGCCATGAAGCCCGTGAAGGACATCACGACAACCAGCAATGCTAGAGTCACCGGCTGGACAATTGATAGCATTCGCACTGTGGTCATCGATAATTCCCCCTCGCGGCGCCGTATAACCGTGTTGTACTCAGGATAGTTGCTGAACCGGCTCTTTAGAGAGCCGAAGAACTTGATTAGGCAGAGTACGGCCCCGGAGCGTGAATGAGGACGGTGGCGGCGAGTGGGTCGCGCTGAGGGAGGACGATGGACGCGCCTACCTGCTGCGGCGAGCCCCTGGTGAGGTCAAGGTGAAAGGTCTCGGAAGATTCGATGCCGAGCAACTCCTGAACGGATACTCAATTGGAGATAGGATTACCGTCGGCCAGAAGTCCTTGTCCATCGTTGACCCGGCACTCCCTGAGGCCCGCAGGAACATGGCTAGGAGGGCCCAAGTAATCGGCGCCAAGGATTCTGGATTCCTCGTCTCTTGGATGGGCATCGGAGTGGGCTCGAGAGTACTTGAGGGCGGTCATGGCTCGGCCGGTCTCGCCATGCATCTAGCCAATGTCCTAGGCTCTTCTGGCACCCTCATCTCAGTCGAATCCCGGCCCGAACACGCTGAGGTCGGTCGGGCCAATATGGAGCGTCTAGCCGAAGTGCTACCTGAGTTCCCAGATTGGCACCTGATTGACGGTGATCTAATCGAAGTCGGACAAGCTGTCTCAGGAATTTGTCAATCCCTCGATGCGGCGATTATCGATGTGGCCGAGCCTTGGCGAGTTGTCCCAGCTATCGAACCACTGCTGAGGGCCGGAGGCAGGTTGGCCTGCTACTGCCCGACCACCGTGCAGCTTGAGAAATCCTGGGAATCCGCTCAGAGACAGGGGCTGGTCATTGAATGGGCGGGCGAGATAATCGAGCGCAAGTGGGTCAAGGCAAGCAAAGGAGGAGTGAGGCCCGGCAACCAGCCTATGGGGCATACGGCATTCCTACTGATAGCAGCAAAGATTGCTCCTCACGAGGAAGAGTGAGTGTTGTCCTCATGGGCTGGATCAACGACTTCAAGGATAGAGTGACTGATGTCGGCTGGACCTCGGGTACAGTCTTCCGGGAGTTCATGAGGTTCAACGTCACTGGCTGTTTCAACTCCGCGTTCGCTTTTGCGATTTACCAGATTCTGTACTGGGTGAATCTTTGGGATGCCCATACAGCAGTGTCGGCCTGGGTTGTGTCCAGCATCATAGGGAACGTTGAAGCCCACTATATGCACTACAGATTCACCTTCAAGTCGACATTTACCTACTCCACCAGCCTCAACAGGGCGTTCTGGTGCTACACGGCGCAACTGGCGGTGACTACGTCCCTCGAATACATCATGATAGAGCTGTGGCTCATCAACCACTACGTCGCTTGGCTGATCAACACCTGCTTGTTTGGATTCTTCAACTTCGTGCTCATCCGCTGGCTAGCCTTCCCTCCCGAGCTCGACGACGCATATCTCGAACGATTGTCGGATGATTGAGCCTCCCGGCCCGATACCATTCAAAACCCCGTCCCGACACGAGAGGGGCATGAGGGACAGCAGCGGATGGAGGCCTACGGCCTACCGCTCCCATACTATAGGGCAGGTGGTGTCCAACGGTGCGGACATGATTGGTTCCGAAGTGACCATCGCGGGCTACGCTGAGACAGTGCGGGGACGAGGGGGGATCTGCTTCCTGATGCTGCGTGACGGCACCGGTCACATACAGGCCTTCCTGAAGAGGGACAACATGGATGAGTTACTGTTCAGCGCCATCCAATCAGCGACTCGCGAGTCGACCATCCAAGTCACCGGGGCCGTGGCCCAGAAGCGACCGGCAAAACTCGCCGAGGGCGAGTCCGCGCCTCCCCCAGAATACGAGGTGAATGTGACAGCAGCGAGAGTCCTCGCCGATGCTGTGGCACCACTACCGGTAGGCGTGACTGACGAGGTCCATGTGGGACTCGATGTCAGACTGGACAACCGTCACCTCGACCTGCGGCGGGCCCATGTGAACGCGATGTTTCAACTGCGAGGAAAGGTACTGCAGTATGGTCGCGATTACCTCATTTCCGAGGGCTTCCAAGAAATCAACACCCCGAAGATCATTGCCGCTGCAGCCGAGGGCGGCACCAACCTGTTCCCGATGAAGTACTTCGAGACCGATGCCTACCTCTCGCAGAGCCCGCAGTTGTACAAACAACTCGCTGTGCTTGGCGGGCTCGAGCGGGTGTTCGAGATTGGCCCTGCCTTCCGCGCTGAGAAGCACGACACCTATCGGCACCTGAACGAGTTCATCTCCTTCGACATCGAGGGTGCTTGGATGGATGATGAGGACGTGATGGGCGTTCAGGAGAGAATGATTCATCACATCTGGAGCCAGATTGCAGCCAACGACTTGGATCTCATCGACGTGGTCAACGAGTACCGGGCCAGTCAAGACCAAGAGCCTGTCACCGTCGAGGTTCCAAGCCTACCATTCCCCCGCATACCCTATTGTGATGCCATCGAGATTGTCAAGGCCGGTGGTGGCGAGATAGAGTGGGGTGACGACATCGAGAGTCACCACTGCGACATCGTCGCTGCTCAGTATCCCGGCTTCCATTTCATCCCGCGTTGGCCGATGTCGATGAAGCCTTTCTACATCCATCACAAGGAGGGCGAGCATGGCACGTCGGGCGGGCAACTTAGTCGGGGCTTCGACCTCAACTACGGGCGCGACGAGATGACCAGCGGCGGTCAGCGCGAGCACAGGGTGGACGTACTCGAACAGAACCTGCGCAATATGGGCCTCGAGCCCGCCGACTTCACATTCTACACCGATGGATTCCGCTATGGTGCGCCTCCGCACGCCGGCTGGGGACTTGGTGTGGCACGTCTGCTGATGGTCCTGACAGGAGCGGGCAACGTCAGAGAGGTCGTGCTGTTCCCGCGGGACAGAAGCAGAGTTACACCCTGACCGAAAATAACGGGTATCTAAGGCCCCTCCGCGAAACG
>DAUV01000104.1:974-7672 GCA_002505325.1 Euryarchaeota archaeon UBA623 | reverse complement strand
TACGGTCGCGAGATGCTGCGGCAGATCATCTCAGGGGGATATGTTCCGGATATCATAATCGAAGAGGATTCGGTAATCGGCGACGAAGAGCGTGAGAAGTTCCTCAAGCGAATTGAGGGTAACCAAATAGCTCCTCTGATAGCCGAGCAGGCTGCTGAAAACGGAATTCCGCTGGTGACTGTCCCAATCCACAAGTCGCCCAAGGTGATGCCGCACCTCGAAGGCATGGATCTCGATCTCGTCGTCTTCGGTGGCACCCGGATTATCCGGGGGGAAATTCTCGACTACCCTAAGGACGGGGTGATTAACGCTCATCCCGGGCTGCTGCCCGAATGCAGGGGCTCGGCCTCTCCGGCATGGTCTGTGTACCACGATATCCGCATCGGCTCGACCTGCCACTTCTGCGACAACGGCATAGACACCGGTGAGATGCTGCTGAGACGCGAAGTACCTGTGAAGAGAGGTATGACGTACGAGGATCTGTGCTACGAAACCCTAGTTCTGGCTGGGGTCTTGATGAAGGAGGCATTGATGGCATACGATGATGGCCGATGGGACGAGATGCGCGGTCCGCAAGGTGAAAGTGAGTATCCGACCTTCCGCAATGCGCCGGATGAGGTGCTCGAGGTGGTTCACCAGAAACTGCGCGACCAGACGTACGCTCATTACGTGGATTAGGTGTGAAAATGAACGATGAACTACTCGATAACGGATTTCCATTCGCCGACGGCGTCCTTGACGGACAGACTGCACTGGTTTGTGGTGCTTCGAAGGGCATCGGGCGCGCCTGCGCGCTGATGCTCGCTCGCGCGGGCGCCCGCGTCGTAGCGTGCGCCCGTTCCGCAGCCGATCTCGACTCGCTGGTCACAAAAATGCACGGAGACGGGCACGAGGCTCTCGCACTGGATCTCGAAGATTTGAGTGCCGTACACGAGGCCGTATCCAGCATGGGCACCATACACATCCTAGTGAACAACTCAGGTGGCCCACCCGGAGGCCCTCTGCTAGAGAACACCATTGACGAGTTTGAGGGACCGTTTCGCCGCCACCTGCACGCTGCTCACACAATTACCCAAGCACTTGTTCCTAGAATGGAAGCAGTCGGTGCTGGGCGAATCGTGAACATCATCTCGACTTCGGTGCGCGAGCCAATCGACAACATCGGCCTGTCCAATACCCTGCGCGGAGCGATGGCATCGTGGGCCAAGTCGCTGTCTCGCGAACTGCCCGCGTGTGTGACCATCAACAATATCATGCCTGGCTTCACCGATACCGACAGGCTTGGCTCCCTAGCTGCCTCGATCTCCGAGCGCACTGGTAGGCCGGTTGGGGACGTGCGCGATGAATGGATGAGCGGGGTGCCCATCCAACGCCTCGTCGACCCTCTTGAGACCGCTGTCGCTGTCACTTTCCTATGTCTACCGTCAAGCGGAGCTATCCGCGGTGTCAGTCTAGCCGTTGACGGCGGAAGAATGAGGTCAATCTGATTGGTGATGCGCTTGCGCTTCGATATCTTCTTCTCAATCGCGCAAACGCCTGACATGACTGGCCGAACTCCCTCCGAGAGAGAGATGTTTGCCAGTTTCTTCGAACAGGTCGAGTTAGCCGACAAACTGGGGTTTGGCGTTGGCTGGGTCGCTCAGGCGCACCTCTCAACTGAGGTCCAAAAGGGCAACAGCAAACCAGTTGTGCCTCACTTCCCGGGAGAGGTGGGTTTGTGCACGGACTTCTTCCAAGTCGCGGGCCAAATGCTCTCCCGCACCGAGCGGATGGAAGTCGGGAGCGCAGTGATGTCAATACTCGCTTCAGGAGGGCCGATCGCCCAGGCAGAGCGGGTCGGTGCGTTCCTAGCCCTGCATGGCATGAACCCGAGTGAGAGTCGTAGGCTGCACATCGGATTCTCCGCGGGCCGCTTTGAGTTCATGGCACGGCCATATGGCATCGTGCCGCGCGACACCGTGGAGGCGGCGGCGTGGCCTGCTCTACGCGGACAAATCTTCGCCGAGGCTTCGGAGATCTTTCTCCGACTGCTGAACGGCGAGGTCTTGTCCAGCGACATGACCAAGCCGACGATCCTGAATCGTTCCAACTTCCGCTCTGATGGGGACTGGGAGAATGTTCAGGATGCAGCTGTATCTCTGCGGAGCCTCAATTCGGCTCCAGATTCCATCGAAATCGCAAGGCGTTACGAGTTTGAGGATATCAAAACGATCCCGCAGGAGTGGCGCAGGGAACTTCTCAACCTCGTGCTCGGCAGTCACGACCCTGCCCTACAGGTCGAGGTGAACAAACTCCGGCCGGTGCAGGTGTTCAACCTCAGCATCACCCCCCCGCACATCATCGAGGAAACCCATGAAAGATTCAGGCAGCACTACCACTCTGACGGAGGGCCGTGGGAGCGCAGCATGATGCCCCGCACCATCATGGTCTTTGTCAACGACGAGAAGGGACTCACTCCGGACGAGCAGAACGATGCTGCAATGGATGAGGCGAGAGCTGCGCTCTCAACGTACTGGAGCGCACTGGAAGGGACCATCGACCCGGCAAAAATCGAGCGGGCGACGGATAATGCGGTGATTGGCAATATCGAGAGGGTCTGTGAGCAGATACTCGAGAGATTTCACCCCGAAGACCGCCTGATGTGCTGGTTCGACTTCTTCAACCATGACAACGAGCGCGTCCAGAGGAACATGACGGCATTCATGACCAAGGTCGCACCGCGCGTCAATGGAGGCACCTGAAATGAGCGAGGGGGACGGTAGCGACAGGCCATCGAGCGTGGCCCCTGGGAGGCCGGGTTCCGCAATCTACCCGACCAATCCTCTCGGTGAGCAGTATGAGGGCATCGCAACGGGTCGTGATGTCGAGTGGGAGCCTTTGGTAGATTTCCGCCGCATGGATGTCTCCGAGAACACCATCCACGGTGCGATTGCTTGGGCCCACGGCACCGAGATTGTGCACTCCTTCGGGGGCAACGTGCTGGTCTACGGGCGCTCGATGATGAAGCCGCTGATGATGAAGACTTTCCAAGAGGCACTGGCCTCCGAGGGATTGAGTAGCGAGCAGATGGCCATAGCCTGCTCCTCACACAACGGTGACACCGAGCACGTGGCCGCCGCGCAGTCGCTGCTGACCGAGTCCGAGTGGGGGCTGATGCAGTGCCCGCTGGACGTTCCGCTCATTCAGTTCGGCCGGCAGGTCAGGCGCCCACGCCGCTGGTTCCACACCTGCTCTGGAGAACACGCTGCGATGCTCAAGGCACTGCGGTGCATGGGCATCAACCGGGCTGGTTACACCCTACCGAGCTCGCCTTGGTTCCCGATGTACCTCGACGTGCTCCGGCGGATGATGGGGGAGCCCGACTGGGAGCCGCAGAGGGTCGCCAAGGATGGCTGCGGACTGCCTACGACCTCCAACACCGTCGACGAGCTCGCAGTGATGTTTGCAGGGCTCGTCCGTGAGAAAGACGATGACTGGATCTGGGATGCCATGAACAGCCATCCCGACCTCATCGGCGGCTTCAATCGGCTCGATTCGACCTGCCTGAAAGCGGGTGAAGGCAGGATCCTAGCCAAGGAGGGAGCTGATGGTCTGCTTGGTCTGTCGATAATCCATCCTGACTGGCCCAAGGGCCTAGGTATAGTGATCAAGATCGCTCACGGCTGGAACAGCCAAGCCACTTGGTACGTCGCCCGCGCCGTGCTCGGGGTGCTCGGAATCCGCCTGCGCAACCCGTATCCTCTGCATCGTCAGAAGGCGTTCATCGTGTCAGGGATGGTACCCCCGCAGTACCTCGAGGAACTCGAGAGTGTCGTTACCTGGGACGAATGGGACCCGGACCGGGACAGATTCACGCTGGACTGGAAGGAGTACTCGGCGGGAATGACCCGTTCCGACCCGTTCGCCAACGAAAGTTCGGGAGGTGACTGAATGGACGATCTATGCAATTACATCGGTGGACGATTCGTCACTCACTCCGATGACCAGTGGCTCGACAACACCGAGCCAGCAACCGGCTCGCACATCTGCCGTGTGCCGCTGTCTGATTCTTCTGACGTCGATGCTGCTGTCGCTGCAGCTCGCTCTGCCCACCTGGCCTGGAGTGCTCTGAGTCACTCCGAGCGCGCCGATTGGCTGGACCGTATCGCTGATGCTCTCGAGGCGCGCTATGAGGATGTCGCAGCGCTCGAGAGCCGTGACACCGGCAAGCCGATTTCGCTAGCCCGTGATGTCGATGCGCAACGCTCCGTGTCCAACTTCCGATTCTTCGCAGGCATACTGCGAGAGCATGAGGAGGAGGTCTTCGAGATGGCCAGTGCGACCAATTACGTCGTCCATAAGCCGGTCGGCGTTGGCGCTCTAATCACCCCGTGGAACCTGCCGCTCTACCTGCTCTCGTGGAAGGTCGCACCGGCCATTGGCATGGGCAACACAGTGGTGTGCAAGCCCAGTGAACTGACCCCTATGACCGCAGACCTGCTGATGCAAGTCATCGACGAGGTCGGCCTACCGGCTGGTGTAGTCAATCTAGTGCACGGCGATGGGGCTGGAGCCGGGGCCCCACTGGTGGCCCACTCAGACGTCGATCTGGTTTCATTCACCGGTGGGACATCAACCGGCGAGAAGGTGGCGGCATCAGCCGCTCCCGCTTTCAAGAAACTCAGCCTCGAACTCGGTGGTAAGAATGCGAGCATTATTTTCGCGGACTGCGATATGGAATCCACAGTGGCAGGGGTCGTCCGAGCGGGCTTCCTCAACCAGGGCCAGATCTGTCTGTGCGGCTCTAGGGTCCTAGTCGAGGACTCAATCTACGATGAGTTCCGCGACCGCTTCATCGACGCGGTCGAAGCGATGCGAGTGGGCGATCCCTCAGACGAGGCCACCGACCTCGGGGCGCTGATCTCGGGGCAGCACCTCGAGAAAGTTCAGAGCTACGTCGAGTTGGCCAAGCAGGAAGGAGGCAATCTGCTCACTGGTGGGGCGCCATGTATGCCCGTGGAATTCGAGCATGGCAACTGGATGGCACCCACGGTTATCGAGGGACTGAGTCCCGACTCGCGGTGCTCGACCGAGGAGATCTTCGGGCCCGTGGTCACGCTCCACCCATTCAGCAGCGAAGACGAGGCAGTGGCTATTGCCAACAACACCCGCTACGGGCTCGCCGGAAGCGTATGGACTGGTGACCTCGAGAAGGGCAAGCGGGTCTCCGAGGCCATAGAGACCGGGATGGTTTGGGTCAACACCTGGCTGCACAGGGACCTACGAGTCCCGTTCGGTGGCGTCAAGGATAGCGGAGTGGGCCGCGAAGGCGGCAAGTGGAGTCTGGGCTTCTTCTCAGAGGCCATGAACGTCTGTGTCAAGCACGACTGATGCAGCAACAGTGAAAGTCCGCTCTTGGGCGATGCGGGGCAATATGGCGCCAGTGGGCATCGCAGGGTTGGGCGCATACGTCCCACCCGATGTCATGACCAACGACGACTGGGCCGAGATAGTCGATACCAGCGACGAGTGGATAACCACCAAGACCGGTATCAAGGAGCGTAGAATCGCCGCTGATGACGTCTGCACGAGTGATCTCGCCGTCATCGCCTGCAAGCAGGCCATGGACGAGGCAGGGATTGGGCCCGAAGACGTGGACATGCTCATCCTCGCCACCTCCTCGCCCGACGTCCCGCTCTCCTCCACTGCCGGAATCACCCAGCACAAACTGGGCTGCACCAAGGCAGCCGCATTCGACATCAATGCAGTGTGCGCCGGCTGGGTCCACGCCCTCGATGTCGGGGCGCGCTTCGCCGGCACCCCTGGATACGACAACGTGCTGGTCGTGGGTGCCGAGGTCTACAGCCGCATTCTCAACTGGGAGGATCGTACCACGTGCGTCCTCTTCGGCGACGGCGCCGGTGCGGCCGTCATCCAGGAAGTAGACGAAGGCAGGGGCCTACTTGGAAGCTGGATGATGTCCGACGGCGCCGGAGCCGGGGTCATCGAAATCCCGGCGGGCGGGGTCAAGAAACCGATTCCGTCCTCGGGCTTCGAAGACGGGGAGCAGTACTTCCACATGGACGGGCCTGCGGTTTGGGATTTTGCGACCGCAGCATTTCCCCAAGCGGTCAGGGCCGTTCTAGAGAGAACCGGTCATTCGATAGAAGACGTCGCCATGATAATCCCTCATCAGGCCAACCTGAACATCATCAAGGCGGGCATGGAGAATCTCGGGTTGCCAATGGACAAGACGTTTACGAATCTACAGAAGTATGGTAACACCGCTGGAGCGAGTGTGCCCATCGCCCTGCGCGAGGCCCTAGAAGAGGGGCTAATCGGCCCAGGAGACCTCGTGGTCACCGTAGCCTTCGGCGGCGGGCTGGCCTGGGGTGCTAACGCAATTATTCTCTGATAGTTGCCGAGGGCAAGATAATTCGCTGATGCGCCTTCGGTGCGAACATGCGAGTGAAGGTTCTGCTAGTCGGGATTCTGATGCTGTCGGCGTCACTCGCTGGTTGCTTCAAGGATGATGGCCCCCCTCCGTCTCCTCCCGAACCGACTCTACCGGACGGGGTCTTCATCACCGGGCCGGACGGAGAGAGCCTCTCGCTGGACCTCTACCAACCACTGAACCTCAACTTCGTGTTCAGCAGTGTTGGCGAGGACGGAGCCGAGCCGAGCCTCGGTGTCACGTCGAGTGGTTGCATTTTCTTCAT
>DAUV01000104.1:0-599 GCA_002505325.1 Euryarchaeota archaeon UBA623 | reverse complement strand
TGGGAGGACGTCGCAGGCCCCATGTGTGCATTCCAAACCAATGATCCGTGGGGTTGGGTAGATCCGATAACGGATCGAGTATTCAACGTGCAAATGCAGGGTTTGGAGACATCTTGGATATGTTATAGCGATGATGACGGGGCAACGTGGGTGGGTAATCCACACGACTCTGGTACGACCCCGATTAATGATCACATCAAACTGGCAACCGGCCCTTGGACGAGCAGTGGGTATGGAATCGGCGGCCAGTTTACTCAGGCTTACTACGAGACGGCTGTGTACTATTGTTACAACAAACTCGCCGGAATATTCTGCTTCACCAGTTTTGATGGCGGTGCCACATTTAACACAGGTGGACTGATCTTTGGATTGGCCACCACAAACGGTGGACTGCATGGGGCGATTACTTCTGCTCCGGATGGCACAGTCTATGTCACACCTCGAGTTGAGACACCAACCGTCATCGTTTCCGATGATAATGGTTTGACTTGGTTTGATCGAACCATGGGGGAGGATGTAGGGACGCCCAATCCACGCAAGAATTCGGAGGTTGCGACCGACACTGAATCCAATGGATATCACATCTGGACAGGGGCAGA
>DAUV01000043.1 GCA_002505325.1 Euryarchaeota archaeon UBA623 | reverse complement strand
CACTACATCACCTTCGAGATGCTCTTTGCCGAGAGCATAGCATACCCTTCTAGGAATGATAGGGGAATCCTGATTGCCGCAATGCAATCAATATGGGACTCCCTAGATGCTGAGACTTTCTTGCCTTATCACGAGAATGGTCTCGAGGGATTGATTCAACCTTTCCAAATGCTCTACATCACCTCGATGAATGACTTCCAAGTCTCGACTTTGAGTTGCGACAGGGCTGTTAGGACAGCGGGAATCTCGAATCTGAAATCCTCACCTTGGCACCCTTGGGGAGTACAATTGGAAAGTGATTCAATCGAGGGATCAGGGGTTGTGTACTTCGATGGTGGTTTTCCCGAGGTCCCGATTGGCAATCTAGCTGGTTCATTGGACTATCACTCTAATGCCCATGGACAAATTAGAGGAGTTCCTGAGGCCTACAACATGGCCTTTGAGTATCTTGACTCAGGGATTATCATCGACACATGCAACGACTCGTGTACCTTTGAAGGCGTCTGGTAATCAGCCGACTGGCTCACCGCCTTCTCCGAGGAAGGCGAGGCGTCTCAACGCATTGCAACTGATGAGATGTTCGACAACCACTAATGGAATAGAGTGTGATAGGACACTGCGGACTGCTTCCTCATCATCCACGGTCGACAACATCCTCGCTGTCTCTCTGACTCGCCACCCCTCAAAGCTGTCTCGCTGCTCTAGTGAGGACATCACGACAGGCCATCCGGCACTCTCATAGAGCTCTGCTGAAGGCATATCGCTAGTGAAGAAGACGCCGGCCACCCCATGATACCGTTCAGCGTGAACTACCCAATTTGGGGGATCCTCAATATCTGGGACGGCGACTATTCCAACATCACCAATGCCCTCTGCATCTAACCACATATTGAGCATTGTAATTCTCTCTTCTGGACTCCATGGGTTTTCCATCGACTCTGGCCTATTTGAAGAGCCAATTGTGATAATAAGTGGAAGCTCAGGGGCATTGAGTCTACGCCACTCCTCTGCGGCCTTGATCAACAGTGCATGACCGTGATGAAATGGCTGGAACCGTCCTAGGACTACTAAGCTAGGAACTGGCGGCGATGCTGGTGGCTCCGGGTGCATTGGAAGATCAGTCATGCTGCCACCTCCATAACCTCGCCCAGACTCTGAGAGTCAAGATTCCAAAGTTCCGGTTCTAGGAACTCTCTACCGATTAGTATCGGTAACTCCTCGCTGCGTGCTCGGTAGATGAAGTCGAACAGCGATTCGCTGGCACTGCGGTGGGACTCCATTGTAGGTAGTATACGGGGATCCTCAGAAGGCTCCATCGTCTCGCCGAAGCCCTGTCGACGTGCCATCCAGTCAAGCACCACTGATTCCGCGTAAGATATCCTGTCAATTCTAGACAGAGACTCAGAGAACTCTGACCAGACCTTCTGCTGTAGAAATTCCTCGCCAGACAGATTTCTACCTAGAAGAGGCTCGATGTACAGAAACAGTCTGGCATCCCAGCAACTCCACTCTCCAAACGAGCACCAGCGTGCCAGTGCTAGTGCCAGTTCGCAGGATGATTTGGAATCCAATCCCTGTTCAACGAGTGGTTTGGTAGGATCCAGATTGGCCTTTGCATCCGACCACTCCATAACATCCCCCTCAATATCTACATCGAAGCTCCTGTGGAAGCGTGCGTCTAGCTTCGGTCGCAGTGCCCTGAAGGCGCGGCCCTCCATGCCAGCTAATAATTCACCAAGAGGTTTCAAACAGAGGCTGTCAAAGCCCTCTCTATCGACTAGAAGGAGGATGACATCGGCCAAAGTACTCGCCCCATACACACCACTCGGTGGTACGCAAAGAACCCTCGCTCGCCTACGGCGAGCGCTGTAACGCCACCGGATTCAAGAACCCGGGACGGGGCGTGGGTGGCGTCCGAATAGGCGATGAGGGATTGCATTGGCTACCATAGAAGAGCAAATCAAGTCCCTCGAAGAGGAGATTGGCAAGACCAAGTACAACAAGGCGACTCAAGGCCACATTGGCAAGCTCAAGGCCAAAATCGCCGCCCTCAGAGCTCGCAAGGAGAAGGCCCAGGCGCATGCCAAGTCTAGTGGCGGCGGACCGGGTTTTGAGGTCAAGAAATCAGGTGACGCGTCGGTCGCACTGGTCGGTTTCCCAAGCGTCGGTAAGTCAAGTCTAATCTCCCAGTTGACAGATGCAGAATCAAATATCGGAGATTTTGCATTCACAACTCTGACCTGTATCCCAGGACTGATGGAGCACCGGGGAGCTAAGATCCAGATTCTCGACCTGCCTGGACTAATCAAGGGAGCAGCTGAAGGGAAAGGCAGAGGTCGCGAGATTCTCAATGTGATTCGCAGCACTGACATGGTACTGTATGTGATGGATCCGTTCCAAGAGGCGCACTTTGAGATATTGGACCAAGAACTATGGAAATCAGGAATGAGGCTCAACCAACAGCCGCCGCAGGTCTTCATCACGAGAACGAAACGAGGAGGGATTGTCGTACGATCGACACTTGAGCAGACCAATCTGACCGAAGAGGAGATTCGAGGAATAGTCCGTAGTTTCGGAATTGTCTCTGCTACGGTCACCCTGCGCACCGATGTCACTGACGACCACATCGTCGACACATTGGCTGGGAGTCGTGTCTACAGTCGCGCAGTCGTGGTCCTCAACAAGATCGATCTAGCTACCGAGAACGATCTTGAGCGAGCTAGGTCGATGTTGCCAGAAGGATGGCCGGTGCTAGAGGTTTCAGCGAAGACAGGCGAGGGTATCGACCAGATGAAGGACTTCATCTTCGACCACCTGCACTTCATGTCGATATATCTCAAACCACAGAGCAAAGAGGCGGATCTAATCGAGCCTCTGATAGTCAAGGACACCTCAACGGTTCGCGATGTCTGCGCCAAGTTGCACCGTGATTTTGTCCGCAAATTCCGATACGCCAGAGTCAAGGGTCCGAGTGCAAAGTTCGATTGGCAGAGAGTCGGGTTGGATCATGTCCTCAAGGACGACGATCTACTGACAATTATCACACGGAAATGAATCCGTGGAACTAGTCTGCGTTGCGATGTATTCAGGAACAGGACGCCTACCCATAGCATGGTCGAGGGCTCAGCCGATGTACTGTCCCGTGCCGCCGTTCGCGGACTCATCGAGCATATGGCTCGCAGGCTGTATCTGCTCGTGACAGTATTCGTAATCGGCCTCGTCGGGGGATATCCCGTCGCTGGTGATGCCATAGAGTGGTTCCTACAAGCCGATGGTTACCTCCCTGATGGTGTGCAGGTAATCATTTTGCAGCCGATGGAGGTTGTACTATTGAGACTCAGAATCGCAACAAATCTCGGAATCGCACTTGTGGTTCTAGCGGTTCTCTGTGACATGGGCTATAATGGTCGCAAAATCCTATCCGATGCTTACCGTAGGAAGTTCGTCCCCACAGGAGGGGGGCTCGGTGGACTGCTCTTTGTTCTTGTTTGCGCTCTTGGCCTCGGTGCAGGAGGAGGAATGTATGCGCATGAGATACTGGTGCCGATGCTTCTTGAGTATCTGTCCGAGGACGCCGCCGCCGCGGGGCTCGAGTCGACTTGGCAGCTGCAATCTTGGATAGGATTCATTGTTGGCTTGTACTTCGCATCCGTGGTCGGCTTCCAAGTGCCATTGGCGGCACTCCTGCTGCTTCGATATGACGTGATTGAACGCTCAAGTATCACTGATAACAGAGAGGTTCTGTGGTTCTCAGCACTGCTCTTAGGGGCAGTACTCTCTCCTCCAGATCCGCTCTCACTCTTCCTCGTCGGCGGCCCTATGCTGATCCTTCTAGAGGTTGCTCTGGTAATCGACCGACTGACTAATCGATACTGATGCCGCGGTTGCGTGCATCCTCTTCCATAGCCGCTCGGCGACCGTCGTCGACATCGACCCATTTCATCATAACAGTGCCGATGACAATCAGAACGCAGATGCTGGCTATCCCAACTCTGCTGTCGTACATCACTGTGAAAGTTCCGTACAGGAGTGGTCCAAGAATCGCCGCCACTCTACCGAAGAAGCCGAAGAAGCCGAAGAACTCAGCACTGCGGGTCTCAGGCACCATCTGACCGAAGATGCTGCGCGCCAGACCCTGTGAGCCACCCAGCAGAGCCCCGGCCATGCAACCGAGTAGAAGGAACTGGAGGAAGACTCCGAATCCGAGGGGCCCCCAAAGATTGTCACGAGCAGCATCAGATACGAAATCCAGAGGGCCATCTCCTAGGCTAGTAGGGTGATCGTCGCCCAGTGCGGTGGAACCATCCAAATCCCCACCCTGGATACTCATGCTCAAGCGGCTGTCCTCATCGAAAGTGGAGCTAAAATCAGATATCCTGTCGGCATCCGAGATCGCCGAAGCTGGACCAGTTGGGTCGTCAAACTCATAGATTGTATCTCCTGCTTCGTTCTCGACGTAGTGTAGCGGGAGGACATCTGACCATTCCAGTCCCCAAGCCTGCTCCTCGTCGCTTTGAGAGAGACCGTTTTCATAGGTGCTGTCTCCAACGGATACGACATATTGGCCCTTTCCATCTAGGCGTTGCTGCAACCACCTCGATGGATTTGGATTGGGGTTGCTTGAAGCGTCCAGTGGATCAGTTCCAGCCTCGGTCTCAGCCACGTTAGAGTACCAATCACCATCAGTGTCATCGTCTTCGAAATCGGCGATTCCATCGCCGTCCATATCCCAATCAAACTGGATGTCATACTCGTCATGCGACTCGAGAACCAACGGTGCGAAGGATAACGCACCAAAGATAACAATGACCCACATGACCAACGAGAAAGAGAGAGCTCGGTGAGTGGAAGTCCTCTCTGCGAGTTTGGTGAAGCCAATTGCACAAGGCGCGGCGACGAACTGGATTACTAGGATGACGGCAATCAAATCCCCGATGGTTAGGCCAAGTACTGTGACTCCATAGATTCCAGCCAGTGCTGTGACGGTGTTAATGCCGTCAATGAAGAAGAAATAGGCGAGCATGTAGATGAACAGTGTGCGGAAATTGGTAATCTGCCCGAGGGTCTTCTTCAGTTCACCGAAGGCAAACTTCGCAGAGTCGGCAACCCCGAGTGTTTCCATCTCATTCTCAATTGGTGGCTCAGGAACCCAAGCGAATGTTAGGCAAGCAAATCCTAGCCACCAGACGCCGGACGAGGCCATGATGAATGGGATAATCCAATCACCGGTGAGTGTCATCCACATACCAAGGTGGACTGCTAGAAGAAGTCCACCGCCGAGGTATCCATAGGCGTACGCCTTGTTTGAAATGGCATCCATCTCGTCGTCGGTTCCCAGATGAGGGAGGAGGGCGTTGTAGAATACTCCCGCACCGTTCAGGCCGACGTTCGCCATCAGGAACATCACAATCAACCAAACCCACTGTTGGGAAATCCCAAACATCGGAGCAAAGGCGAGCAGGAATGTTGATCCGGCCCCCAAGTAAGTCAGAACCCTTAGCCACCATATCTTGATGGCGCGTCGATCTGCGATGACTCCGAGAGAGGGGGCTAGGATGGCAACGAAAAGGGCGGCGATAGTAACAGAGAAGGACCATATCGCGTCACTGGTCATCTCCGTGCCGAGAACGCTTGCCTCCAATCCATTCGCCTTCAGGAATATGTAAGCAAACCACCCAGGCAACACCGCGGTAGTGACGCTGGTTTCGAAAGAGGACTTGGCCCAATCATAGAATGCGTACCCGCGTACTGCTTGAGGGTTTGATGCGCGGTCTAGTTCAATTGTGTCCGACATGGTAATACCTAGGCGGCGCTGGAGGTCTGAGGGTTTGAGCATTGGGGAACGAGTACGAAGGCAATGGCCCGTGCATTCTTGGACCGATTGCCCCTCGTGAGGGCGAAAATGATGCCTTGGGAACAGCCACCAGAGAATTCGCTTGATGCCCTGTTGCATGGCATGCAGGTATCGGACGGTGTCGAGTTCGACCTACGACTGTCTGTCGAGGGGGAACTGATTGTGTATCACGATACGCGAACTGCTGATGGGCGATATCCAGAGTGTGAGGAAGCGTCCTCGATGCCCGATTACGTGTGCACTCTAGATGAACTGCTAGCGGAATCGGAATTCGTTGAACCCTGGATGAACGAGGGAAAGTTCGCGTGCATCGAACTCAAGATACCGCACCCCAATAGTGGAAAGGTAGGCGGGATGTTCTCAGGAGAAATGAAAATCGACCACATGAGGAGAATGATAGAGATTGTTGACGAATCGATTCGTCCCTTGGAACTCAGTTCTTCCGGGGCAGTGGTCTATTCATTCGAGCCTCGGCTGCTCAAAGCCGCTGCTAGGACCAGCAGCAAACTTCGATTCGCCAGACTGGTACCATACCTCAGACCGTGGGGGAGTAGTTTCGTCAAGAGGGTGTTCGCATCTCCCTATTTCATCGGACTCTCGTTGCCTAGACTAATGGCGATGCAGCGCAGAGCTGGTGCGCCAATGCTACCTGCTGCCCTAGATTATCTGGATGGTAGTAAGCGCCATTTTACACTCGGCACCACCGTGGGTTTGCACGGGCGTCAACTTACCAATCTCACTAGAAAAAGAAAGGGATTCCCGGTCTATGTCTGGCCGGCCAAACTCCGTGTGGAGAGGGCGATTTTGGATGCTGGTTTAACGGCGATTTCAGACGAACTCTCTCCGGATGTCCATACACTTCCTACTGGAGAGCCAAGATGGCTGAGGCCTGCCACCCAACCACTCAATGACGAAGTAAGGAGAGAGTTGGACGGCATCCCCGAAGACGAACATGCGGATGCGATTCGCGGTTTGCAAGGAGATATCGCACCTTGGTCCGAACTCTCGGATGCAGAGAGGAAGGAATTCATCGAGGGCTGGAAGAAAAAGTGGCTCTGGGAGAGGAGTGTTGATGCCCTGATGTCCGAGACTTCCGAGACCAGTATGCCCTGGGAAGCCTCAAGGGTGATTGGGCACAGAGGCGCCGGCAAGACCTATGGATCTGGCTAATCACTCGAGTCGCTGGTGCGGCTGGTCGCGTGGGATATATTTGGGCCTGTAAATCGGTGTGCCCCTGCCTTCACGCGAACTGCGCTCGTCCAGTATCTGTGCACAAATCCCGGCAACACGGGCCCAGCCGAAGAAGGTCGTGTAATAGTCCGGCTTACGAAAGCCGACCGAGTGCAGCAAGCTTCCACTGGCCAAATCCACATTCGGATACGGATTACTAATCTTCGGAATCTCCTTGAGGATTGGTGGAACGACCTCTCGCAGAGTAGTCACTGTCCTGAAGTTCTCGTCATCCGGACATATCTCATTACCGAGTTCGATGAGCAATCTGGCGCGTGGGTCCTCAGCACGGAGAACGCCGTGACCGAAGCCGTAGATAGGGCGTCGCGCGGCCAGTTCAGAACGAACGAATGCCTCGATCTCATCGTGATCAGATGATCCAATCCTCTGCACGAACTCTAGGCAGGCTTGATTGGCGCGCCCATGCAGAGGGCCCGACAGCGCGTTCATCGCGCTAGCGATTGATGCGTAGATGGATGCACGGCCAGAGGCAACCGCCTTGCCAGAGAATGTAGAGAGGTTTCCTCCGCCATGGTCCATGTGCAGAATGAAGAAGAAGCGGAGCATGCGCCCCATGCGCTCAGCCTCATCACCTTCCACACCGAGCATGTGTACGAAATTCTCGACCAGCCCTAGTTCAGGCTTGCGTGGTCTGAGGCCCTCGGGCTTGCCTCCTCGGAGCAGGAAGATTCGGGCCATCAGTTCCGGCATCCTAGCGATGAGGTTCATTGCGTCGGCCCGTGCGTCTCCAGTGGTGTCAGCGGCGCCCAGAGACATAATCCCGATTGCTAGCCAGTCCATCGGATGGCCGCTCCCGGGAGTCAAGGACTCCAGTACTCGGAGTGCCCCAGTAGGTATCTCCTCCGCCCTGTGTGCAAGTTCAGCGTGGAAGGCCTCGGACTCCTCTGGACTGGGGAGGCGCTTGTGCATCAGGAGGTAAATTACATCCTCCTCTTCGAGATTAGCTAGGTCACCCACTGGATAGCCGACATAGTGAACTCCCTCAAGAGGGTCGACAAATGAGGTCCTACAGGTGCCCACTGGTACGCCCCTGAGACCTGAGTCGAGATTGGCTTCGGTGATTGTGAATATTGTCTCCTCGTCACCCATGTTATCCCTCAGCAACCAACGTATAGAGGGTCACATGATAACTCCTCCGACAAGAAATCCGCAAAGCCTGAGGGCTCACAAGAGTGTGGATATATCGATATCAGCGCGGAAGAAACTGTCGAAAACCACCCGTAACGGTGA
>DAUV01000069.1:3567-5167 GCA_002505325.1 Euryarchaeota archaeon UBA623 | reverse complement strand
GTTGATGGTTTTCGTACCTGATACAGTCAGGTGTGACGAGTTCACTATCACATTCTCAAACGATTCTGGACCAACTGAAACCAAGATGGATGCGTGTACGGAAGATGGTTCCGCGCCCGAGGGCTCTGAGGACGATCCGGATGGATGGTACCACATGGGAACGTTCGGGTGGGAAGGAGAGTCTGCAGGAGACTACACACTGGAAGCCAACACTGAGGTCAATTTACTGCCGATGTGGGAAGTAGTCGGAGAAGAGTTAGGAGAGGCCGCTGGCGGATTGATGGGGATTCTAGGAGGAGTTGGACTCTCCGGCTGTGGGGTATGCTCCTTGCTTCTCGGAGGCATTCTGGCCATCGTGCTGAAGGATCCTAAGGAACCTACGCAGATACAGTAGAACATATCTGTCTAACCGAGGCATTGAACACGAAGCCATCGCTCGGATGGGCGTGCGCTCGCGACGTGGAATCGCCCTCCTACTGGTTGCTGTGATGGTATCAGCACCACTTGGAGGGTGCATATTCCCCGAAGAAGAGAGACCAGCGAACTCATCTAGTCTAAGCGTTAATCCTGAGGTCTTAGAGGCAGGAGTATTCCAGCAGGTCGAACTCAATGCCAAGGCCGCCATATCAGTCTATGTCCCATACTTAGTCATCGACCCGATAACAGGATACGTGCAGAACTCAACCGTGATTGATCTCTCTTCTGGATCAAGTGTCACCCTGGAGCTACTCGCGCCGCCGAGGGTAGATAGCGTTCTACTGATGGTTGGAGAAAAAGGGCGGGAGCATTGGCCCGCACGTGATGCCAGCGAGTCCTGGATGAATTGGTTGATGAGAGGGGGAGATGCTGGAAAAGATGGTAACGGTGTGATGCGCGTTGCCCATGATGAGAACTCGACACTCGACACTGTCAACCATAGTAGCGAGCGTGGTGGGAGTGTCTCAACCAAGACTGTTTACTCCCTCAGACCAGAGACCATAGGGCTTGACCAAGGTGGTGCGCATTCTAGTGGGCTACTGCATGGTAGGATAGTGTATGACAGGCTGCACGAGATAACTGATCCAGGGCTGGCTCTCGACGTTGATGGGCGCTCCGGTTACTGGGACAGATGGGCGGGGCAAGGTAACCCAGCCTACGAGGATGCGGCTCAATACCTCATTTCTGAATTGGATTCATTTGGATTAGAAGTGATGACTCATCGCTTCGAGTTTACTGACATATTCAACATTCAAAATCCCGAGGCGTACAACGTCTGCGCTTACAAATGGGGTTCCGAGACACCCAATGAATGGTTGGTATTCGGGGCACACTTCGATATCGCACCGCCAGCCAACGCTGTGCTTCTCGACCCCCACACAACAGGCTCGAGAACATATGGTACGCGTGTTGGTGCCTACGATAACACAGCAGGCACCTCGATGGTTTTGGAGACTGCAAAGGTCCTAGCTGGATTCGAGTCACGCCGAACAATGGTGTTCTGCCTGTGGTCTGGAGAGGAAGGGGGTAAGCGTGGTTCCGATTACTGGACCGAGTATTACGTTAAGGAAGACCATCCCGAAGTCACAGTCACGAATTACATCAATCTCGACATGGCTGGGGT
>DAUV01000069.1:0-3165 GCA_002505325.1 Euryarchaeota archaeon UBA623 | reverse complement strand
GGTTACCCAAAGGACTCCGAGGTCTGGCCGATGCGGGTTTACATTGGCCCCGGACCCAATCACGACCGTCTAGACCAGCCAGGGATGGTAGGACTGTCTCAATGGATAGGAGGAGATGCGCTCGGACTTGAAGAGCAGATGGGTACGCTGGTCGGTTTGAATTACACGGCAGACACGTGGAAGACTAATGTCTGGATGGATATGGACAGACCTGAGATTATTGTCTACGAGGACACCACTGCGAGGAGTGATCATGCAAGCTTTCAGGACAACCTCGGCACCGTCACCGTGGGTTTTGGAGGACTGGTCGACGGCTACTGGTGTTACCACCAGACCTGTGACACTCTAGATGAGATGGAGGATTGGATGGACACCACCGGCAAAGACTACGGAGAGGAGAACACGGGTGTCTCGAATCTCGTAAACAGCCTTGATATGATCACTTGGTGGGCTCTGATGACCTTTTTCCACTGCGATGAGAAGCCAGTGCTGAATGCTATTGAGTAATCAAATAACTGCGGGCTTATTCCTATCATTGATAGGCACATTCAATAAAACGGCAGTTTTCCACACTTCGTGGAACCTAGAAAACTCGCCACCATCGCTAAAATGCGCGCATTGGGCTACAGTCAGCGAGAGATTGCCGAAGAGATTGGTGTGAGTCAACCCTCCGTGGCCTACCAATTGCGCAAGCTCAAGCGAATGTCCCAAAAGGGCTCCAAGGACGAAATCCTCTCCAAGGTATTGCTAGTGGGAGTTGTTGACTCTCTGTCGGGTTCTGCTCTAGCGAGATTTGTGGGCCTCTCAGTTCGTGATGATGCTGAAGAAGTTCTTAGCCCAGACACTTTTGAAGATGCGATTTAACCAAGTAATGCGCTGAGTTGTGTGAAATTAAACCACACCATACTCACACAAATAATCAGCCAAATCCAGAAAATCGGTACTGACCATGTTCGAATCTTCTTCCCATCCAATGGACCGAACGGTAACATGTTCAGAGCCCCTAGAATTCCATTCGCTATCATCCAATAGTAAATCAACTCATCAAGTATAACATCTGAACCACCGACAGTTACAGCGCATAACAAACCGATCGTCCACAGGGCCACATTGCTAACCGGCCCGGCGAGGGCCACTTTACCGAACTGTTCCTTTGTTGTATTGCCAGCAACCATTACCGCACCGGGGGCCATGAAGACTATTCCCAACAATGCGGCGAGGATGACTCCGAATCTCAAACCACTGGGAGAAGCACGGAATTCGGCCCAGCAACCATACTTTCGGGCCTGTATCTTGTGGGCAATCTCATGAATTAGGAAACCTGGAGTAAAAGTGAGAAGGGCAAGAACTGCGTATACTACGAAGGCAGTGGTATTGGCTAATGCACCCATAATACCCCCAGTGAACATGAATGCTAGAGCTAATGTAAAGGCTAATGTTGCCTGAGTAAGATGCTCGATTTCGATCTTTGAAAAGTGCCAAATGGAGCCGGTGTGAACAGGAATGGGGCGGGATTGCTCTTCGACCCCGAATATCCTCACAAAAGGAGCGCCTGAGCCTGTTGCGTGGACTACTCGGATGTGTGGTTGTCGCCAGTTTCCGTCGTCGCGGGCTGCGCTGTGACTGCCCGGAGATGTCTTCTTGTCAAACGGGTCATCATCGAGCCAGTGGGCTCTTGGATCCCTCTCACCGCTCATCTCTCATCCTCTTCCAGCAGTTCCTCTACCTCAGAGAGCAGTTCCTCCCATGACGGCATGTGTTTAGGTCGCTCACCGGTAATCTTTGCGAGCATTTCCTCTCTCTGTTCTGCGTTGAGTTCCACGTCGTGCCACTCGTTGTTGTTGGCGACATCCCGGATTAGGGATTTTTGTTTCTTGTTCTTCTGTTTCTCGAACACAGCAACCATTTCCTCGATGGTCTTAGCAGGAGCTTTGCCTTGGTGAGCATCTATTAGTTTGGAATAGTGAATCATCATCTCCCCGTGCGTCGAGTCCTCATTATGTTCTGCTGGATTAGCTAGCATGGTCACGAGTTCTCTTGACAGTCTGTCGGCCTTGGATGTAGCCTGAGTTGACAGTCGTTCCCTCGTCTTTGCATGCGAGGCAATACACGAGCGGCAGCGCTCCGATCCTGCGACATCGGGCTCGTCGCAGCATAGGCAGCAGACGGCGAAACCCATCATGTTCATCGAGGACCGGGGGAGGCTCACGTGCTCCGCTCCGCCTCGACCGTCATCAATCCTACTCACAGCATGTGCATTCATGAGTCACCTGTTGTTGCATAGGCTATGGACGAGCAGAAGGTGCACGAGCGGCGATGGCAGATCCTCGCTGTGATGAGTCTGAGTCTAGTAATCACCCTGCTGAACAATGTCACAGTCAATGTAGCTCTGCCTGAGCTTTCGAAGGATCTGGGGGCGGACAATACCGAACTCCAGTGGATTATGGATGCATACGTCGTGGTGTTCGGCGGGATGTTGTTGGTTATGGGGGCCGTGGGGGATCGTTTTGGGCGCAAGCCAGCTCTGATGGGGGGGCTAGCGATAGTGGGGTTAGTTTCTGCACTAACAGCCCAGTACGCCACAACATCTGATCACGTGATAGGTGCCAGGGCCCTAATGGGGCTGGGAGCGGCTCTAGTGATGCCGGCGACCCTGTCAATTATCGTCGTAGTATTCCCTCCTGAGGAAAGAGGCAAGGCAGTCGGTATCTGGGTCGGTATGGCCGGGGTAGGTGCGCCCATCGGACTGTTGGTAGGAGGATGGGCGGTGGAGAACTTTGACTGGAGGATGGTCTTCTGGATTAATCCGCCAATTATCGCTGTGGCTATGGCTTTGGGTATGCTGCTGGTACCCAACTCTCGCGATGAAAATGAGACCCCTATGGATCCCGTCGGAGCTGCACTATCTGTCGGCGCTCTGGGTTCGATTCTGTACGCCATCATTGAGGGACCGAGCGCCGGGTGGACCAGCAATGAGGTCGTGGGCCTTGGTACACTAGGTTTGATTCTCGCTGTCCTGTTCGTGCGATGGGAGAAACGGACAGAGCATCCGATGCTACCCATTGAGTTCTTCCAGGATCGTGGATTTGCTCTGGGCCTTATTGCCATCAGCCTGGCCTTTTTCGTGATGTTTTCCTTCATGTTCACTCAAATGCTCCATTTCCA
>DAUV01000123.1 GCA_002505325.1 Euryarchaeota archaeon UBA623 | reverse complement strand
CCCGTCAAGGATGCAGACGGCAACACGCTGGACTACGATATACGCGCACAGACTCACTCAGTCATCAATAACGTGCGAGTAATTCTCGAGGCACACGGCTCTAGCCTCGATAATGTGGTCGACGTCTTGGTCTTCCTCATCGACATGGAGCGTGACTTCCCAGACTACAATGAGGTCTATTCGCACTATTTTGGGGAAATCTTACCTGCCCGCACCACTGTGGCAGTAGAGGCCCTGCCTACCTCCATAGCAATCGAGCTAAAGGTCATCGCCAAGGCCTGATGCCGGGAAAAGGTTAGTCACCTTCAACCGCTACTTTGGTTCGTGGAGACAATCAATTGCAAGCACGTCGAGCCAAACGGCAAGGTTTGCAGAAGAGTCGCTTTCAGGAACCTGTTCTACTGCTACGCCCACAAGCATTTGTATCTCGGCGGGGAGACTAGGACGGAATACGAGAAGAGGCGAAAGACACTTTCAGAGGGGGGGAAGACACTTCCAGAGGAAGACCCCAACTACGAACCTCCGATTATGAAGGCGATGCTCGAGGATCCCGAGCCTCTCCCCGACCCAGAACCAGAACAGGAACCTCGCCCCTTGTCACCGGACTGGGATGAATTACAGGAGGAAGAAGGATGGTGGGATTCAGCGTTGGTAGAAGCGACCCCTGAGGAGAGGAAGAAGGAAGCCCTCGCCAACGCGGAGGTAGCCGAGCGTTCACTGAAGGCAGAAGAGATTTACACGGTCGCATCCTTGGGAGGCGAAGTTACTGACGAGATGTTCGGCCGTGACTTGTCTTCTTCAATAGTAAGGGGTGGCATCACAGGCTTTGCCGCTTTGATAGCAATTCCATTTCTCCCAGTAATCCTGATGATGCTATTAGGAGGAGCGGTGGGTGGCAATGTTGGCTCAGGAGGTGGTGATTTTGCAAATGATACTATTTCGTCATTGTCCCAAGCACTTTGGAAACTCCAATTTTTCGCAGTTTTCATCTCAGGAGGGGCACTTCTTGGCTTCAGCAACCACCGAAAGCGCATGGAAGCCCTGACTAAGGGGAAGGCAGATTTCATTGCCGAAGGATCCCTGATGGATTCTTGATTGGCAGTCAGGAAGGGGCCTGATTTTCTATGTCCTCAGAAGCGCACCAAGTCGGCGCTGTCAGTGGGTTGCAGCGGCTGGGCGTCCCATTGGGAATCGCAATCCAGTAGTCCATCTCATCGACTGGTCCCGGGTAGTCTGTGGAGATTGTGTGAGCCCCTGAAGCCAGCGCGGCCTCAAACCGGGCGGTGTCGTTGTTGTCCGGCTCCTCACCGCCGCTGTCCGCGCGGGTGCGGACGATGTAGCCCTCGGTGACCAATCGGGATATGTCCTCGCCGCTGCCAATGGGGTCGGTAAGTGAGAATATGGCAGCTTCATCGCTACCCTCGGGTGAGAGCGTGAACATCAAGGAACCAACGAGACCAGGGTGCTCATCGAGATAGAGATCTCGCATCCCCCCGCTGGCAAGTAGAACGAAGATGACCTTGCCCCGACTCTCCTCAAGCAACGGCCAACCATCGTTTATCACGCCCTCGTTGAGGGTTGGCCATTCGCCACGCACGTCATCGGGGGCGATGGTCCGGTTCCTCGGCCAGAACTCGGCGATTTCATTCTCGATGTCTTCGAGTATCCCAGTCAATTCCACAGTAGTGGTGAGGTCGATTGCCTGTTCGGGCCAGTCCTTGGGCTCTATCCAAATCATCAGTGGGTGGTGTTGCTCATTGGCCTCGGACCATGTCAGAAGAGTCTCGAGGCAGTTCTGGAAGGTAGGGCAAGTAGTACCCGAGTCATATTGGTTGTGATACACGCGCAATCCTTCTCGGACATCCCACCAGACATCGATTTCAAACTGCCGAACTCCGAGCTCCGAGGCTTGAATATCAAGAGACTCGTGAGTGTACATGTATTCGCGAGTCGGCGATACGATGGGCTCGATGTGATACGAGTTGTGTGTCCCCTCCATCTGGATGTGGTTGAGCCTCAGAGGCTCCTTCTCAGGCTCATCTCCAAACAAAACACCGCCGTTCCCGATGCCGAAGCAGCCACTCAGTGGAGCGAGCAGCAGCATGATTGCCAGAATACCTTGCAGAAGCCTCATTCTCAGTTTACCAGATGGTGCTTCAAGGATGAAGGATTCGGCGGGCGAACCTTCAACAACGGCCAAGATTCGGGCAAACCATGCGACCAGTAGGTCCTAAGGACCTAGTAGGCATTGTCCTGACTCCTATCGAAGCAGTCTCAGGCACTCTTGAACGGAAACTGGGATTGTTCTCCGTTGTGGTGATATCGCTGTCCGCGATGATTGGTAGCGGATTGTTCGTCCTGCCTGCACTGGCCTTCGAGATGGTCGGAGGAGGCGCTTGGCTGGCATACGTCTTCGCAGCCCTTGTGGTGATACCCGGGGCCCTAAACAAGAGCGAGCTAGCATCGGCAATGCCGACTTCGGGCGGCTCATATGTCTACGTCGAGAGGGTCTTCGGCCCGATGTTTGGCACTATGACCGGACTCGCTCTATGGGCGTCGTTCTTGCTCAAGGCAGCATTCGCACTGATTGGATTCTCTGCCTATCTGATGTTCATCCAGGGATACCTGGGTACTGAGATTACGGATATCCAAGCCGCTCTTGGGATGCTGATTCTAATCAGTGGAATCAACATCTTGGGAATGAAGCGAATCAAGGCCGTGCAGACCCCAGTGGTCACTCTTTCAATACTGATGCTGATGGGCCTAACGGTGTGGGCTATCCTGAATGGTGATGCTGACTACTCTAGGGCCAGTCCCACGCTCGAGACCACAGAAGATTGGATGACCATGGGCGAAGCAGCGGCGCTGGTCCTAGTCTCATATGCCGGCGTGACTAAGGTGGCGGCGATCGGCGGCGAAATCAAGAATCCCGGAAAGAATCTGCCAGGTGGTATCATTTCCTCACTGGTCATTGGCATGATTCTCTATGCCGTTCTAGTAGCAACTATGGCCGCAGTCATCCCTCCTGAGGCTTTCTTCGACTCCCAAGGACACCCCATTGAGGACCCTGTAAGGGCTTTCGCTGAAGCCGTCGGAGGTAGTTCAGTGGCCTTGTTCGCAGCGTTAGTCGCAATACTCACAATGACTTCGATGTCTCTTGCTGGGATACTGGCCGCCTCCCGCTACTTGTTTGCGATGTCTAGGGACAGCCTGCTACCCGACTCACTCGAGGACCTCCATCAGAAGTATGACACTCCTCACGTTGCGATTATCATCACTGGACTCGCGATGGCATGGGCACTGGTTTCCATCGACGTGCACCAAGTAGCTGAGTTCGCTAGCGGATTCCAGATCATGGCATACATGCTGATGTGTCTCAGTGTTCTTGTGATGCGCAAGGCGACCAAGTCGCATGCTTGGTATCGGCCTGAATACCGCGCCCCTCTGCACCCATTCCTACAGGTCTTCGGAATCCTTGCAGGTGGCACACTGCTCTTCTTCATGGGTATCGAGGCAGCCATCGGAGCCGTAGCGGCCGCCGCAGTTGGCTGGTTAATCTACCAAAGCTATGGCAAGAGACATATCAGCCATAGGATATCACCATGGGAGACTTTCCGCTTGATGTCCTCGGCTCCGGAAAGGGCAGAGGAACGTAGGCGTTCTGCCGCCTTCTTCGCAGCAGATACGTGGGGCAACAAACTGCTTACCCTCAGACAGTTTACCTCTGCGGTGGATGCGCTGGGAATTAAGGCCGATGATGCCGATAAGCTCCGAGTGTATTTCCACGCCGCAGACGAGAACGGCGACGGACTGATTCACCTTGAGCAATACCTGATGGCTCTTGAGACAATGGCTTCTGAAGAGAGTTGAAGCAGGCGCGTGGTTGAAGGCGTCAATAGCCCTCGCCGCACTCCCTGAGGGAGTGCTATGGTTTCCAGCCGAGCGAAGAAGGTCACTACTCAAACCCTGCAGAAGATGAAACAGTCTGGCGAGAAGATTGCCATGCTGACTGCATATGACTACTCTCTAGCTCGTCTCGTGGATGGTGCTGGCATAGATGTAATTCTTGTCGGTGACTCTGCTTCGAACGTGATGGCAGGAAACGAGACCACAGTACCGATTACTCTCGACCACATGATTTACCACGCCCAGTGCGTGGTCAATGGTGTCGATAGGGCACTGGTCGTCGTCGACATGCCATTTGGTTCGTATCAAGGCGACTCCAAGACTGCGCTGGACTCGGCCATCCGCATAATGAAGGAGTCCGGCGGACACGCTGTCAAGCTCGAAGGAGGAATCGAGGTTTGTGAGTCGGTCAAGCGCATTGTCGAGGCCGGCATCCCAGTGATGGGCCACCTCGGACTGACGCCTCAATCAATCTACAAGTTCGGCACCTACTCGGTGAGGGCTAAGG
>DAUV01000093.1 GCA_002505325.1 Euryarchaeota archaeon UBA623 | reverse complement strand
AATCGCTATGTTCATCGTTCGAGATTTGAGTCCTTGGACCCTGTCGTCGTCGAAGATGGTGGATGTGATGTATGATCTGAAAAACGATGCTAGCAACAATATCGGAAGAATGACCCCCAACGAGACAGGAATCGTCAGGCTCGTAACAGAACCCATGGCGGCTACGAATGCCATGGCCAGAATAAGCCCCGGAACGGCGAAGAAGATGTCGCAAATCCTCATGATCACCTCGTCTGTCCTACCCCCATAGTATCCGCTAATGCTCCCAACTATTGTCCCGATAGTCACGGTTAGGACTGCGACCGTGAAGCCTATCTTCAGTGATACACGGGATCCGTAAAGCACCTTGCTGAACAGATCCTGTCCCGTGTCTGTCGTTCCGAAGATGCAAACATCATAGCCATCTGGAAGCCACCAGTGGTGCATATCACTATTGTCGAATTCGTAGGTAACCCAGACCCCTAGATTCAATGAGGAGTTGTCGTAGAGCTCCTGGGTTAGGACTAGTATCGAGGAGTTGTCTGGGTGAATGTAGAGGAGAGATGAGTTCAGATCATAGCCCTTGGAGTCTTCAATCTTGATTATCTTGATCGCTGATAGTGTTTCCCGATAGTACCTATTGTCGTCCCCGACCTTATCATCGGACTCAGCGACGACCTCTTCCGAGAATAATGCTGATCTGGTGTTCGTGATGATCTTCTGCTCATGCCAATCGCATCCCTCATCGAATGGCGCCAGCCTCCTTGGCTCGTAGTCTATGGACCACAGATCCTCTGTGTCCTGGAGATTACGATATGGATGCTCGACCGCTATACGATCTGCGAATACGGAAATCAGAGTAACGGAAACTACCATGAATAGTCCCAACATGGCTAGGAGAGAGCGTCGGTAAATCTTCCAACTTCGCCTCAAGTCGCTACCAGACTGGATGATTGCGAGCAGAAGCCTCCGCTGGCTCTCCTTGCGATCCCCCCTCCCCCTCTCCCACGCACCTATTTGGGTGGTGTTTGACTCCTGTTGGACATTTTCGCCGACCTTGGTCCCCGTAATGGGGTTTATCCGGTCGGACTTTTCATCCCCTCGACTCATTCCAACCTCACCCTCGGGTCAATAATGGCATACGTGATGTCGACGATCAGATTGGAAAGCAGGAAGATAATCGATGTGATTAGTGTCACACCCATGATCACGGTGAAGTCCAGATAGTTGATCGACTCGACAGCCACCCTCCCCATCCCATTGAATGCGAAGATTGTCTCGGTCAATACTGCCCCCCCTATGGCCCCTCCAATGGAGAATCCCAGTATTGTGACGATGGGGACAAGTGCGTTCCTGCATGCGTGAACTAGCACCACCCTAGATTCAGAGAGGCCCTTCGCACGGGCGGTCCTTACGTAGTCCTCGTTCAGAACCTCGAGTAGGCTTGCCCTCATGTACCTCAGTAGCGAACCTGCAGAAGAAACGCCAAGTGCGATGCACGGAAGGGCCAGATGCATCAAAGTGTCCTTGAAGAGGAGGCCTCTCGTGCCGAATTCCTCTGGGAGGGTGGATAGTTTGGTGTCGGTCACAAACCAGCTATCCACCAAGTGGAATCCGGTGCCTCCGACAGGATAGAACCAGACAAATCCGTCTTCGGGATATGTGAAGCTCGGGTCGTGTCTGCCATAAATCGGGAAGCAACCGCCGTTAGTCCCCAGGATGGGGTCGCATATGCCACCGTTCTCGGTTCCTGTTGCGAAGTATAGCTGTAGCATCATTGCAAACCAGAAAATCGGCAGGCTGACGAATGCGATGCCGAAGAATCTCATAACGTGATCGAACATCTGGTCCTGCCTGACGGCGCTGAGTATCCCCAGGGTTATCCCAACTGGATAGGCGATCATCAGTGCCATGAATGACATCTCGAGGGTTATCGGAGCGGCATCCTTGACGACATCTAATACCGGCCTGTGGTATGTAATCGATTCACCCCAATCTCCGTCCAATAACCGAGTGATGTACTTCTCGAACTGAACTCTAACTGGCTGGTTCATCCCAAGCCTCTCTCGATTCGCCTCATATGCTGAGATTGGTTCTCCCTCATCCGTGTAGTCCACTACGATTCCACACTTGTCTCCACATTGCGCAGCCGCAGGGTCGGCAGGAATCAGGTGGGCTATTGCGAATGTGAATACCACCACCCCAATTACCACTGGGATTAGCAACAACAATCGGCGGACGACGAACTCGTGTAGCTTCATCTTCACTCCCCCTGTGCGGTCGGGACACAGCCCTATGACAGTTGCCGCGGGCCGGTTTCAGGTCTTTGTTCTAAAACTGATTTGTTTCGGCTCGACGGCAGGCCCCTGGGGGCCCGCCGCCGGCCTTACGTTTCTCTTACTAGGGTTGCCTAGCAGGAGCCGACAAGTGCGCCGTCGACCATTGGAAGCTTGTCGTAGTCGAACCAGTGGGCCGACCCGATAGCTGCGTATGGTGGGCTGCAGATGTCGTCGTGCTTGACGCCGATTCCGTTGTATTGACCGATGATGATCATGTTTGGATCAGCGGTCCATGCAGCGAAGGCATCCACATACGCCTGCTCACGCGTGGCGTCGTCCTGAGAGGTCCTTCCTATTACGAGAGCGTCATTGACTGCCGAGTTCTCGTATCCTGTTCCATATGCGTCTCCGCCGATGGAGTGGCCGCCCGCGAACGGTGACCAGTAGTTGTCAGGGTCTAGGTAGTCAGGAGCCCATCCGCTGAAGCGGATATCCCATGTCTTGGTGTAGTACATGGTCAGGTACTCTGCCCATGGCTTTGCGTCACCAGCGGTGGCGACACCGATGGTTCCCAG
>DAUV01000012.1:3867-4729 GCA_002505325.1 Euryarchaeota archaeon UBA623 | reverse complement strand
CATTGGGGTCGGCAATTCTCAGGCCGGAACCCTCCAAAGGCTTTCCAACGCTACCAATCCTGTTGTTGCCTCCATAGTTTAGAGTGGCACCCGCAGTGGTCTCAGTCATCCCGTAACCTTCGTAGAGAGGTATGTCGAGAGTATGGAACAACTCCAGTATGTCGGTGTTAATTGGGGCAGCCCCGGTGATAGCGTACGTTACATTGGAGAAACCAATCGCAGACACAGCCTTCTTCTTGATGAAGCCACCAAGCACGGGTATCTTGAGGAGTCCGAGCTTGCTGCCCAGTTTGGCCATGAGGTTGGAGTAGACTTTCTCATAGATTCTAGGCACCCCTATGAACAGGTGCGGCTGAACCTCTTTGCAGTAGTCAATCGAGTGTAGCGGGTTATCTACTACTCTCATGTGCATGGCGTCACGAATCCAGATTAGATTGTCGGCCAGTTGGCCAAAAACATGGGCGCAGGGAAGCCATGACACGTACCCGTCGCCTTGGCTGAAGCGAGTAATCTTGTGAACCGCATCGATTTCGTAATCGAAGTTGTCGTGAGTCAAAACGACTCCCTTCGGATTCCCAGTGGTACCAGATGTGTAGATTAGCGCGGCGGTATCAGATGGCTTGATACTCGCGATACAATCCATAACCGCTGAATCGGGAGTTTCTACTCCTCTGACCATGAAGTCAGACCAAGACATTGCGTTAGGGTGGCTGATTGCATCCATCCCGCCCATTGACACCACTGCCTCGACCTTTTCTAGCGAATCCATAGTGGCTTGTAGCCTGTGAGAACACATCTTGCTTGGATCCCCTCCATCCATGGGATTCGTCCCCACGAAGACCACCTTGGAGTCTGAGTTTCC
>DAUV01000012.1:0-3473 GCA_002505325.1 Euryarchaeota archaeon UBA623 | reverse complement strand
TTGGCAGCAGCGTAGGCAGCATACCACTCCATTCGGTTGTAGGAGTAAATGCTCAGCTTATCTCCAGCCTCGAATCCCATCGCAATCAGGGACTTTGCAACTCCCATTGTGGTGCTACAGAATTCTGACCAGGTCATGCTGACCCAATTCCCAGAACCGTCCTTCCAGGATATCGCGTTCTCGTTAGCGTATTTCTCGGCATTTGAAATTAGGTACTCGGGTGTGGTCATCGCTGACATACCTCAGGACAGAACATCTGTTGACTTAATATTTTACTAGCCACAAATGGACTATCTTTCAGACGCTCAGGGCAGCACTGCTCTGACATTGGCACGCCAGTCTGCGCCTCCGTTACGATTAGCCAATGGTGAAGCAGGAGAAGGGTGCCAACAGCCTAGAATCTCTATCGAATGCCCCTCAAGAGCAGCCCTGGCCCGCGCCTCGGCGAACTTGCCGACCCCAATCACTCTCTCGGCGTCGAGCAATGCAACGACCTCGCGTAGATGCTCGTCGCAGCGCTCTAGAAGGGCCTGTGCAGTGGCCCCCGCAATCTTGTCAGGAGTGATGTTGGTAGCACGTGAGCCGGAGAATAACATCAGCGGACAGTGGTTGACGAGGAAGACATTGCTGGCTATGGCCTCAGCATTGCCATAGTGCTCAGACAATAGCCCCCACAGACGGGTGCCCGAGACCTCCTCACGAGGATACTCAAGACCGACAACGGGACGCCTCGGATCAGCCACTTCGGGCTGATTCACTGGAATGTCAGTGATGCCCAGAAGGTCGCGAACCATCGAGGTCGCAGCAAAGGGAATCCCCATCTGCCCCATTCCGTGAGGTCCAGGATTCATCCCGAGGATGACGGTCCGCGCACCATTGTTGCCCATTTGTCTAAGGTACGCCTCGTGTGCATCCCATGCATAGTCCAGGGGATTGTAGCAGACATCGACTCTGCCCTCAGATACAAGCCTCCGGCCAATCGGATTGACATCGTCACGTAGGCCCGCAGCAGCACGAATCAACGACTCTATTGCCATCTCATCACTGCTTCACGTCTGCTACTGTCGCGCCTGACAGTGAAAGAAGGTCTCTAGGTGTGATGGGAAACACGGTTTGGGCTGTTCCGCCCGCGCCCCACACTAGTTCGTACTGCATCAGGTCCTCATCCATCATCACCGTGACCGGCTTAGGGTGGCCGAAGGGAGGCACTCCGCCAATTTGGTACCCTGTTGCTTCGAGGACATACTCAGGCGTGGCCATACTGGGCTTGTATCCAAGTGCCCGTTTCAGCTTACGCTTACGGTCGACGCGATTGGATCCTGAGGTGATGACGACCACAGCATCTCTCTCACCGACGAAGACAATTGATTTGGCAATATGAGCGACGTCGCAACCGAGTTGATCGGCTGCGTCCTGCGAGGTCCGTGTGCCTTCGGCGTACAACCTCGCCTCTGGTTTGTAGCCCAATTTCTCGCACTCGGAGAGCCACAGCTGGTGTCCGTCCATGACTCGTCATGAGAGCCATACGACTTCATCGTTAGGGAGCCCCTTGAAGCGAACGACCTTGTCGCAGTAGTATGCAGTGGTTGCTTCAGGCCGATACGGTCCGCAAGACCATACGGGCTTGTATGGCAGCCCAATTAGCCACACTCGCGGTGTGCTACGTATTGTGGGTCTCTGAAGGCTGCGATTACTTCATGCCCTTCATCTCCGACACCGATACTCAACCAGTCTCCGGAGTACCTTTCACAATCGGCTTCACCGTCTCTGGTCTGCTGTTGACTCTACTGGCCTGGCAGTTGTTCCGCCTCAGGTCTGATTGGATATCGTCCAATCCTACTGGAGCCCGATTGAGGTCACTCAACACCTTCTCTGCCATCTTTGGGATTATCTCCGGTTTGTTCATCGTCTGGATAGCCTACACGCCTTGGGACGAACAGCTTGCATTGCATCTGCTGCAGGCACGCGTAATCTTCGGCAGCTCCCTCATCTGGGCTTTTCTCTCAACTATTATGGTTAGGGAAATGGCAGCTTTCGACACTCGTTTCCAAGAAGTGTACGTTTCGCGCAGGAATAGGGCCACATTCACAGGACTGTGTCTAGGTCTGATGGCGTTGAGTGTAGTACAGTACACAGGAATCTCTGTCGGTCTATTCGAATTCGAGACTTATGTCGACATGGTGCAGATATGCACTGACCTGTCGATTAATGAGATGTCAATGGCGGCGCTGTTCGAGTGGGCGATGGTTTTGGGATTGATTGGGGTTGTAGAAACCGGAATCCATGAGGTATCGCTCCTAACCTCACACGAATCTGAGGAGTAATCGCGCACGTGCGCCTATGCAACGTTCATCAGGACCGCACATCGCGGGGGGGCTCATGTGGTGGCCAATCGGGCCTTATGGCACGATGATGGCGGTCATACTGCTCTCGACCATTCCACTACGCAATCTTCTGACCCGTGACGAACCAGACAAGCGCCTAGCGCTTTCCGAACTCCCAGCTGAGATTAGGGCCAAAGGGTATCACTGGCACATCTCCCTCTACGTTGTGATGTACCTCTACAAATTCCTAATTGACCAGCACAACGAGTCGATGAAGGCAAGGGTCGGAGGCTACACACATTGGGTGCACGGGCTTGAAGGCGATTTCACGCTGTGGGCCCAGGAGGCCTTCCGAAACGACCTATTGACCGACGCCCTGTCGTTCCACTACCTGTTCGTCTATCTGTTCATCATCTGGTTCTCACCGATGTATTTCATCCTAGTTCGAGATCACGTTATGGCCGACAAAGCAGCCCTCAATTATTTGGTAATCTACCTGCTCGCAGTCCCTCTCTACTTGTTCTTCAACGTCGAAGTTACCTCATCTTACATTCCTGGAATGGATGCACTCCTATACCACGATAACTGGTTCATCGAGTTTGTCACAAATAATGATCCAATGGATAACGGAGTGCCTAGTTTACACTTCGGACTGCCTGTAGGACTTCTAATCCTAAATCGACTTCATGTGAGGGATTTGGGTATCAGCATCAAGGAATGGCGGCACCGAGAATTCGACCTCTTCATTCAACTAAATCTAGTAATCTACTTCTTCTCAATCCAGTACTTAGGAATTCATTGGATTCTGGATATTATTCCTGGAGTCTTACTCGCAGCAATCTGTGCGATGTTCGTCCATGCCTGGCAGCCGCGGATACGCGCGCGGCCCGAGAATGGCTGGAAGTCATTAATTCCTGAAAAACGCCCTCTGGTCGTAGCCACAGTATTTGCTCTGCTCTGCACGACTGTCCTAGCAAGCCTAGCTGTCGACGGAGTGGGTACCGAAGAGGGCAACCCGAACATGCGGATAGGTACCGATGACGTGAATATTGACGTCATTGAGGTCCACAGTCTGTGGGATCCAGTTGGAGTAGAGGTCGTCAATGTCGGCGAAACTCCAGTGTATGTGATAATCATTGATCGCAGCCA
>DAUV01000033.1 GCA_002505325.1 Euryarchaeota archaeon UBA623 | reverse complement strand
CTACAGGTAGCTACCATCGAGTTCTGTCGCAACGTTCTCGGGATGGAAGGAGCAAATTCGACAGAGTTCGACGAAGACACCCCTCACCCGGCTGTAGTCTTCATGCCGGAGATATCCAAGACCCATATGGGAGGCACCATGCGTCTGGGGACAAAGCCCACTCCATTCCTCGTCGATGACTGCAAGATGCGTCGGCTGTATGGCGGTGCTAATCACGTAGATGAGCGCCACCGCCACCGCTACGAGGTCAATCCTGAACTAATCGAACAGATTGAAAGTGCCGGTCTGAGATATGTGGGCAAGGACGAGACTGGACAGCGCTGCGAGATAATGGAGCTCGACGACCACCCCTATTTCGTCGGGACTCAATACCATCCCGAATTCAAATCGCGCCCAGGCAGACCCAGTCCGCCTTTCCTCGGTCTGATGAAGGCAGCGTGTGGGATGGACATTTAATCGACTGACACCGGTAGGACTCTTGTAGTCCTGTAACCCTGTAAGACCTTCATGTAGCGCTTGGCCGCGAACTCCGCATCAAGTTCGGCATCACCGGTCTCAATGCGTAGCCTTCTGACAGTCAACAGCTTGGCTGGAGTCACAACTCCGAGTATACTGTCTATGCCGATCGCACGCAAGACCTCAGGGGAAAGTTGCAGGTTACCTCTGCCAATCAGGAAACCTTGGCCTCCCATAGGGGAAAGCAGTAGTGTGGTTGGTCCTGTGTGTGATGAGAGGATCTTCAGCAGACCTGCTTCATCTAGATCGGTCCCTACCTGTTCTGTACCCCTAGTAGCGTCGATACCGAGATTTGTCAACTCAAAGCCGTTCATCTCTCCGATGGTCCGCAATGTTCCTCCTGAACCCCAGATGACGAGTCTCTCGTCATTGATGATGAGTTCTCCAATGTGGTCGGCCAGCCCCTCTGTGGTATCCTCCTCACCAGTAGTCTCGATGCGTTGCTTAGAGCCTTGCATCCAACGTGGGCTAGCTGGTGTCATCGCCTCGGCGTACAACTGCACTACCCACTCACCCTTCCGATAGCGCTCCTCGTCGAGGTCCAGCACCTCGGTACTAGCCAGTAGTAAATCGTCGTTGAGCCAGGCAGAAAGTACCTCTGCAGCGGCCCTCGGAGAAGCGGCAAAGCAGCCGGAGTGCATCTTGACTCCGGTCGGGACTCCGATAACTGGAGTCTTTGGATGACCAGTCGACTCCAATGCAGCGATGATATCGCGTGTGGTGCCGTCGCCACCAGCGTAGACAAGTAAGTCGATGCCAGCCTCGAGTAGAGCAGTTACCGCTGCCGTAGTGTCGAACGCGGAAGTGCTGCCTGAAGATGAGTGAACTGTGCTGATAGAGCCGATTTTGGTTCCTTTTGGAAACCAATTGGTGCCCATACTGCCTTCGCTAGTCAGCCATTCGATGTCGTCGAAGCCAGTTCTGTGAATCTTGGAGAAGTGCTCAAGCATCAAGGTCAGTCGAGGTCCTGAGCGGTCCTCGGCACCCATAGATCGTGCCATCTCGGCCTGCCCGTCTGAACCCTTCAGTCCCAATCTGCCACCAAGGCCGGCGTCGGGATTGGCCAACAGCCCAAGACGCACCATGGGCATGCCAAAGGGCGCGTGTTCTTATCGCTTCACGCTTCCGCGCCGGACTCATGAGGGTCGTAGTGGCGCTTGGAGGCAACGCACTTCTGAAGCGCGGTCAGCCACTGACGGCTGAGAACCAGCGCCGCAACGTGGCGATAGCTGCCAAGGCGTTGGCCCCACTGGCACACGACTACCAGCTTGTCATCTCTCACGGTAACGGCCCACAGGTCGGACTACTGTCGTTGCAGTCGGCGGCCTACGAGGAAGTCGAAGAGTACCCTCTCGACATCCTAGGAGCCCAAACCGAAGGAATGATTGGCTACATGATAGAACAAGAACTAGGCAACCTGCTTCCGATGGAAGAACCGTTGGCGACCATCCTGACCATGGTGGAGGTCGACCCAGACGACCCCGCCTTCAACAACCCGACCAAGCCGATAGGGCCGGTTTACAGTGAGCAGGAAGCCAAGATACTGGCCAAACAAAAGGGGTGGAGCGTTGCTCCCGACGGCGAGCATTGGAGAAGGGTTGTGGCATCCCCCGAGCCCCAGAGAATTTTCGAGATGAGACCGATTCACTGGTTGCTCGAGAACGGTGCCACCGTAATCTGCGCGGGCGGCGGCGGCATACCAACTGTGTACAAGCCGGACGGAACACTCGAGGGTGTCGAGGTGGTGGTTGACAAGGATAGAGCCAGTGCGCTGCTCGCCTTCGAGCTCGATGCAGGTCTGCTCATCCTCGCTACTGACACTGATGGCGTCTACCTCGACTGGGGGACCGAAGATGCTCGCATAATCAATAGGGTCACGCCCGAACAGATGGAACAGTACGAGTTTGAAGAGGGTTCGATGGGCCCCAAGGTGGAGGCGGCCTGCGGCTTCGTGCGCCGCTCAGGAGGAAGAGCGGTGATAGGTTCACTCACGGACATGCAGGGCATGGTCGCTGGCACCGCTGGCACCCAATTCGTACTCGAATGATTCAGGCCTACGGCCTGTTTTTCGCGATTGGCTTCATATCCAATGCACTTCGCCAACACCCTGGGGATACCTCAGATGACAATGATTTCTGTTGATGTCGGCGCCGCGGGCATCCACGAGTACGCCTCAGGAATTACAGTCGGCGAGGTCGTCATGAATGTCCACGGCAAGAAGTCTGGTGCCGTGGCCGCCCTAGTCGATGGGAATGAGCGGGACTTCTCGCACATCCTCGATTCCAATTGTGACATCGAGGCCATCACCGGAAACTCTGATGAGGGTCTGTACATCCTACGCCACTCTTGCGCTCATCTACTGGCTCAAGCTGTGACTGAACTGTTTCCTGATGCCAAGCCAACTATTGGGCCGCCGATTGATACTGGCTTCTACTACGACTTCCACATGGATCCGATTGGTGATGAGGAGCTCAGGGCGATTGAAAAGAAGATGAGTGAGCACATTCGAGCAAACCATGCAATCATCCGCGAGGATCACAGCAACGACGTGTTGCGTGAGATGTTCGCATCGAACCCCTTCAAGCTTGAGATAATGGACGACAAGATTGGTCACGACGTAGGTTCGTCTGCTTACCGCCAAGGGGACTTTGTCGATTTATGTCGTGGCCCGCACGTACCCAGCACCTCGCATCTACGCTGGTTCAGGTTGTCCAGCACAAGCCAGGCCTACTGGAGGGCCGACAGTAAGCGTGAGTCCCTCGTTCGAATCTACGGCATGTGCTACCCAAGCAAGGAGGCGTTGCAGGAAAGGGTGCGCCAACTGGAGGAGGCGGCCAAGCGGGACCACAAGAAAATCGGTAAGGAAATGGAGCTCTATATGATTGACGAACTCATTGGGAAGGGGTTGCCGGTGTGGTTACCTAATGGAGAGACCCTCAAGTCTGAGATAGAGCGCTTCGCGGTCGAGACTGAGGAGGCCTACGGCTACGTCAGGGTGACTACCCCGGTTCTCGCCAAGCAACAACTGTTTGAGGCCAGTGGGCACCTACCGCACTACGCCGACTCGATGTATCCTCCTATGGAGATGGACGACGGGGCGTACTATCTGAAGGCGATGAATTGCCCGATGCACCATCTCGTGTACCGTAACAAGAAGCGATCCTACCGAGATCTGCCCCTGCGCATCGCTGAATACGGTACTGTCTACCGCAACGAACTCTCCGGAACTCTCACTGGGCTACTACGCGTCAGGATGCTGTCGATGAATGACGCCCACATCTACTGCACCCTAGATCAGGTAGCGCAGGAATTTGCTGACAATATCAGAATGGTGCAAGACTACTATGCTGCCTTCGGCTTCGAGAGTTACCACTTCCGGCTTTCTCTTTGGGACCCTGCCAATTCCGAGAAATACATCGATCAACCCGAAAACTGGGCTGCCACCGAGAACTACCTCAGGAACATATTGGACAGTCTCGGCGTTCCATACGTCGAGGCAGTCGACGAGGCCGCATTCTATGGCCCCAAGGTCGATATCCAATTTACTACCTTACTAGGTCGTGAGGAATCAATGTCAACCATTCAGCTAGACTTCGCCGCTAAGGAGCGCTTCGCCCTGTCCTACAAAGACGAGAGTGGAGCGGAGAACGGTGAGGTCTTCGTCATCCACCGTGCACCGCTGTCGACGCATGAGAGATTTGTCGCCTTCCTGACCGAACACTGGGCAGGGAATTTTCCGACCTGGCTATCTCCTGTTCAAGTCCAAGTCATTACCATCTCCGAGAAACACAAGGAATACGCTGCTAGAGTGTATGATGCCCTACACGAGGCAGGAGTCAGAGTCCGCATCGACGACTCGGACAGCACCATTGGCAAGAAGATCCGTATGCATCGGACGCAGCGTCCAGCCTACATGGTAATCATCGGCGACGAGGAGTCGGCCAATGCAACTGTCTCAATTAGGGGACGTAACAACAACCAGCGCAACGGGGTTGCGTTGGACGAGTTCGTGGCTGAGATTTTTGCCGAGATAACCAATCGTAGCACTGAACTCGGCATTGTGCCTCCAAAGTGAGTGACAGTCATGATTGTGAACATCGCCGGCTATCGCTTCGTCAATCTGCCTGACAGAGACGAGCTTCGTGAGCCGCTGCTGGAACGCTGTCTCGAACTGGGACTCAAGGGCACGGTCCTTCTGAGTCCCAATGGGATAAATTTCTTCCTCGCAGGCACCCAAGAAGCCACCGATAATTTCCTACAGCACCTTGAGTTCGACGCTCGCTTCGTAGGTATCCCAATAAAAATCAGTCACACAGACTACCAACCGTTCCGAAGGATGCTTGTCAAACGCAAGCAAGAGATAATTGCTCTCGGAAGGGATGACATCAGACCAGTAGAGTTCACCGGCCCCCACATATCACCCACGGAGTTCAAGCAGATGCTCGACAAGGGCGATGACGTCGTGGTGCTCGATACTCGGAACGACTACGAGACTAGAGTAGGTACCTTCGATGGCGCGATAGAGCTCGACATACCCTCGTTCAGAGATTTCCCTGATGCAATAGAGTCTCTTCCGGATGAGTACAAGTCGAAGACGCTGGTGATGTACTGTACTGGAGGGATTCGCTGTGAGAAGGCATCCGCTGTAATGCTCAAAGCCGGGTTTGAGGATGTCAGGCAACTTGAGGGAGGGATTCTCGGGTACTTGGAGGAATGTGGTGGCTCTCATTGGAGTGGTGACTGCTTCGTTTTTGACCAGAGAGTTGCTCTGGACCACCAACTTAAGGAAGCGGAGATAGTGATGTGTTTCAGGTGCCGGGAACCTCTTTCCTATGAGGAGCAGAAGTCAGAGCGTTATGTAATCAACCAGTACTGCCCATACTGCTTTGAGAGTAGGCGTTAGACTCGGCGGTTCTGCGATTCAAGCATCTCACTGGCAGCCCCCAATGCCTTGTGACAGGAATCGATGTCCCCTCCCTCCAGGGCGATGGATGCTTCGGATACTGCCTTCTCTGCAGCCATCCTGTCTGGGTCCACCGGACCTATCCCTGCGGAGTCGAGTCTGCGGCGCAGTATCTTCCACTCCTCGTCAACGAAGCGAACAAGTTCTGTCGCCTCTGATACCTTGTGCTCATGAAGTTGTAGGTCAGAGGTCAGGAGGTTCAACACCTGTACGGCATCTTGCCACTCACCAGCATCTGCCATCGCTACAACCTGTTCTAGCCTAGTCTCCCATTCAGATTTTTTTGCGGTTGGGAATCTAGCTTCAATCTGCTTAGTCTGACGTAGTGCCCGCTGCACCTCCTGCATCGCGTCAGAGGTTGCACGGACGTCCCTCAGAACACTGTCAGCAAGGCCCTTTGCAAGAGCGGGGTCGCCTGAATCAATGGCCTTGCGAGCCTGATCCAAACGGTCCTTCGTAACTATTTGGATGTCGTCCTCGGCCGCCGCCACCGCATGCTCGGCATCGCTCAGCGACTTGGCTGCAGCTTCCTCGGAGGAGCCAAGGCTCTCGAGATGTTCTGGGATTGATGAGGCGATGTGTAGGGCCTCCTTGGGCTCCTCTGCATGTAACGCCTCCTCGGCGGCTCTGAGTATGTCTCTCACTGCATCGGCCTGATGGCCGGTGTGGCCTCCTATCGCAGCCACTGACTCAGCGATTGCGTCTGCTGCCCTCTGCCAGTGCTCCTCAATCACCGCAGCCTTCTCCTTAGCGCGACGGTACAATAACTCGGCCTCGCGAGGCGCCCCCAGATTGGCCTCCCTATCGCCGGCCTCGAAGGCTTTCCTTGGCCCGAGTGCGTCGAGGGTGATCTCTTCGGCACGCTTTACAGCATCGAGAGCATTAGAGCGTATGGCATCGAGATCGACTGCGACTGCCTGAGTTCGCTCCATCTCAATCTCTGCCTGCGCAATCAAATCCATCCCTCTAGAGGGATCTTTGTAGCCTTCCTCTCGGGCCGTCTTGAGTAACGATGCTGACTGTTCGAGGCCCGACCCACCCTCTCGGAGGGAGAGAATGCGCGACTCCACCTGCTCGAGCCTGTTGGAAAACTCGGCCCTAGCCTCGTAATCGTCGTCCTTGGCTCGAAGATCAGGGACCATCGTCACCAACGATGCCACGATGATACCTGCCCATAGGACCGTATCGCCACTCATCGAAACCAGTATGGAAATGGCGATGGCGAGTCCGGCGATGCTTGTCAGGCCCCTCCATTTGCGAATCCCAAGGCTGCCACCAAGTAGGTGGCTGGTGTAGCGCCATAGGAAGACGGCTATCGCTGTCAGCATCAAGGATGCAATCAACTCATCTCCCTCTCCGTAGTGAATCCCAGCTAAGGCCAGAACACTGGGCCAGGCAATGTTTGCCGCTGTACCCAATCTAGATCGCTCAACAGGCCCGTAGTCTATCAAATCGGGGAGGAGCAGTGCCGAAGCGAACAGCACTAGAACAGGGCCTACCTTCGGAAACATCTCGGCCCCGCTGGTGACTGCAGGGGCAAGCCACCAACCCCCTCCACCAATCAGCACGAGTGTGCAAAAAAGCGCTAGCCTCTCGACCCTGAGTCTATGCGCCAAGAAGGTCTTCTCGGGGTAGTCGGGGAGCAGGACCATG
>DAUV01000049.1:2510-14483 GCA_002505325.1 Euryarchaeota archaeon UBA623 | reverse complement strand
AGAAGGAATGGAGAGTCAGGGTCACGGGCATATCGAGGTCATCAGGGTCGAGGGTCTTTCCGACGACTTAGACGGGACTCGGAAAATCATCTCTCGCATTCTTGATCTATGGCCTGGAACGCAAGGCGGTCCATACGAGGAGGACTAGGGATGTACACCGGAATTGTCTCCGGGATATGCCAAGTACTTGCAATTGAGGACGGCGAGGAGATACGCAGTTTTGTCGTCGAACTAGCTGGGCATGAAGATGGCCTAGAGATTGGTGCTAGCGTCGCTCTCGAAGGAGTCTGTATGACAGTGGTCGCTATCGATGACTCGCAGATTCACTTCGATGCTATTCCGGAGACTCTTGAACGCACGACTTTTGGTAGTCTAGAAGAGGGGGATTGGGTAAATGTCGAGCGCTCGCTGAAAATGGGTGATGAACTCGGTGGTCACATCCTATCGGGCCACGTGATGACGACCGCGCGGATTCTTGGAAAAACCGAACGTGGAGAAGGCATTGATCTGATTATCGAGAATCCAGAAGAGGCTCGACTATACATTCTCGAAAAGGGCTTCATTGCCGTCGATGGCATGTCTCTGACCATCGGAGAAGTGTCTGATGAGAGTTTTAGCCTCCACATCATCCCAGAGACTCTGAGGATTACAACCATCGGAGATAAGAGAGTTGGAGACTGCGTGAACATCGAGATTGATTCTCGCACACAAGCAGTTGTTGAGACGATAATGAGGAATATGGAGGGTAATGCGTGAATCTCGGAATAGTGTGCGGTTCTTTCCATCGCGAGTATGTCGAGAAGATGTTAGAATACGCCTGCGATGAAGCCGAGATGAAGAGTTGGAAGGTCGCTGAAGTGGCCTGGGTACCCGGTTCTATGGAAGCTCCACTGGCACTTGATAGGATGCTCCAGAATGAGGACGTGCACGGCGCTGTGGTGCTCGGCATAATTGAGCGGGGGCAGACTGACCATGGATTGGTCATGGGGCAGTCAGTGACCAAGGCAATCATTGAGTTGCAGATATCACACAACAAGCCGATTGGCCTTGGGATAATCGGCCCAGGGGCTGAACCTGAACATATCGAACCTCGGCTGGAACCGCATGCCCGCGCCGCTGTCGGAGCAGTCGCAGCGATGGTCGGTTAGTCACAGCCGCGTTGCTTTCAGAGTGAATGACAGAGGCATCGGAACATTGCCTTTCTTGAGTCTCCAGTAGTTGGGCCTAGAAGTCTCGAAGAACTCAGGCCATGGGGCGAAGAAGAGTTCATCGCGCTCGTTCAAGGACTCTATCCTGAAACCCCCTTCTATCAGCGCATTGAAGATAGTGTCGTAGCGGTACTCCCAGCAATGTGTAATCCTCTCCCCTGGCCAATCCGGATCTGCATAACTTCCCTCGCCAATCTCTGATATTGGATCCTCGTTGAACAGATTGTACTTGGGGGCCAGTCGCGGACCATCCGGCCCCTCTTCCGAATCTAGAATGTTCACCGTGGGAGTGCTCTCCTCAAGATACAAGGTACCTCCTGACTTGAGCAGCGTTGCACACACCCGAGCCCATTCCTTCAGGTCAGGCAGCCAGCACAGCGCACCCCTGCCTGTGTAGATGATGTCAAACTGCTCACCCTCGAGGGCCTCAGCTGCCTCGGAGACTCTGCTCACCACGAATCTAGCATCGTTGAATCCGAGGATGTTTGCAAATCGCTCCGCCTCCGCTACCGCGTTCTTTGAGAAGTCGAGACCGGTTACTCGCGCGCCCTCGCGCGCCCATGACAGAGTGTCGGTACCTATGTGGCACTGCATGTGGAGCAGTGACTTACCCACGACCGAGCCCATCTCTTCAATTTCCCAAGGAGCCAGTTTCGACTCACCGGCCAGCCACTGCTCGATTCGATAGAACTCTGCGCCGCTCCCTTGAGCGTGCATGTGCGCCATAGCATCCCACGACTCGAGATTGTCACGAATGCCTTCCTCGTCATCCGCAGGGGACGGTGCCGATCTCCACGCCATGTGTCAGGGTAGAGTGGTTACGGTGAAATCTTATCGGAAGCGGTTCACTATTCCTCGATCTTGATGCCCTGTGCTATCATCATCTCGGACTCTAGGACCGTCTGACGAACAGCCATCGCGGTGTCGGGGGTGACAGATATGGAAGTGATGCCGCAGTCCACTAGAAATGGGGGAAACTCACTCGGGTGATCACTGGGTGCTTGGCCACAGATTCCTATCTCGAGACCTCTTGAGGTGAATGCCTCAATAGCCGTGCGAATCATCGACTTCACTGCCGGAGCGCGGGCATCGACTTGATGTTGGTAGCCCTCAAGATCATCCCTAGAAACCGCGTACACCGTCTGCACAAGATCGTTGGTTCCGATTGAGCCGCCGGACAGTTCCATCTTGTCGATGAAGGCATCTGCATCGATAACGTTTGATGGCAGTTCAACCATTACGAATAGTGGGATTCCATTGCTGGGCCCTATCGCGTGCTCCTCAAGCAGATCTTTGACCGCCTCGCCCTCTTCGGGTGAACGGCAGAACGGAATCATTAGCTGCAGGTTATTCAGACCGAAGTCATGGAACACTGAGGCCATAGCCTCGCACTCCATTTCAAAGGCAGGCTTGAAAATCGGGTCGAGGTATCGCGAGGCACCTCGCCAAGCAATCATTGGATTCTCCTCCAGCGGCTCAAAGATGCTGCCGCCGAGCAGGTCCCGGTACTCGTTGGACTTGAAGTCGGATAAGCGGACAAGAACTGGCCTAGGATAGAATGCTGCGCATATCAGCCCGACCCCTTCCCTCAATTTGTCAATGAACAGACCCCTTGGATGGTCGTAGTTCCAGCACCTCCTCTCAATCGCATCTATGGTTTCGCGTATGTTCTCTTCGGGCTCCTCAGCGAGATTTCTCGCAAACGGCTCAATCCTGGGCGAAACTTCACCGCTGTCTAGGTATTTCTTGAGAGAACGATAGTGGATGAAAGCGAGTGGATGAATGCCGATTTCGCCAGATAGTACGAATTCGATACGGGCCAACCCAACGCCCTCGACAGGTAGTTGTGAGTCGGCCAGCGACTTAGTCGGGAAGCCGACGTTGAGCTTGAGCTTGGTCTTCAGAGGGGTCGAGGTGTCAACCTTATGCTCGACTATCTTGAATGGGTGCTCACCATCGAAGATGTATCCCGTATCGCCCTCAGAGCAGGAGCCAGTGACTATTCTCTGATTATCGAGTTTGAGTGCCCCGGCACAACCAACGATGGCAGGAATTCCAAACTCCCTCGCTATAATCGCAGCGTGACTGGTTCGGCCCCCTTTGCGGGTGACGATGAGCGAGGCCTGTTTCATCATCGGTTCCCAGTCAGGAGTAGTCATCTCAGTTACTAGTACGTCCCCTTTCTCAAAGACCAGTTCGTCCCAAGGTATCTCCTCGGACCTCTCCCCGCCGGCCAGCCTCTTCTGCAGGGCGCGTCGTCGCTCGAGCACTTCTTTGTACGAGCCGTAGGTCCTGATTGGCCCTGAGCCAATTCTCTTACCGACGGCCTGGCCGGTGGCAAGCACAGAGTCCTTCTTGAGTCGGTCAACCAATGCGCGGTCCATCTCATAACGAATCAGGCCGTGCGAGGTCTTGCCGTGCACCGTCTCGGGTCGGGCCTGTACTATGAACAGGCGGCCTTCGGCGCCGTCCTTGGCCCACTCAATGTCCATCGGCATCCCATAGTGATGCTCGATTCGGAGAGCCATATTCGCTAGACGTTTGCACTCATCGGTACTCAGAGCCCAGTCGCGCCGCTCGGAGAACGGAACTTCCTCGACAATGGTCGCCCGCACCCCATCACTCGCGTATACCATTCTCTGGTCCTTGCTACCTAAATGTCTGTGAACAATAGCAAACTTGTCCTTCAGAAGCCCCTCTTTCCAGACCGTGTAAGTGTCCGGTGAAACCGTTCCTTGGACAATCAATTCGCCGAGTCCGTAGGATGCTGCGATGTGGACGACTCCGTCATGGCCTGAGTCGGGATCGATGGTGAACATCACTCCTGAGGAAGCCTGATCCGAACGTATCATTTTCATCACTACCACACACAAGGGGCTTGCCAAAGGATCCATGCCTCTGTCGAGTTGGTAACAGATGGCTCTCTCGGTGAATTGGCTGGCAACACATTTGCGCCAGTGCAGAACTACGCTGTTCTCGCCATGGATGTTGAGGAATGACTCGTATTGACCTGCGAATGAGGCGTCCTCGGAGTCTTCCGTGGTAGCAGATGAACGGACCGCCACATCTGTTCCCTTACCGTACTGCTCGCAGAGTTGCCGGTACGCAAGGCAAATTGAATTCGATATCCCCTCAGGAACCGGGGTCTCAATGACTAGGGAACGAGCCAGTTCGGCCCGTCCGTGCATTTCCAAGGAGGCGTTCTGGTCAGCACCTTCTATGCATGCCCGCAGAGCCCCAGAAAGAGTCCGCTGAATGATTGCGAGAGCCCGAATTTCCCCTAAGCCGTCGACTTCAGGGACCTGATCCCAAGTCCCTCGGGGAACTTCCGTTTCCACAAACTCTCTGTAACTGTCAGAAGTTGTGCAATACCCGTTCGGGATATCTACACCACTGTCTCTGAGGTTTCGATACATCTCACCCAAAGAGGCCCCCTTTCCACCGACTGCAAGCGCATCGTCGCGCCCTACCTCATCGAACCAGAGAACGTGTGATGCTTGTCCCATGAATCCCCGGTTCCCCATTGGACCCCTATGTCCGATTAGCAGTTACACTCGGCGACAAATAATAGTTGAGTTTCCACCGGGGCATGAAAATCTAATGGAATACCCGGAGCAGGGTTGAAGGAGGTCCCGCCGTTGGCGAGCCCGTGGACGACGACATACACAAAGTGATAATCATCGGTTCAGGTCCAGCTGGTTACACATCCGGCCTGTACGCCGCGCGCGCTATGTTGGATCCGCTAATGTTTGCCGGTTATATGTCTGGAGGGCAGTTGATGCTGACCTCGGACGTCGAGAACTTTCCTGGATACCCCTCTGGAATCGGCGGACCCGATATGATGATTCACATGCGCGAACAGGCTGAGCGCTTCGGACTCGAAGTACAGGACAAGAATGTTGAGAGAGTTGACTTCTCGGAGCGACCTTTCGGCATATGGGTCGAAGGCGAGGAGTATCGTGCCGAGTCCGTAATCATCTGCACCGGTGCTGAGGCCATATGGCTCGGTGTAGAAGGAGAGGAGGCGCAGAAGGGCAGGGGAATCTCCACTTGTGCGACTTGTGACGGCGCCTTCTTCCGAGATCAAGAGGTCATTGTAGTGGGAGGAGGAGACTCCGCGATGGAGGAAGCGACTTTTCTAACTAGATTCGCCAGTAAGGTCACCATAATCCACCGGCGTGAGGGATTCAGGGCCTCGAAGGTGATGTACGAGCGAGCTGCGAATCACCCAAAGATCGACATTATTACTCACAGACAAATCAAGAGGTGGCTCTCTGACGAGAACGGCCTCAGTGGGGCAATCCTCGAGGATCCCAGAGATGGAAGCGAGCAGGAAATCGCTTGCAGTGGAGCGTTCATCGCCATCGGGCATAAACCAATGACTGGTTTCCTAGGTGACGAAGTTGCGATGGATGAATCGGGCTACATACTGCACACCGAACACACGATGACGAGTATCCCGGGTGTATTCGCAGCAGGGGATGTAGTGGACAAGCGTTACCGGCAGGCCATCACTGCCGCGGGCATGGGATGTCAAGCGGCAATGGATGTCGAGAAGTGGCTAGAAGACCAACATTGAGGCACTGATTTGGGTTCGACTTCCTGATTGTATTCTAGCAGTAGCAGGTGTTTGCAGCCGAAGAGGCCATGTTGGGACGGCCTCCTCATAGAGCCATGTCTGATGAGCAGAGTGCACGTTACGCGAGGCATCTGACCCTCCCAGAGGTCGGCCCTGAAGGCCAAAAGCTCCTGACTGAAGCCTCAATCTTAGTAGTGGGAGCCGGAGGGCTGGGCTCTCCGGCTCTGCTGTACTTAGCGGCCGCAGGAATAGGAAAGATAGGTATCATCGACGATGACTCTGTCGACCTCTCGAACCTACAGAGACAGGTTCTACACAGTACATCTGCAGTCGGTGAGGCGAAGGTGATTTCTGCTAAGCGTCGACTAAGTGATCTAAATCCTGAAGTCACAATCGAAACGTATGAGGAGAGGCTCGGAGTCGACAACGCACTCAATTTAATTGGTGACTTTGATCTCGTCATCGATGGCTCGGATAATTTCTCAACGAGATACCTCATCAATGATGCCTGTGAAATACTGGGCAAGCCCTGGGTATTCGGCAGTATCCACAGATTCGAGGGTCAAGTCACCACCTTCAATCTCGACGGAGGGGCCAACTACCGCGACCTGTTTCCCGAGACCCCTCCAATGGAATTGGCACCAAACTGCGCTGAGGCGGGCGTACTAGGGGTCTTGCCTGGAATCATCGGTTCGATACAGGCCACCGAGGCGATCAAGATTGTTCTAGGAGTTGGTGAGTCGCTCAGCGACAGACTGCTGGTCATAGACGCCCTCGGAATGAAGATGCGTTCGCTCTCGTACTCGTCCAACCCGAACCGGGCGACGGTGACCGAACTCTCCGATTATGCGATGGAGTGCTCAAACCCAGCAATCGCCGACGAAGGTCCACAGCCCGAGATGCTCGAAATCAGCCCAGTCAATTACATCGAGATGATTGGGGAGGGATGGTCGCCGTTCCTACTAGACGTCAGGAGGGTAGACGAGGAGAGAATTGTCTCACTAGAAGGTACCTCGTTACGCATCCAGCACAACTTGGTCCCGCAACGTGTCGAAGAGATTCCTCGCGACCGTGACGTGGTAATTTACTGCAGGACTGGAAGCAGGTCGGCTGCTGTGGCGCGTTTTCTGATAGATTCGAGAAGCCATGGGGGACATGTGTACAACCTGACTGGAGGGGTCCACGAGTGGTCAGATACGGTTGATTCCAGTATAATAAAATATTAATTGTGGTAAATATTATTTGAAACTAACATTTTTTTGTGGTATTTATTCAGAATATACTGCCGATATTCATCGAATTTCATAATATTAACTAATTTGTGGTTTCCAACTGCTCAGCACAGCGAAGATTTGTTGTATTAGTTCTCTCTCGGAGCATTATGGCAATCATTCGCCAGGGAGTATGGAAATGCCCGTCGTGCGAGCGGCACCATGTATGGAAGACACGGGGAGAGACATCACGTCTGGATAGAAGGTGTCAACACTGTGGCAACAGAGTCAGGGCCACTCTGAATAGATCTTCCAGCGGCCAAGGGAGGCAACGCAATGTGCAAATCTGGGAGAGAGAAGCTTCGCTCGACCATAGTGAACTGGTAATCGAAGCCGAACGCAGAGACAATGTAATCGATAAGCCAGAAGATGATATTACCTACGTCAGCTCGTCTCCCTCAGAGGAAGCATCCCAGGGTGATCTTCCGATAATCTGGGGAGCGGGATGGGAGCCAGCCCATGCCATCGAGTTCTCCAAGCCTCTGAAATCTGAGATAGCTAAGGCTGAACTGCTCAGATTCTTCGCAGAGAGGCATGATGGACATCTGACCGCAGCCGCCATCTGCTGGGACGGAATGGGAGCCCCAGATTCATTCAAAGGGAGTTCTTTTCACGAGTTTTCTAAGGAGTTTGTCAAGGCTCTTGGGGAATCTCTTCTAGACCGTCTGCTCTCACCTGAGTTAAGTTCCGTGCACTCTGCAGAAGTGATTCCAAGGAGAACTGCAAAAACTCATCTAAAACGTCGCACTGCTAGACTATTAATTGACACCGCACTATGCCTCAGAAGGATTGCTCACTACTCTTCAATCACCCTCGAACAGCGCATGGATTGGCAGAGAATGATGACTCGAACGAGGGCCGTTGACGAGCATCTAAAGGACTTATTTGCAAATGGGATCGAGACTCCCGATGGAGAGAGTTTTGGAGGCAAGGGCTTCCGTTCGACATGGCAGGAGGGGGTAGTCGCCTGTGCCAGCGCAATGCGCAGGGCTGTCGACATCCCCCCAAACGAGAAACATCGTGCTGACGTGATTGCCCCGATGATTCGCGATGTTGGCCTGGCTATTGCCATGGGACAGACTGCAATAGAGGTCTTCTCCTCTCAAATGGGCAAGTCTGAATCATACATGAACGGCGGACACGAGGGTGCAGGGGGAAGAGACCTTCACATCGGCAACTGGGACAAGGGAATTCTCCCCCCAACCGCTCCACTGCCAATCGCCAGTGCCACAACAACAGGAGTTGCTCTGGCTGCATCTAGGCTCTCAGTAGACCGTTTTCATCTCGCACCAGTAGGAGAGGGATGTAGTAGTAGTGGTGAGTTCTGGGAGGCCATGAACCTCGCTGGAGTTAGGGGCCTACCGATATCATTCATGATTCAGAACAACCAGATAGCACTCGATACCTTCGTCACCGGCCAGTCAGGGGTCGAGACATTTGGTGACAAGGGGCATGCCATGGGGATGCCAGCATGGACCATCGATGGTTCTGACCCTGGGCTGTTCTACGCATCGACCGCGGTAGCGAGGGAGTTCGCTCGAGACGGTTGTGGATCCACCCTGATTCATGTAGAGACGATGCGTGGATGCGGCCACGCACACCACCATGATGACCTGTACCTCGGGGCTACCTCGGGCAACCCACCCGGATACGTCGACAGAGGATTGCTAACTTACTGGGCAGAGAAAGATCCAGTTCCTAACCACAGGGAGTTGCTGGTCCAAACGGGCTGTGACGAGCAGATATTGGATGCCATGGAATCTGAGGAGCAGGACAAGGTGGATGCGGCTCGTGAGGAGATGGAAAACATGCCCTGGCCTGAAGGTTACACTGTGACAAAAGGGATTACCAGCCTGCACGATGCGGCCAGTCACACTGAGCAGTACGAGAGGTTTGAGCATGAAATCAAACTCACCGAGTGCCCCTTGGAACTAGGAGAGGAGGTTTTGGAGTTCTCTGATGCATCCAACGCCAGAACCTACAGCAGAGCCATTCAGGATGCCATGGCCTCGATAGCCGACAAGCACGGTGATCGGGTCGTCTTCATGGGAGAGGACATGGAGGTCGCCGGCGCCTTCGGACTGAATCTTCCCCTGAAGGCGAGGGGGCACTCGAACAAGCTTCTCGACATGCCTTTGTCTGAGTCGGTGATAGTCCACTCAGCTATTGGCGCCGCTCTTGGAGGGTTGCGACCGATGGCTGAAATTCAATTCGGCGGCTTCGCGGCGCTGGCGATGAATGCATTGGTCAACAACGCCGCCCAACTGCGTTGGCGTTGGGGTGCGGAAGTCCCTGTCACAGTGCGTATTCCACTAGGAGGGAAGACTCGCAGCGGGCCGTTTCACGCTAACATGATCGAATCATGGTTCATCAACGATCCGGGGCTGGTAATTGTATTCCCGAGCACCCCTCAAGACGCCTATGACCTCCTAATCGAATCGTATGAACTGGATGACCCAGTGATTTTCCTTGAGCACATAGGACTCTACGGCCTCAGAGGAGGCTTAACGGGTTGGGGAGAATCGATCAGCCAATTGGTGGACAAGGGTGCAGTTCACGAACGTCTTGCTGCAGGCGAAAGTTCGGTTGGGAAGGCGCGTGTAGTAAGAGGTGGTAGGGACCTTACCATAGTCACCTGGGGCGCTATGGTACACGTTGCCATGAGGGCCGCCTCGGAGGCCTCTAAGCGAGGTGTGGAGGTTGAAGTAGTAGATTTGAGAACTATCTCGCCCTTCGATGCACGGACCTGCGTGGAATCAGTCAGGAGGACGGGTCGACTACTGGTCCTACAAGAAGCCCAATGGACAGGTGGACTGGGGAATACCGTCAGCAGTCGCATTATGGAAGAGGCGTTCTGGTGCCTCGAGAGTCCTCCGGTGGTAATCGGCGCTCTCGACACTCCGGTGCCGTTCTCACCGCCCCTAGAAGATTACACGGTTCCGACAGCCGAACTTGTCTCTAGACACATCGAAAGGATGTGCTCGTGAGCCCTCTCTGATATCCTACCAAATGGTCATGAGTGAAGTAACATCCGGCGATTCAAATGGCTACTCTAAGTATGGCCGATGGACCCCTAGTATTGCTAGGTTTCGTGCTACTGATGCTTGGAGGGGAATTTGTTGTCCAAGGAGCTGTCACGATTGCTGGCAGAATACGGGTGCCGCCCCTCTTAGTAGGTTTCACCATCGTAGCCGTTGGGACCTCGTTGCCAGAACTGGCTGTAGTCCTCGAAGCGGTCAACGAAGGGACTCATGAAATCGCCGTTGGCGGAGTGTTAGGCTCAAACGTTGCAAATGTGATGCTGGTTTTAGGTACGGCATCTATGCTTGGAGCCGCGTCGGATCCGGGGCAGGGAATACGGCGTGATGCTACAGCGGTAGCAGCAGCTACGGCAATACTGCTTGCTGCAGTTTTGATTGGTGAAATCGCATGGCAGTTCGGTGTCCTGATGCTGCTCGGTCTCGCTGCTTACTACTCCTATTCTTACCGCGCCTCCAAGGCAGAGGGGACCGATGTCGAGGACAGTGACACGTGGCTCCCCGACTACATCCTGCTCGCCGTTCCAGTGACTGCTTTTGGTGGATACCTGATATGGACAGGGGCCGAGATGCTAGTAGAGGGCGCCACTGGCCTGGCAGGCAGTTACGGTATTTCCGAGTCCGTCATCGGGTTATCTGTCGTAGCTCTGGGAACTTCTCTCCCTGAACTCGCTGTCACGCTTGTCGCTGGCCTCCGTGGCCAAGGTGGTGTCGCTGTGGGAAATGTACTCGGCTCCAATGTCATCAACATCATGGGGATACTAGGTGTCGCTGCGACCTACTCGGGAGGGCTCATAATCGCCCCCGAGTTCGCCGCGAGAGATATCTGGGTGGTCGTTCTGACCTCAGGATTCATCGTGGCCATGCTGTTAGACGAGCGTCATATCGGCAAGCGGGTTGGGGCTGCGATGGTAGGTGGGTATCTGGCTTACATGGCCATGCTTTACCTCTGACTGCATGGCACACAGGGGTGCGAACCGCTAAGGCCGGGACCCCAGTCCTAGGGCCATGGTAGACTTCAGCCTGTCAGAGGAGCAAGCTATGCTCCAAGAGATGGCGCATGAGTTCGCTGCAGCAGAGGTGCAACCGAACGCAGCGAAGTGGGACCGTGACAGCAGCTTCCCGCGAGAAGCCATACGAAAGGCGCACGAACTTGGTCTGCTCACGGTCAAGATACCTGAGGAGTACGGCGGTTACGGCATGGGTTCATTCGAGGAGACCCTTATCTGCGAAGAGATTGGTTGGGGCGACCCTGGTTTCGCCACCGCTTCGGGCAGCACGATGCTTGCCTCGTACCCTTTGATTACGGGTGGTACCGAGGACCAGAAACAGCGCTACTTGTCCAAAGTAGCCGACGGTTGCATCGCATCATATTGTGTCACTGAGCCGGATGCAGGTAGCGACGTACAGTCGATTTCCACCCAAGCGGTGCGCGATGGTGATGACTACATTATCAACGGCAGCAAAATGTGGATTACAGGTGCCGGTCACGCTGACTGGTTCTTCGTTCTGGCTTACACCGACAAGAAAGCTGGATACAAGGGAATGAGTGGCTTCATCGTCGACGCTGACAGCCCCGGGATTTCTCTCGGAAAGAAGGAGGAGAATATGGGGCAACGCTGCTCGGACACTAGATCAGTTGACTTCAACGATGTCCGGGTGCCTGCGGAGAACCTCATCGGTGGAGAGGAGAATGGGGGGTGGATGAACGCAATGAAGGCATTCGATCTGTCTAGGCCTACCATCTCTGCGCACGCCGTTGGTAATGCCCGTGGCGCCATGGAGGAGGCACTTCAGTACGCCAACGAACGAAGTACATTCGGCAAGCCAATCTACCGTCACCAAGCGATATCATTCATGATTGCCGATATGGCAAC
>DAUV01000049.1:0-2121 GCA_002505325.1 Euryarchaeota archaeon UBA623 | reverse complement strand
GAAACACCCTAGAGGCTGCTCACGCCAAGCGCTTCTCTGCCGACATGGCGATGGAAGTCACCACCGATGCTGTGCAGGTCTTCGGCGGATACGGCTACTCTGAGGAATACCCAGTAGCTAGAAGGATGCGAGGGGCAAAGGTTGTCCAGATTTTTGAGGGTTCCAGTCAGATTCAGCGTCTCATCATCAGCCGAGAGATGCTGAGTGATTCTTGAAGGTGGTCGCATGGCCGGTGACATCGGCTGCGTGGTTCTAGCAGCCGGGTCGAGCAAACGCCTAGGACAGCCTAAGGCTCTAGTCAGAGTTGGAGATGGAAATCTAATCGGATGGCTGGTAAACAGATTACAAACCCAAGGCCTCGAGCCATTGGTGGTCACGAATGAGGGTATAATCGAAGAAGTGACGGATTCAGTAGATTGTAGAGTAATCGTCAACCCTGAGCCTGAGGCAGGCAGGACAGGGACTTTGCAGGTTGGAATCAGTCACTTGGAATCAAACATAAGACAGAGAATCCTAGTCGTGCCCGTAGATCGACCAGGATTCTCAGATTCGACCCTAGAATCACTGATTTCCTCTGTGGTCACGAGTTGCCCCGTTGAGGGGGGCAGAGGGGGACATCCCATACTGCTCTCAGTTGAGGATGCTGTCAGAATCACCGAATCTCCGCCGTCAACACCACTGAGAGACCTGATAGACCCCAATCGCATTGAGGTTACTGATTTACACCTACACCTGAATGTAGACCGGTCAGAGAATCTGGGTGCTCTCGCAGATGCTTTCGTAGACCTGTGAAACAACTTATCAACGCGCCTGATTACGGGCGGTTAGATGGTCAGTTTCGAGTTCCTCGAGGGCTTCGGGCCGGTGCAACAGGCCCTGTTAGCTGGACTCTTTACCTGGTTCATGACTGCGGCTGGTGCTGGAGTGGTTTTCTTCTTCTCTGAGATAAACCGCAAGGTGCTTGATGGGATGCTCGGCTTTGCTGCAGGTGTCATGATTGCGGCCAGTTGCTTCGGACTACTAGGCCCTGCCATAGAACAAACGTCCGGAGAGGGACTTGAGAAGGTCCTTCCTGCAGCCTTCGGTTTCACCCTAGGGGGAATCGGGATGCGGGTCATCGATGCTTATCTTCCACACCTCCATCCGGGGGCCCCTCCCGAGGAGGTAGAGGGAGTCAAGACCACTTGGCACAGAAGCAAGTTACTAATTTCAGCCATCACCCTGCATAACATCCCAGAGGGTTTGGCAGTAGGAGTTGCATTTGGAGCTGCAGCCTCGGGCGATGGCATAGGGGCTGCAATCGCGCTTACTATTGGAATAGGAATCCAGAACTTCCCCGAGGGTGCCGCAGTTTCTGTCCCACTCAGGCGCGAAGGATTATCCAGAAAGGAAAGTTTCTGGTGGGGCCAGTTGTCTGCTCTAGTCGAACCTGTCTCAGCAGTGATTGGGGCTGCAGCGATAATCTACATGACGCCGATTCTACCATACGCCCTAGCCTTCGCCGCTGGTGCGATGATTTTCGTAGTCGCTGAAGAGTTGGTCCCTGAAGCGCACAGGGGGAAGAACGGAGACATTGCAACCATGGGACTTATGCTTGGATTCACCATCATGATGGTTCTAGATGTAGCCCTTGGGTGAGCGTAACTCCAAAGGCTCGGTAGCCGCTCCCGGAATCGTGACAAAGGCCGTCCTGACTTGGGTTCTCGATATGCTCGAGCGTGGTCAGAGCGTAGCTATGGCCTCTGTAATCGAGGCCAGTGGCAGCGTCCCGGGTAAGCCAGGAGCTCGGATGGCGATTACCGAAAAAGGTGCGAGGTTTGGCACAGTTGGCGGGGCCGGTTTGGAGATGAAGGTCGAGAACGCCTTGCAAGGCATGCTGAACGGGGGACGCGAGGAAGTTCGTAAGAAGGGGGGCAGGGTAGAGACGTTCGCCCTCTACAAGGATGCGAAGGGAAAAGAGGTGACGCCGCTTGACAGCCTATGCGGGGGCCGCGTCACAGTCGCGATGGAAGTCATGGATCCAATGCCACACATACTCATCGCCGGAGGAGGGCACGTTGGCCGTGCAGTTGCAATTGTGTGCGATACTCTCGGGTGGTCGCACAGTGTCTTCGACGTGCG
>DAUV01000017.1 GCA_002505325.1 Euryarchaeota archaeon UBA623 | reverse complement strand
TTCCGGCATCAACGGCATCAGGGGAGGCATCGGTAATTCTGACATATCCGTCTCCTCTACCTTAGGATAGAGTTCGTCAAGGTCAGCGAGACCAGGAGCGGGGGGGACATCTCCCATCATCCCCTCCCACTGCTCGTCAAACACTGATTGAGTCAGGGGGGTGACGAGTACACCGACCGCTCCTGCAGAGTAAGCGGCATCCCGAGCGACGGCAGTACCGGATCTAGAGGTGATAATGGCTATTCTTGCACTGTAGTCGGTCTCGCGCATCTCAAGCGCTGCTATGTGGCCATCCATCGAAGGGATATCAAGAGCTAGGAATACCAAGTCGGGTTGTAGTCTGACATATTCGTCGACCGCTTTGTCACCATCACCACAGAACTCAGTACGCCATCCTTGATGTTTCATGATACTGCGTATCCTGCCCTCGGTGGTGGCGTTGCCAACCACCACAAGCGCAAGTGGCTGCTCTTCGATAGACATCTTCACACCGACGTGTGGGTCGCGCTTCAAGAACGGCGCGGTCACTGGTCGGGACATCACTCTAGAATAGTATCAATGAGCCATGCTGGGTCGAAGTCGATGAGATCATCGTAACCTTGGCCGATTCCAGCCAGAACTATCGGTCGGCCTGTGGCGTGGGCAATCGAAAGGGCGGCGCCGCCTTTGGCGTCGGTGTCGAGTTTGCAAAGAGCGGCGCCGTCGAAGCTTAGCATGCGCTGGAATTCGACGGCTTGGGTGACTGCATCGTTGCCCGCCAGAGCATCAGCCACGAAAATCACCAGGTGGGGTTGTGTAACCCGATGGACCTTACGTAATTCCTCCATCAGGTTGGTTTTGTTCTGCATCCTGCCTGCGGTGTCAATTATCACGATGTCTTCTCCGCGGGCCTTCGCGCTCTCTACAGCGTCTCGAGCAACCGCCGCCGCATCGCCTCCCCTCTGGCTGCGGATGCAGCGCACTCCGAGACGGTCGGCATGAGTTGCGAGTTGATCAATGGCTCCGGCTCTGAAGGTGTCCGCGGCAGCCAGTACGACACTGTGGCCCTGCTGGCTCAATCGGTGCGCTATCTTTGCCGTAGTGGTCGTTTTGCCAGTGCCATTGACACCGACTAACATGATGGTTACCGGGCTTGCATCTGCAAGAAAGGTGTTCACAGTCTTATCGAAATCCCAGTATCCTGCCTCTAAAAGACGGAGTAAGGTGCTTCTGAGAGCTTTCTCTACGACTACCTCGAGTTTTTTGGTTGTGGAGATGCGGGTGCCTATCAGTGTCGCCTTGAGTGTGAGAATAACTTCCTCAACAGCACTCTGAGCCATATCAGAAGACAGGAGTTCCTCTTCAAGATCCTCCAAAATCCTGTCCAGCTTATCGCTAGCCATCACCACACGGCCACCTGTCTTAGTGGCTGATTCGCCAAGATCGACTTCGATCTCGGTGGGTCCTTTGGCAACGAGTCCGTGCCCGGTAGTGCTCTGCATAGGATTCTTTGTTATGGGTTTCTTTGACTCGGTTGGTTGCTCAGCCTTTTCCACAGATGCTGCTCGGCGGGCCTTCTTGCGTTCCTTACGGCCTACTGGTTTGGCGAATGGGTCCTCAGTAATCTCATCAGAGTCATCCCACTCATTTTCAATTTCAGGGGAGGGGGAGGAGGCTTCCACGGGAATTGGTCTGGACCCTTCTAGGGCTTCTTTCAGACGCTTGCCCTGCTCTACAGCCTCTTCGGCTTCAGGAGAGTTTTCCTCCACGGTGATTTCTTTCTCATCGGTCTTCTTGAAGCGCTTTTTGAAGCGATCAAATAGGCCCATATGCTCACCTCAGTCGTCTAGGGTGAGGTCGGTACCTCGCTTACGCCTCGCGCGGCGGGGGGCGGGAGTACTGGGTGCCGGCTCTTCGGCAATTGCCTCCGGTTCCAAACCCTCTACACTCTCATTGAACTTCTGTGCGAGATCAACAGTAGACTGCTCCAGTTCGTCAAACTCCGTCTTCATCCTCTCAATAATGGTGATTAGTTCCTCGCTCCTCTTAGTGAGAATCTCGGCTGCCTCCCCTCTGGTACGCTCAGCCTGAACCCTACTACCAATGTCCACTACTGCACCACCGTCAGATGGGATGTCGGCCACTATTTGGACTCCTGAACCAAGAGGGATCATGGCTCCCTGGGAACCTTCGTCAGGAATGGCTAACAGGGCCTCAATGGCCTGCATCTGCTCAACTCGAATGGATTCTAGTTGACGCACCTGCTGCTCGATGGCTTGCATGCGTTCACGGTTGACTTCGACCAGTTGGGCAATCTGTTGTAGCTCCTCGCGGTCGACTGCCATCATACCGTTCGTGATGCCCGACACCCAAGAAGCCGTCGGGAGTCATTCGCCGTCCCAGATTCCTTCTGCGATCATGAACTCCATGACCTGCTCTGATACATTAGCACGATTACCCCCTCGTACTCCTGTTGCTGAAATTTTGAATACCTCGGATGGAATATCTCCCGCCTCGCGTATCTCATAGCCGACCTTTCGGCCATACGAGATGGCTTCTATGTCCGGCATAATCCATGCCTCAACATCTTCACCTTGGTAGCGGTATTCTATCATCCTCTTGCGCATTATAGCAGAGTAGGGGTCTGATTCAGATATTGGTGTGTCTCGGATTCCCACAATCACACGCTTACCTTGGTCTAGTTCTTGTTGGATGAGCCATTCATGGCCGACGTGCAATGGTTGCCACCGTCCAGGTAACAGTACCCCTTTTGGTTTCTCAAATAAGTGTGCCAATTGGCCGGCCAAGTCATCCACACCCTTCCCGTCTTCTCCACTTGAGTCGAGAGAGAAGTGGGCGCACTTGGGCTCGTCAAAGGGGTCGGTTATTCCAGTGAAGTTGGATATCTCCCCACTTCGAGCCTTTGCGTAGAGTCCCTTCGCATCACGCCCCTCACATACCTCTAGAGAAGTGGAAACGTGTACCATCATAGCGTTTTCAGGGAGAATTTCAAGAATTTTTAGACGAACGTCCTCGTAAGGTGTGATGAAGGAGCATAGGACATTTGTGTGTTTGGAAATCATCTTGGCCATGCGGGCCACTCCCAACAAGTGACGCTCGCGGCCTTCTCGACTGAAGTCCGTGTTTGAGAAGAAATCACGAATGGTGTCGCCATCTAGCACTTCGCAGCCGAAGCGCTCAGCCGCAGCCATGGCGATGGTTGTCTTACCTGCTCCTGAGAGACCAGTTAGCCAGACTACGCGATTGCCCATATCACAGCCACCTGAAATACGGCCGTGCCACAGTAGTTCCCTATATCACACCGCCGGGAGCGCGTACAACCTATATCGTACGGGGGGTAGGAGTAGTTGTGTCGATGATGGAGGATTTGGTTCCTGATGTTGGGGCTTTCCTACTAGGAGCCCCCAAATCGGGAACTACTTGGTTGGCCAACGTTCTGGAGCAGCACCCTGGAATCTGTATCTCAGACCCAAAGGAGCCAAACGAGGTTGCAACACATAGAGGGACTTTTGGTAGAAATAATGACGAGCCAAATTGGGAGAGATATGCAGAATGCTTCATGGGAGATGGATTGAAAATGGACTGTTCGGTACACGCACTCGCTTGTCCTGTTGCTCCTAGCAGAGTCATCAAGCATTGGCCCGAAGCACGGTTCGTGGTTTGCCTTAGGGAGCCTCGGAGTCGCACGATTAGTCATTGGGGGATGGTATTAGATACAGAGGAGGATAAACAGAATGGTGTTGACTGGTCTGATTTTGCCTCTGCATGGCGAGATGAGCGTTTGAGTTGTGATACGCTGTATGGATCTTGTATGGAAAGGTGGTTAGGGAGTTTTTCTCGTGATAGTTTTCTTCTGATTGACTCGGATAGGATGAGAAATGAGACACGGGTTGTTTTGTCTGAAGTTTTGGAACATGTTGGTGTAGGTGCTTACGACTTTGATTTGAACGCGGTGCATAATGCCAATACGGCGAGTGATAGGCGTCCACTGACACTATTCGGAAGGGTGTTCAAAGGGGTTGCGTCACTGATTCCAGGAATTGTCAAGCGTCCTCTGGTGAGTTCTTTGCAGAGTCGTGGAATCAATGTATACAAGATGCCCGTTCTCAGTAGTCAGAGAGAGGAAAGAGAAGAGCTCAATGAATCGGAAATGGTGCAAATGAGAGAGGATGTTTGTCGAGATCTCTCAGTTCTTACAGAATTAACAGGATTTGAAATCTCAAATTGGTTATGAGTTAGTCTTGGGATGACACCCATAGCTCGTTCCAACGATTGTCCGCTACAACTAGAAAATAGGGGTTCAATACGTCGTCCACGACGTCGTAGTCGAGTGTTTTTCCTTTAGGATCTAGAACAAGGCCGCCCGCCGCTATTACTACAGCGTGTGCGGCTGCGATATCCCAACAGGATGTAGGACCAAAGCGAGGATAGAGGTCCGCTGAGCCTTCAGCGACCACACACGCCTTGAGAGATGATCCCATTCTCACTAGGTCATACTTACCCAGGGAGGCGGCGAAGCTCTCGTCCTTCTCACCTCTGTGTGAGCCGCTGGCTACTAGGCGTACTGGCGCAGGGAGTGAGCTTGGCCGAACCAACATCAGCCCTGAACCAGAAGGTGCTCTACGTTCTGCAGGAACGCCGATTCCTCCGAGCCATGTTGTCTTGGTTGCTGGAGCATGAACAACGCCGAATATTGGTTCCCATCGTCCTTCTCGGTGGGTCATCATAGCGATGTTTACTGTGAACATTCCATTCCTCTTGACGAACTCCTTAGTGCCGTCAAGAGGGTCAACTAACCAACAGGTTTCGGAGATAGTGGGATCTCCCAGACGGCCTTCCTCTGAGACGATGGGTGTGCCTGGATCTATCCTACTCAATCCATTCATGATTACTTCATGCGCAGCGATGTCGGCCTCAGTGAGTGGAGAGTCGTCATCCTTAGTCGTGACTTGTATGGCACTCGGACTGTTGTAGACCTCCAATATGGCCTCTCCAGCCTGTAGTGCGAGGGTGACTACAGCCTCGTGGTCGAGCATTCGAACACCGTGGTCAATAGTCCTGCAATTCATCCGCGGTGGATTCCAATTTTATTCGGGCCTCTTCACTGAGGTGGAATAGGAATGGATCCTCCTCCCCGACGATATTTTTCCATGAGGACATTGTACGCGCCCAAATCTCCTCTCTAGAGTTCCATTCTAACCAACGATCTACAAAGTCGCAGTGCCTCTGAATCTCCTCGTCATCTGGTTCCATACGACGGAGGATGGTGTTTGTCTGGGCAAGAAGTAATCCAAAGGAAGCGTTTAGCTTGTAGGTTGTGAATGGATTGCGTTCCTGAACCACAGTGAGGTGTTCTCTCCAGAGGCCTAGAGTGGCATCATAGATGCGACCGATCAGAAGAACGGTGAGAAGAACTGATGCTCCAATGCTGAAAAGGCCCCAATA
>DAUV01000013.1 GCA_002505325.1 Euryarchaeota archaeon UBA623 | reverse complement strand
GTTGCCCCTATTGACACCGGAATCAACGTCTACCACAACCACTTCCTGATGAACGAGTCCTATCCGCAATGGCTACTCGACGGACTCGGCGTGAACAAAATCTGCGATGTCACACTCACAGGTACCTGGCAGGAGCGCTATGAGGCTGACAAGGAGATCTGCTGGGACAACATCACCTCAGAGGACGTGGTCTGGTTCAGAGGTACTCGAATAATCGGCACGACACCGGATGACAACACAGACATACCGATTCTAGATGATCCTCAGGACGGTCACGGAACTGCCGTTACCGGAGCTGTCCTAAACGCCAATCCTGATGCTGTCATATTCTTCGTGGAGGGCTTCAGCGACGCTGCTGTTCTAGCTGCTGCCAACCAGCCACTGGTCGATGTCATCACCACTAGTTTCGGACCTATCCTCTCCGTCCCCGTACCGGGGATAGAAGACGCCACCAAGATCGCAGTGGTCCAGAACAAGAAATTGCACACCGGTGCGGCGGACAACTCTCCATCGCCCGCGGTACAGGACTCCACCGCTGGCCCTCCTTGGAGCATCGGCGTATCGGGATATGCCGAAGAAGGTGATGACCAGAAGGAGACGATGAGTGGCTCATATCCTGATGTCGCAGCCGACTGGACGCAAGTCCTACCTAACCACGACGATATCGATGGTTACCACGAGACCTCAGGGACCTCATTCGCCACACCTAGAACTGCCGGATTACTCTCGGAGATTCTGATGAGCCTACGTTCAGAGTTTGGCGACATGTCATCTGGAGCAGATCCCGATACTCGCGGCGGACTGATGGTGAACGGCACCAACTTCACCATCACAAACGACGACCTACGCGACGCTTTGAATCTATCAGGATGGTATCCCTCGTTCAACACCTGGGATCCTCTTTCGGGCACAACTCCGATATCACCAATCGCTCCTTGTACACAAGTTGGTTGGGGAGTCGTCAACGAGAGCAATGTCCTGCCAATCATAGAGCATCTGAACGGGACATCTTCCATGTCAAACCGTCCGAGCGATGTGGAAATGTGCATGGAAGCGAATCAGGAAATTCGCGAGGCTTACTGGAATTAGGTCAATCCGTTGAATTCAATACACAGCGCGTCTTCGATATGTTATGAGGAAGGTCGTCCTGAGATGGAAGATTCCCTCATTGAGAGGAGCCAAAGAGCTCTCCAAATTCCTTGAGGTGGCAGAGAGGGTTGAAGTCCTAGGGCACTTGGCCGTCAGTTCCGAAGGAGTCACCCAGTTAGTCGAAATTAAGATGAGAGAAGGGCACTCAGTGGATGAGATCTCAAACTTTGACAGTTTCGAAGTCCTCGAACAGCATGAAGAGGATTCTGATGGAGTCCTCGTCAGTCTGTTGTGTACGCACCCTCTAGCGGTCTCCGCTATCGAGATGTCGAACATCCATGTACAACCACCCTATGGAATAGATGCAGAGCGCGGAATGGAGCTCAGACTGTCTGGTCACTCCAAGTCTATTCGTAGGTTCCTAGCCCTTCTGAGGATGATACTGCCGCCCGACAAAGTCAGCGTTCAATCCCTTAGAGGAGAGGAAAAGAATGGATGGTCCAAAACGCTGACTAAAAGACAGCGTGATGTCCTGACACACTCTGTACGAAGAGGTTACTATAATCAGGATTCAAACATAACTCTGAGAGAGTTGGCTGAAGAACTTGGGATGGCCCGGAGCACCCTAGGGGAACACCTCCAGAGGGCAGAAGAAGAAATCATGAGAATGGTCGTCGATGACCTGAATTGACCCCGCAGGGGTCAAACCGAATACTCAAAGGTTGTAGCGGTGGTGTGCTCACTGCATGGTTCAGTTCCGACTGCCGATGTTGCCCGCGCCAGACGAGGTACCTTGGTCAGCATTGGTGAATGGTAACGAGGTCTCATTGCGGATAGAGGGTAATGCAATTTTGCTCGATGTGCTACGTGACAAAGCAGGCAGCCTCGGCACCAAGCGGGGCTGTGACATGGGCACCTGTGGGTGTTGTAGTGTACTGATTGATGGAGTACCTAGGCTGTCATGCTTGACTCTGGCCCAAGAAGTATCTGGATGTGGAATTACCACGATTGAGGGGCTAGCCGACGGTCATCATCTCCACCCGATCCAAAAAACCTTCACTGAGTGCGGAGGGAGTCAGTGTGGCTTCTGTTCGCCCGGCTTCTTAGTAGTCATCTCGGCGCTTCTGGAGGAGAACCCTGCCCCCAGCGACACTGAAATCAAGGATGCAATCGAGGGAAACCTCTGCAGATGCACCGGATACCAACAGATCGTTGATTCTGTCCGAGTTGCCTCTGAGATACTGGCATCAGGAGATAATGTCGAGGATTCCACTACGGCCAAGAGCGACCCCCATCCCAGCTATGGGGGGAATTGAGGTGACTCGATGAGTGAGGATAAAAATAGAGTAGAGGGTTATCGCCAACAGAGCGGTAAGTTGCCATTCTCTCGCCCGGGTTCTGGCGGCAGTCGCAAGACGAGCGAGCCTCGAGATGAGGATAAGATAGCGAGTATTAGAGGGAACGGTGGGCACAAGCACGACGACGTGGTAACCGGTTCGGCCGTTGGCCGGCCCACTGCATTAATCGATGGTCGATGGAAGGTTACCGGGCAGGCTCAGTACGGGGACGATGTGCGACTTCCTGGTGAGTTGGTCGGTAGGATTGTTCGTTCAAAGCACCACTATGCCAGAGTTCTGTCCATCGACGTCTCTGCAGCGATAAAGTTGCCTGGAGTGGTCGCTGTGGCCACCGGACAGGATGCCAGTGGAAGATTTGGTGTGCTTCCCGTGACTAAGGACGAGCACGCGATGGCCCAAGAAAAAGTGCGCCATGTCGGAGATTTGATTGCCTGTGTTGCCGCGATTGATGAGGCCACGGCAAGAGAAGCAGTACGGCTCGTTGAGGTCGAGTACGAGGAACTCGAAGCGGTCCACGACATGAGACAGGGGTTGGAGGACTCCGAAGAGCCCATTCATGACAGAGGCAAGTACCACATCGGTGCGTCAAACGTCCAAAAGAGGGTGTTCCAGGAGTTCGGTGATATCGAGGGCATGTCCGCCAATGCTGTAGTCAGCCACAACTCCAACTGGTTGTTTGCTGGTGCTAACCACGGATTCACGGAGCCTCATGCTGTAGTCGCCAATTGGGACCCATCTGGAAGACTGACACTTTACACTCCGCAACAGGTTCCGCACTATGTTCACAGGGCTCTAGCTGATGTCCTTGATATCCCGATGCACCAAATCAACGTCCACCGAACCTTTGTCGGCGGTGGATTCGGGGGCAAATCAGACCCGTTTCCGCACGAGATGTGCGCCGCCATATTGTCTCGCAAGACGGGTAGTCCGGTCAGGATTAACTTCGACCGCGAAGAGGTCTTCTGGGTGAATCGCGGGCGCCACCCATCTCGTATCGGAATGAATCTGCATGCTGATTCCAAAGGCAGGCTCTGTGGCATCGAAACTGATGCCCTAATCGATGGTGGGGCCTTCGCCTCCTTCGGACACGTCACCACTTACTACAACGGCGTGCTCCACACCGCTCCCTATGAAATCGGGGCTTTCCATTACACCGGAGCGAGGGTCTGGACCAATAAGCCTGCGAGCGGCGCGATGCGAGGGCACGGTGCGGTCAACTCGCGGTGTGCAGTTGAAGTCGGGATGGATGATATCGCCGAACAGTTGAATGTCGATCCGATTACCCTTAGACTGGCCAATCTCCTGCCTCCTCACTCCGCAACCATCACTGGATTCAGAGTCACCAGTATCGGTATGCGCGAATGCCTTGAGCGCGTAAGACAAGCTTCGGGTTGGGACGACAAGTTCCGTAAGCTGCCCGACGGTCACGGAATCGGCATCGGTTGCGGCTTCTTCATCTCGGGTAGCGGACTGCCCATTCACTGGGAGCCGAACAAGTTCCCTCACGCCACCGTCCACCTCAAAATCGACATGGACGGAGGGGTCACAGTCCATACCGGGGCCGCCGAAATCGGCCAGGGTTCTGACACCGTAATCGCCCAGTCGGTAGCAGAAGTTCTGGGCCTTCCTCTCGACATGATAAGAATTAGGAGCAGAGAGACTGACACCTCTCCGGTCGACCTCGGCTCGTACTCGTCTCGTGTGACTTTCATGAACGCCAACGCAGCCATCTCCGCAGCGATGGAAATACGGCAGGAACTCTTGGAAGCAGCAGCAGCAGCGACTGATGTGCCTGTTGAGAGATTAGTGATTGGTGATCGACGAATCTACAGGAAGGATGACCCCGCAATCGGAGTTTCATATCTTGAAGCGCTTCACAAGGCGCAGGAGGACAAGGGAGCTCTAGTGTCATCTGGTGCCTACCGGACGCCTCCGATGGGGAGAGTACACAAGGGAGCCGGTGCAGGAATCGCCCCTGCCTACTCATTCTCTGCCTACATAGCCGAGGTAAAAGTTGACATCGAGACTGGACAGACCAAGGTGCTCAAGGTGTGGGCCGCACACGATTGTGGTAAGGCACTCAACCCGCTGTCTGTGAAAGGTCAGATAATCGGCTCATGCCACATGGGCCTAGGCCAGGTCCTCAGTGAGGAAATGAAGTATGGTAGAAACGGTCACTTGATCAACCCCGACCTCCTCGATTACAAGATTCCAACCATCCACGAGATGCCCGAGATAGTGCCCATCATCGTCGAGTCGAACGACTCCGAGGGCCCATTTGGTGCGAAGGAGGCGGGTGAGGGGCCCCTTCTGCCTATCCTACCTGCAGTTTGTAATGCCGTGTACGACGCGATCGGAATCCGCACCAGCGAGTTACCAATCACTCCAGACAGGGTGCACAGGATGGTCGAGGCTCGATGCAAGCAGGAAGGAGTTGCCCCGCTTGACCTAAGTTCACCCGAATTGCATCATTCGGAACTACAAGGGGTCCTCGAGGCTCGTGCCTCTGAGCACGCCTCACGTGATGCCGCACGGACGACGGACTCAGCCCCTTCTGACTACAACAACGGAGCTCTCTTCGGTTTTGACCCAGAGATACCTGCTGATGAGCAAGATGAGCGTTGGGTCGTCAGTGTCACCCCAAGCAGCGACTACATGGAGAGTCCACGCCTCGCGGGGAGCGCTTGGAAGCACACTGAGAGGCGGCATGGAGGTGATTCCTGATGCGCATGCCACCGTTTGAGCTTCATACGCCCGATTCACTCGATGGGGCTCTCTCACTAGCCGGAGACTTACAGCAGTCGAATCGGGAATTCGATTGGGTCGCCGGTGGGACAGATTTGTTGCCCAATTACAAGTGGCACCTCAATTCCAAGCCGCACGTCATCTCTCTGGCCAGCGTCCCGGAACTCTCTGAATTGTCCGAGACTCATATCGGCGCAATGGTGAGGTTGCAAGATTTGGCTGATTCAGAAGCGGTGCACCCACTCATAGCAAAGGTGTCCAGTATGATTGCCAGTGTGATGATACGTCGTTCGGGCACGGTTGGCGGGAACATTTGCCTCGACACGAGGTGCTTCTGGTTCAACCAGTCCGAGGAATGGCGAGAGTCGATTGAATGGTGTTACAAGTGCGACTGTGGAACTGGTGCCGACTGCAGGGTTATTCCAAACCAAAACACTCAATGTGTAGCCACCTACCAAGCCGATTTGGCTCCGGTTCTGATGTGCCTTGGTGCAACGATTCACCTAGCCGGACCTTCGCAGCGCAGGTCGATGCCTCTAACCGAATTCTTCGAATTGGACGGAATTACTCGCAATGCCCTCGCACCTGGGGAGCTGGTGACCCACCTCACCCTGCCTGATGACGTCTCGGAGTGGAGAGGTGATTATCAAAAACTGCGGCAGAGGGAAACTTGGGATTTTCCCGAAGCAGGTGTCGCTGTGCTCTGGAAGTCAAGGTCTGATGGCTCTCCAAGCGATCTCAGGGTCGCGACCACAGGACTGGAGTCGATTCCGGGCTTCCACTCCGCCGAGGCAATCGCGACACTAACGAGCTGGAATGGGGGCTCTAGTGTTGACGAACTGGCTGAGGCGGTCAGAAAAGCGGTCAAACCGGTATTGAACACGTGGTACCCTCCATCATACAGGCGCAAGATGGTCAAGGTCTTAACAAAGCGAGCGAGCAGCGGCCTATTGGAAGTCTAGTATGAAATGGGTTCTGAGCGCAGGAGTCGCCCTATTTCTCCTGACCTGTGCTGCACCGGTTCAGGGACAACTAGGATCTTGGGAATTAGGAATAGACTACCCACAAGATAACGAAGACGTGCCCTTCAGCGTCGGCACCGACGGAGGTGTCTCGATACAGTTCTTTGTCAACAATGAGGAGCTCCTCGACATTGGCGTCGAGTTCGACTACGAGATTCCATTTGGGGGCGAAGCGGACGGACCCGAATCGGAGATTATCGAGGCGGGGGAGAACAAATCGTTCACGCTCACGGTCTCGGGCATCGACGTCTGGAGTTACGCTGCTGACTCCAAGGAGGAGTTCACAATCTCAGCCACGCTGATGACCCGGCAAGGAATACCTGTCGGCCTGCCAGGTGAGGGGCGAGAGGCAGTAGGCAATCTGAAGATACCAACCATCTACTCGCTCGAGGTTGACATCTCCGACCCTGTCGGAGCTATGAACGCGGGCTCTGACGTCATTCTCACGGTTACCGTGACCAACAAGGGAAATGTTCAGGACAAGGTTGGAGAAATCGAAGTGAGTGATAACTGCCCTCTGCTAACCACTGACAACGGACTAGACTCCCTGATGACCAGCAACATCGGTGCAGGGCAGTCCGCCGAAGCGAATCTGATTGCAACGGCATCGGAGAGTCATCCCCGTAGAAACTGCAAGATTGAAGTCTCTGTATCCTCCAACGGAGCGATGAACTCCGGAGGCTCTGTGATAGTCGATGACGACACTACGGTGACTGTGGAGCCTCCTCTCGTTGCCGACGAGGATAATACTGATCCAGTGGATACTAGCGATCCAGTAGAAATTGTCAGTTCTGGCCTCCCAGCACCCGGAATCGCAACTCTGATTTGTGTCTTGGCTATCGCTTCACTAGTAGTCCCTAGGAGATTCTAATAATTTCCCTCTTTGCACCCAATAAGAGGAGATTGCGGGGGTGCATTAACAGCACTAGGCGTACAGAAATCGGGCCGGTGGCATGAACTACCGTGAGCAACATATAACTGTGAAATGACGCTCGCGAAAGCACCGTAGGTGCTGTCTAAGTATTTCAATAGATAAAATGGAGGTTACCCGATGGCTGAAGAAGATAAACGGGAAGTTCAATTTGCCACCTACATCATCGGCGCCATCACTACTACTGTAGTACTGCTACTGCTGCTTCCGATGCTTTTCGTCATGGGAAAGTCCACCGCCTACTCAGCGTATGAGGAGGAGGAACTTTACCAACTCTCAGCTATGCGCAACAGCCTCGATGACAGTGGTGATGGCTATTTCATCGCTAACACTATGTCAACACCCATGCTTGTCAATGACTGGAAGGACCCGCACAGGACCATGCTCCTAATCATAGCCCCCGAGAAGCCGATAGACGAGACCGAGGCCGATGCTATCTACGATTTTGTTACTGAGAAAGGGGGCAAAGTCATCGTAGCAGCCGATGGAACCAACGCCAACAGACTGGCTACCAAATTCGGTGTGACCTTCTTCGGCGATCCGTTGAACGACGAGAATCAGCACTGGCTTGAATACGACTGCGAGCCGAGCCCATGCTACCCTTCTTGGCAGAACGTGTGGAGCGTCGCAGCCGTCGAAGAGGATGTCAACGAGATGCAGGCCGGAGCCGCTAGCAAAGGCTGCTCAGATTTTCAGATAGTTAACCAAAACCCCGACTCCTGTAGGATTCCCGTGATGTTTCGCTCGCCTACCGGAATGAAGTTTGAGCCTTCTCTCAGAGACGATACACACCCTGACGAGCGAGATGTCAGTATCCTCTCTAGAGCATCCTCTTCGGCGTTTATCGACCTGATAGGAGATGGAGATGCGAGTAATCCTCTGAATCCAGCCCCTGGAGATCTCTCACTGATGATCCGTTTCGACTATCCTAATATCAGCGCCTACGATCAGGTCCGCGTAGGAAAGAGCGGTCTGGTCGGAGGGGACGTAGGCGAGATTAAGGTCACTGGGAGCATAGTCTTCGTATCGGATGAGGAAGCTTTCTCTAATCGCCTATGGACTCTTCCAGTGGCTGTGGAAGAAGGTTCAAGTCCTACCTGTGAAGGCGTTATTGGGAGTTGCTGGATGCAGGAAATTCACGACAACAATGAGTGGCGAGGCAACGAGGTGTACTACAAATTGCTAATTCACTCGATGATGGAGCACAACAATCTCGAGCTCTCGGGAGAGATTAGGAATGATGTCTCGAACTTCCAAGTCGTGTTCGACGAGAGTCGTCATATCACTGGACTCGTATCGGCACCTTTCGTGGAAAGTATGGGGACAGTCGTCCTACTTACTTCTAACAACTTCCTGAAGTGGCTAGTGGTCCTGAACGTAGGCCTGCTCCTACTGGTCGCAATGATGGTGGTGCCTGAGAAGGAGAACTGGCGGCATGTCTTCGATTTGACTAGATTCAACCAGCGTCCCACGAAACTTGATCCAGGTACCTATCGCCTGCGAGTCCAGCAAGCTCTATTCACCAAGATTAGGGTGCATCACGATCTCACTAGAGATCAAATGGCGTCGAAGCCGCCATCAGAGATTCAATCGATGATTGGCGACCCGCGGCTCGTCGAGTTGGCATACAGTAAGAGTAAGACCTATTCCCCCCAAGAATTGCGAAAACTAATGCAAGCGATTAGACGGTGGGGTAAGAGCAATTAAAAAAAGGAGAGATGAAATATGAATGCAACACCACCAGCCGAGAAGAAAAAGGAAGACCCTCCTCCAGACAGTGTCGAGAAGGGTTACGCGGAGAAGGCCGAAAAGGCCCGCGGGAAGAAGAAGATGAGTGCCAAGTTGACTGCTGTTGGCGCAATCGGAGGAGCCATTAGCACTGAGGTGCAGAAGGTAATCATCGGGAAGGCGCACGTTATCGACAACGTCCTAGTAAACATCCTCTCGAACGGCAACCTGCTGTTCGAAGACTACCCCGGACTTGCCAAGACTTTGATGACGAATACCTTCGCTGACGCATTGGGATGCGACTTCAAGCGTGTTCAATTCACGCCTGACCTGCTCCCTGCGGACATCACTGGAACTAACATCTACGACGCCAAGAAGGGCGAGTTCTCGTTCAAGCCGGGACCGATCTTCTGTAACCTGCTGCTCTCTGACGAGATTAACAGAGCGCCCCCGAAGACACAAGCGGCTCTTCTGGAGGCAATGCAGGAGTTGCAAGTCACGGTCGGTGTGGTTACTCACAAGTTACCCGCACCATTCTTGACTATGGCGACACAGAACCCTGTGGAGCAAGAGGGTACATACCCACTGCCTGAGGCTCAGCTTGACCGTTTCATGATGAAGATGAGTGTCGGTTATCCCGACCGAGCTGATGAGGTTGAAATTCTCAACCGACGTATCGCCCGGAAGAAAGACGACGTGGAAGTTGAGGTCATCACCGACCCAGCCCGAGTTGTCGCAATGCAGCAGGCTATCGAGGAAGTCTACGTCGACCCTGCGGTCAGACTGTACATGGTCGAGATTGTAGCCAGGACACGCGAGGACCCACGGGTCCTAGTTGGATCATCGCCGAGAGGTTCTCAGGCGCTGCTCAAGACCGGACGAGCCGCCGCAGCTATGCGCGGTCGCGACTTCGTTACTCCTGATGACGTGAAATCAATTGCAGAGCTGGCTATCGCTCACAGATTGATTCTGAAGCCTGAGCATCAAATCAAGGGCCTAGAGAGTGGAGAAGTCGTCCAAGATATCCTCCGCCAAGTTCAGGTTCCAACTGTCTGAGTAAGACGTACAGGTATCCTGAAGAGGAGGTGAGTGGCGTGGCATGGAGCAGGAAGTCAGCGATGTTCGCAGCGCTGGCCATCGCTCTGTATCTGCTTGGCCTCGTCCTGCGCAACACACAGTTGGTGACAGTGGCTGTGGTGCTGCTATCATTCCTGACGTGGGCAGCATTCCGCACCTCACATGCCGATGTGGCTTCATCTGGCAGAAGGATGGATGATGCCGATGCAGACGAGGGAATTCAGTTGCACACAGTTTCGGCGCTACGTCGGGTATCCTCTGTGAGGATTTTTGAAGATGGTGAAATCGATGTCACCTTGCGAATCCAGAATCGCTCCAATCTCTCCAAGGTTCTGGAGGTCAGGGATCGAGTTCCAGAAGTAATGCGCATCAAGAAGGGTGCGAACTACGTACTTATGGAACTCGGACCTCAACGTGAGACCGAGATCTCATACACGATTGAGACTCCTCTCAGAGGATTCTACACAATTGGGCCCGTATGTATCCGAGTTCAGGACGCCTTCGGGTTGTTCCATAACGAACGCGAGATTCACCTGTATGATGACTTCCTAGTCTTCCCCAAGATGGAGGACATCAAGGATGCTATGATCAAGAGCAGGGTGCCAAAGATTTTCACCGGCGCTGTGAACATACGAAATCCTGGCGAGGGTTCAAACTTCTACAACCTGAGAGAGTACGTCCCTGGAGATCCGATGAAGAAGGTCAACTGGAATGCAACCGCTCGCAGTGCGGGCAAGATGATGGTCAACGAGTTCGAGCGCGACGCAGTCAGTGACATCATACTGATTGTCGACAGCAGGAGTATTGCCGAGACTGGTCCAGTGAGCCGTAACTCTCTCGTTTACAGCACTAGGGCTGCCGCTAGTCTCTCTCAGTACTTCCTGTCTCGGCGTGACTCAGTCGGACTGGTGACCTATGGTGACGAAATCGTATCAGTCGATCGTGACACTGGCAAGAAGCAATTGTATGTGCTGCTCACCAAACTAGCGGGCGCCATGGCAAAGGGAAACACCCCTCTGAAAGTGGTTACTGATCGTATCATGCCTCACATCAATCGAGGTAGCCCAGTGATTATCATGAGTCCTCTCGAGGATGATCCGACGATAGTCAATGCAGTCCGCGACTTGAGATCGAGGAACTTTGACGTGACTATACTCTCCCCAAGTAGTCTTGAATTCGAGTTCGATGCGCGTCGCCTCGATCGAACTGGATATGAGGTCCTCAAGACCGAGCGAGACATCCTGCTCAGCGAGCTGCGAGGCCTTGGTGCCAACGTGATGGATTGGGAGCCCGACATGTTGCTCAACACGGCTCTGACAGGAGCGAGGGGTTTCTAGGAGGATTTTGAATGGCTGACGATAATGCTACAGAAGACGGGGTTAGTGACACCGCACACTTGTATGAAGGGAAGACCGTAAGTTCGGCCCCTCCAAGCCGCAGGAAAGCGGCTGGTCGTCTGAAGTCCAGCACTGAAATACCAAAGGATGCAGTTCCCGAGGTTCACGTGCCTACTATCATCGAGTCATTTTTCGGAGGACCGATTGTCAACACAACGAAATTCCTACCTCCCGACAGGATGGTCGCATCGCTGCAGATGGGCGCTGCTGGCACACTGCTGATTCTGTGCCTGCTTACATTCATGGTCACCCCTGTGAGCGGGACCGCTTGGTTCACACTCAGTAACATGTTAGGAATACAGACTCTAGGAGGAGTTCTGCATCTGATAATTATCCTAGGTGGCCTGATAGGTGGACTGTATGGCATCTTCCAGAGAGACCAGAGGGCCCTGTTAGCCTCTTACACTCTACTTATCCTAGTGACTCTACGCTTCGCGGGAAGCAAGGTTGACTTCGGTATCGACTTCTTACCCGAAGGAGAGGTTTACCAAAAGATGCTGTTGCTACTCTACGCTGTATTCCTAGTAATGTACATGGAACTGACAAGTGGTATCATCCGGTTCTCTATGTTGGACACCTCGATTCGAACTGGTGAAGTCTATGTTATGCAAGTGACTAAAATCACCTCACGCTACCACAAATCCTTACTCATCACTCCTCTGATAGCTGCCTCAGTTGCTGGACTGACTCTACTAATCAATCTCATCATCCCTGCCTTCGTAGGAATATTTGACGATGTTTCGGCTATGCGGTTGCGGGAGAGCGTTGAACTGACGAGTGTCTACGGTGTCGCTCTCGGTACCGTCATGGTGTTCACGGTGATTGCTGCTATGTTCGCAGTCAACCTGCCCCTGCGTATCCAGCAGATGCGCGAAAGAGATGCTTGAATCATTCAGATTCAATGTAGCCGCCTAACATACCTAGGTCTACGAGCACCAGCATCGCCACGGCCTCGACCACTGGAGCCGCCCTAGGTCCAATGACAGGGTCATGCCTGCCGCTCACCTTGAGAGGTCGTACCTCGTCGCTGGGGAGATGAAGCGTGAACTGTTCACGGGGCAGGCTGCTTGGAGGCTTGAAGTGAATTCTTACGCTTATCGGGGCGCTAGTGGAGCGTCCGCCAAGCGCACCATCTGCCTGAGCAGCATCCGCTCCTTCAGGAACCGGATCTGAGTCACCAGGTAGCCAAGCATCGTTGTGCTCGGAGCCCCGCATGACTGATGCGCGGACTCCACTAGAAAATTCGATGGCACGAGCACCAGGAATTGCCATCAGACCTCTTGCCAAAGACGGTTCAATGCCGTCAAACCACGGCTCTCCAACACCCATAGGGAGTCCTTCGATGAGTAATTCAACCACAGAACCGACGGTGTCCAAATCTTTCCTGACGAGGTCAAGGTGCTCGGACATCTTCTCTGCGGCTTCTGGATCACGGCAATTCAGCCTCCCCATATCGGTTGACGAATCTAGTCGAATATCTCGGTCAAGCTCGAACAGAGGTCTCGCACAGACTTCTCCGACGCTGTGCAGATGCGCTGAGCAAGACCAGCCTGCTTCGTCCATTAGGACTTTCATCTGGCTTCCAGCGGCGACTAGGCCAAAGGTGAGTCTGGCAGATTGAGAACCGCCTCCTCGGGGATCATTGGCCCCTTCAGAGCGGACATCCTCAACCATGTCGGCATGACCTGGACGAGGATGGTCGGGCAGGAAAGAGTAGTCCGAAGACCTGACATCTGAGTTTCGCGTAAGCAGTAGTATTGGCCAACCCGTTGCCTTGCCTTCGTATACACCAGTCATGACCTCGCAATCATCGCCCTCAGAGCGTGACGAGAGGCCCTTTCGACCGGGTCGCCGCCTCAATATGGCTTCAGATAGTTCTGTCTCGTCAATTTCGGTGCCAGGAGGCATGCCCTCGACCAGCGCTCCCACGCATAATCCATGGCTCTCGCCAAATAGAGTCACTCTGAGATTGTCGCCGAACCTCATCCCCATGGAGAGGCCTCCTCGTCCACAGGCTCTGATTCAATGAATTTGGAATGAATCACCCGCATGTTGGACTCAGTCAAGAAATCAGCCAGTTGCTCTACACCTTGTTCGTAGCAGACAATGGCAATAGCAGGACCCGAGCCACTTACTCCTGCTGCGATTGCCCCTCTCGCGATTACTGAGTTGCATACCCTCAGAGCTTCGTCGTCGCCAGTCGCAGCAGCTACGGCCATCCCATTTACTGACATGGCACTGAGCACGGAGCCACTAGATAGTGACGCCATTGCTCGCTCGAATATCTTCCCCTGATTCGAGAATGAATCGGATTGCACCTTGGCCGACCTTGGACCTCGTAGAGCAATGAGGACAGTGAGTCCTTCGTCAATGTCCCCTTCCAGCAAGACTGAGTCACGTGAGCTCTGAATGGGGTCGACCAGTTTCCACCCTGGAGAGATGGCAGCCCAAGCGTCATCCATGCTGCCGGTGATTGTACACCCAGACCTTCGCTGGGCCGCGACGGCGATGTCTACAATGTCGAAATCACTGAGCGCGGTCCATGAGGCCTCGTTCAGTGCCATTGCTGCAGCACATGCTAGAGCAGCACTGGATTTCAGGCCCTGTCCTATGGGGACTTCGCTGCTCACCCTCCACCCAGTATCATCTGGTCGGGGGTAGCCTGATTCAATCCAAACACCCATGACTGAATCCAGAATTCCGTGTTCGTCGGGAGAAACTTCGGCCTCACCGACCACTAGACTCACTTCTGTAGAGAGATCGATGCCGATCGAGCATCCCTTGCCGAGGCCGGCTGCGTGAAGCACGGAAACTCCGCCGTTAGCGCTGCCCCTCCCAAGGACGGTCATCTCTCAATCACCTCGCCACGAAGAGCCTGTCCGATATGCCTCATACTACTATCAACACGAATTAGAATTTCATCACCGACATGCAAGTCAGTCACCGAAAGTGCATCGCCGGTGGGAGAGATAAGTCGAACAGTCTCTGCCTGTTGGGCCATAATCTGCCCCTCGACAGAGTTGCATTCGAATCTCACTACGAGGAATGGCCGGCGCTCTATCTTGAGACGCCCGATGACGGCTGAACGCTGGCCCCCATCTAGAGAAATCACAGCCACCTCGTCACCTGAGTTGAGTTCACTAAGATACTTGGTTGATCCATTCGCCATTAGAGCGTAAGCGTGTACTGCGCCAGCATTCACTCTAAACGGACGAGAGGGGATGTACTCTGAAGGGAGAGTCTCCCCATGGACGAGACAGAGAGATCCGGAAGAGGATCCTATTGCCATGCCTTCTCCAGGAGATAGTCTTTCAATCAAATCAACGCAGAGCCTTTCGCCGACGCCACCTGACTCGACGGCAATGACTGTTGCAGTCGAGATTTCACTGGGCTCTTGTTCAGTGTGGCCGGAGACTGTCTCCGAGGTGAAAGCCCTAGCCGCTACCCAGAGGGTCTCTGAACCGGACTCAGGCGGTAGTAGGACCGCGTCGACACCGTGTTGTAGCGCGAATGCGGCGCCGGGAAGATCGACCTCATTGTAGATTGCAGCCGCCACCTTGGTCCCGCTTCCTGAAGAAGCTGCGACTATGTTCTCGAGGGGGATCATGGTCCAGTCAGAGCACCTTACCAGTATCCATGGCACCATCCCAACGAGGGAACGGGCCTCATCCTGACCACGGTAGTCGTCCAAAGCTATCTCAGCGACATCAGGAGCATTTCCCCGCCAGACGCGACTGGCTCCCTCTGGAAGAGAGGATGATGGGGATTCAGTAGCGTCGAGCCAGAGTTCCATAGTATCATTCTCCGAGTAATGCTGCGGCATCCGCAGCGCTGGCACCTTCGTGAATGACCTGTCTGAGAGCAGCGACACACGCAGCTGGATTTTCTGAGGCGAAGACCTGTCTGCCCATGCAGACTCCCGCCCCTCCAGCTGACATTGCCTCCTCCACGATACCCAAGGTGTCTGAAAACGGTGTACCAGATGGTCCACCAGCAATTAGAACGGGGATCGGTACCGCCTCGGTGACAGAGCGGAATGAGTCGGCCGAGCCAGTCCAAGGTACCTTTACGACGTGGCATCCGAGCTCCCAAGCCAGCCTAGCAGCATGTGCGATGCCACCAGTCTCGTCTCCGTCAATCAGTTTGAGATTAGGGCCGCGGGGGTAGATCATCCCCAGCACGGGCAGGCCCAGTGAGAACGACTCAGTAGTTAGCGCGCCTAGGGCCGCAATCATCTCGGGCTCGGATTCGTCACCGAGATTGACCTGTCCCGACAGAGCCATGGCTCCGCGCTGCCAGCACTCCTCGGCACTTGCCACACTCACCTTTGATTGAGAGTGCGATCCGCCGTGGACTGTAGAAGCCGAGACGTGGCATACGAAACCACCCCATCCTGTCAAATCGGCATGATGGCTCAGGGCGCCCTTGTGCAGGACGATGGCGTCTGCACCACCCGAAATCACAGTCTTGACTACAGAATCCATGTCCTCTAGCCCTGCCTCGGGGTAGCCGGATGCACCGTGGTCCATAGGAACCCAGACCCCTTTACCGCCGGGCAGAATCCTAGCGAGTCGGTCCTCGAGAGTATCTGCCATGCATCCTCGCTAGTGCTTCATCACTTGAAAGGTGACGCATTCAAGCATTTGACGGATACTCGCTCCCGAAGGGAGCGGATTAGAGATTCAGATCAACAATCAGGGGTGCATGATCGGACACGACCAGTCCGCCCTCACGAAGCACCTCGGCGGATTTGAACAGGGAATCTGCAGCCGAGTTGGCGAGCACGTAGTCGATTCTCCAACCACGGTCTAACTCTCTCGCCCTACCGCGATTCGACCACCATGTGTATGGTCCCTTAGTCGGCCCAACATGAGTCCTCAATAAATCGTGCCAGCCGCTATCAAGCAGACGGGTGAACCACCTACGTTCGTGTTCAAGAAACCCCGAGGTCTTCCGGTTGCCTGACGGGTTCCAAATGTCATCCTCTTCATGGGCGATGTTGAGGTCACCACAGAGCAGTGCAGGTTCGTCTGAGTCGGTAAAGCGCTTGGACCATACCAGCATATCCTCAATCCATCTGTCCTTGTACGCCTGACGTTCTGGACTCGATGACCCGTTAGGCAAGTACATGTTGACGCAGTGCAAATTTCCATGCTTGGTGTGCAACACCCTGCCATCAGGGTCGCGAATCTCATCGAGTTCCGTATCAATTCCACGTCCTATCTCGGAAAGGCCCGCTCGTGAGCAAGTCATCACGCCCGAGTAGCCCTTCTTCTGAGCAGGGTGCCAGAGCACTTCGTGACCCTCCGGGGGCGCCCAGTCTGAGGGCATCTGCTCTGGAAGAGCTCGTGTCTCCTGAAACAGCCAGATATCAGCGTCGATGCGTCTTATGAAGTCGTTCAGGCCCTTGCGATGAGCTGCCCTGATGCCATTGAGGTTCCAAGTGACGACTCGCACAGACTACCGCTACTGGGAGAGGTCTTTGACCTTCTCGACGAGGTCCATCCTACTCACGCGCCATGTTCCGTAGGGAGTACACATCACTGAAATCACAACGACGACTAAAATGAGTTCTAGTGCGGCCATGATGTCGGGCTGCAGCGTGAAGAAGAAGGCCCACTGAACGATTGAGGAGATCATGTACTGGGCCATGACAATCGTGAACACCGCAGCCAGTACTCCTCCAATCAGCCCGATTGCTAGGTGCTCACCTAGCATCATCGACCTAATCCTCGAAATTGGGGCACCAAGTACTCTGAGGGTGGCCAACTCCGAGTCACGCTCGGAGAGGTTCATCAACAGGGTGTTGAAGAGTACTGCAATGGCTATGATGACTCCCAATCCAAGAATGGCGTTGTAGATTCCCTGTTGCTTCTCAAACAGCGAGTCGAAGGAGTCCAACATATCCTGCTTCTGGGTGATGCCGATTGACATCTCACCTATCTGTTCGTCCAACTCGACACCTTCTGGCAGACTCAGAAGCACTGTCGTTGCTTCGAGTCCTATGGCATCAGAGAGATCTGATCGGTGGAAGTATACAGTTCGAGTGGTTTCGCCCCTAGTTACTCCGGTAATCTCGACATCGAGAGAGAACGGCCCGAACATGACGGTCTGAGTCTGACCGACCTCCCACTCAAGGAACATCATGGTCCCCTCGTCGACCAGCACCTGAGTGGTGGTGACCCCGGCGACAGGAAGTGCCCCCTCCAGAAGATTGAGTGGTAACATAGCATCATCGCCGGTCGAAATGACATCGAGTCCGTAGGCTAGGAACTGTCTCGTGTCCCCTTCGGCATTCCCTGGGAAAACCAGCATTGACTCGTGGCCCGCCCCATTCTCCTCGGCCCATCCGATTACCGCGTCCTCTCCTCCGAACGGCACGTTGACCTGAGCGTCCCAGTTCTGGCCATCTACTCCGAAGACCTCGCCCATGGAATCCATCATCAGGGACATAGTGCCGAAGATTAGCATAGACAGTCCGACGGCGAAGAAAGTGAATATCAGCCTCATCGGCTTCCTCATGCTCGATCTGATGGTCAGACCAACTGTGGTCGGCAAACGCGAGGTCAGCCTCTGGATTCCCCGTGAGGAGAGTCTGACTTCGTGCTGGCCCCTTAGTATCTCGAGTGGTTGCATTCTCGAAGCATCGAGTGCCGGTTTAATCCCGGCGATTATGACTACTCCCATCGCGATTACGAAGTTCTGCATAATGAGGGGGGCGTCAGTGTGGAAACCTATGGCCGGGATGCCTATGATATCCTCGTACATCGAGATCATCGCGGGCCCTCCAAATGCAGCACCCAAGATTATGCCAATAGAGGAGCCAATCAGCCCTATGGCAATAGGTGCAAGTATGAACCCCGGCATAATCGCTGACTTCGGTATTCCCAACGTTCGCAAGATGGCAATCTCCCTGGCCTGCGACTGAATCAACCTCTGCAGGCTCAGGAAGATAGTGATACCAGCAACCATCGCAATCATTCCGGTAACGATTGGGTAGCTTTTACTCGCTCCCTCGGCGTCTGCGCGCAGGAATTCGACAGAATCGACT
>DAUV01000032.1:7791-11772 GCA_002505325.1 Euryarchaeota archaeon UBA623 | reverse complement strand
TGACTCCGGGCCAGCCCTGCCTAGTAGTCGACGGAAATGGTGGGCTGATTGCTCATGGCACTGCTATGGCAACTGCATGGGAAATGGCTCATTTCAAGAAGGGAATCGCAGTCAGGGTGCGTGACGGGGCGTTGAGGGACGATTAGCCCCTTCTTCCGGTCTTGCCGGGGATTAATTCAAGTGGCGTACTTTCTAGCGTAGCCCGACTCCCCTAAGGGAGTCGGGGTTGAAAAATGGGCGAAGAATGGGATGGCAAATCTGTCATCACAGCGCGCAATTTGCGCAAGATGTACGGTCCGCACCTCGCGTTGGATGACATCAATCTTGAGATTCCTTCAGGAGCAGTCGGCATTCTCGGTCCGAACGGGGCCGGCAAATCGACACTGTTCAAGTGCCTACTCGGACTGATTACCACCACTTCGGGCGATGGTACCGTCCTCGGTTACGACATCAGGACAGAGGGGGACAAGATTCGCTCCCGCATCGGCTACATGCCAGAGTATGACGCCCTCGACCCCGGTCTGTCTGCAATCGACCAGGTTAGGTACGCCGGCGAGTTGCTGGGAATGAATCCAGCACACGCGACTCGTAGGGCCCACGAGGTGCTTGAGTACGTCGGCCTGAAGGACCAGAGATACAGAAAGATTGAGACCTACAGCACCGGGATGAAGCAGGCCGCCAAACTGGCCTGCGCCTTGGTTCACGACCCTGACGTTCTGATATGCGATGAGCCCACGAATGGACTTGACCAGAGGGCCCGAGAATTCATGCTACAAACTCTTCGTCGCACTGTCTCGGAGGGAAACCGCTCCGTTCTGATGAGCAGCCACGTGATGGATGATGTGCAGGATGTCTGTGACAGGATAGTGATGATTCACAATGGAAAAATTGTGGTGCAGCGTCGAATCGAGGATCTCGCTAGGCAGATTGAGCGCGAGATCGAAATCTCCGTGTGGGGCGGTGCTAGTAGGATGCAGCAGGAACTTGAGTCCAGAGGCTTCGTGGTGCGACGTCTCGGGAGAGTACTTCGAGTAGATAGGGCCGATGATAGCACCTCGAGAAATATCCTCGAGGCCGCTGTCTCTGCAGACGTGCAAGTCAGGCAGATGCAGGAGTATGTGCCTGACCTTGAGGACATCTTCCTGCTCATTATGGAAAAGCTCGGTGCCGAAGTCAGGAGCACTTCGGATCTAATGACAGCAGCGCACACAGGAGGCGATCGCGATGAGTAATGATGGAATAGACATCGAGGGAGGCAAGACTCGAATGGAGGTGGCCTATGGTGCCGGCGATGGCGACGACGAAGCCAAGGCCACCGTTGCCAGAAAGGAGGCCGAACTGGGGACTATCTTTGAACAGTCCTATCGGCCTTGGGATGGTGAACTGGGCCCTAGATGGACAAGGAACTACGCGATTTTCAGGCACCACGTCTACGGCCTGTTCCGAAGCACTGGGCACCGGCACTACCATCCGATGGTCAGACTAACTATCTTCGTCATACTTCTGTTCTCCTTGATGCCCGTGCTGATGCTGTTCCTTGCCTCTCTCACTGGTGACGGTTTCATGGCCGACGCCTTCTCGAGGATGTGGGGCATCAATCGTTACAACCTGTGGGGACAGGTTCTCGGGTACTTTCCTCGTAATTTGTGCTGCTGGCCTTTACTAACCGCTCTGGTAGTAGGGGGAATGATTTCGGATGACCGCAAGAACGGTACCAGTGCTATCTACTTCTCGCGTCCTGTGACAAGGCTTGACTACACCGCGATGAAGTATCTCAGCGTCGCTGTGGTACTGGGCTTCGTCATCGTGTTGTCCTACTTCGTCTACTACACTTCTGCAATTGTTTTCAACGGCGAGGGATGGGCCTATCTCATAGACACTCTGCCGATGTTCGTTGGTGGACTGATTGCCGGAATCCTCGTGGTCATCACCTACACCTCGATAGGTCTCGCCCTCTCAAGCATCAGCCAGAGTCGCTTTTTCGCTGCAATCGCGTTCCTCAGCGTAATTTACGGCACCAAACTACTGGCGCTGCTGATAGAGACCCAGTTCGAAACCTCGATACTCTATGCCCTCAGTCCTTACGACTGTCTGGCCCAAATAGGTCAGTGGCTGCTAGGCATTGATTCCAACTACGATCACCCGTTGGCCTTCTCACTGGTATCAATCATCACAATCAATGCGGTCTGCATAGCACTTCTGGCCGCACGCGTCAGTTCTCTGGAGGTGACTAGAGAATGAGCGACAAGACACCTGCCGTTCTCGTCGATCAGGCCTCGAAGTGGTATGGGGAAGTCATTGGAATCAACGACGTGTCCTTGGCCATAGATGGTGGTGTCACCGGTGTGCTTGGCCCCAATGGGGCCGGTAAATCGACTCTTTTCAAACTCTTGATGGGACGACTCAAGCCAAGCCAGGGGAGCGTCAGGCTGTTTGGTATCGACCCGTGGACTAACACCTCGCCTTACCGACGGGTCGGATATGTCAGCGAGTCCGAGAGGATGTACGACTGGATGACTGCTCTGGACTTTGTCACTACCCTTGCGAGGCTGCACGGGATGACTCGCGAGGAGGCTACAGCGAGAGCCGAGCACGTACTCGATTTCGTAGGTTTGTCCGATGTTCAGAACAAGGAGTTAGGAAAGTACAGCAAGGGTATGAGGCAGCGTGTGAAGATAGCTCACGCACTGGTCCATGATCCCGACCTCATCATCCTCGACGAGCCACTGCACGGCTGTGACCCGATAGCTCGGACAAGCATCATGAGCGTAATCAGGGAACTCGGCTCGCAGGGCAAGACCGTCATCATTTCGAGCCACATTCTAGAGGAGATAGAGCGCATCACCGAGCAGATTGTCATACTTCACAATGGCAGACTGCTAGCGCTTGGCAACTTGCACGCCATCAGGGCCCTTCTCGACAAGCACCCTCACCGCATCCTACTTACCTGTGACAACCCAAGACACCTCGCTTCCGAATTCATCTCCGAAGACCCGGTATATGGAGTCCGTTTCCCTGAAGGGGGCAAACTAGAGATTCAGACCAACGACCTGTCGGCCGCCCACGCTATCCTGCCGCGCGTCATCGTGGATTCGGGAGTAGATGTCTCTGCAATCGAGAATCCCGACGACAATCTTGAGTCACTGCTAGGGTATCTGATAGGGGGCGATTCGTGATGGATGCCAAGGGAACGGCGCTCAGCGAGACCGTCTGGACACGTCTGGACCGCAAGGCCGGCGCTATCACCGAACTGACAATCAGGCAACTCAGGCATCGCATATCTACCTGGGTCGTCCTCGCTGTCGGCGCCCTCGTCATGGCATTGCTCCTAGCATTCTACGTCGATTCAATTAGGGACGACTTCGAACCAGTCGACAACGACGGAGATTCAGCCGACTGGGATAACGACGGGTATCCACAAGGCCAAGAGAATAAGTACGGTACCAGCGACTGGGATGGGCAGGAGTATCCTGGCTCGGGATATTATGTCATGACCGGAGAGATTGACTGGAACGACAATCCGAGATCTCACAGTGGGAACCACACTTGGGATGGACAGGGCTATCTTGATGCTGAGTGGGTAGACTTTGACTACACTGGCAGTAGGTGGTCCGGAATCATTGATTGGGGTGATACGAACCCCTGCCCAGAGGGTGATGCGTTCGAGGATTGGTGGTTGGAATGGGGCGAGGCCTGCACCTACGACGATGGGTCTTACTCAGTCTCAGGTAAGTTCAGAGCATCCGGATCAGTGAGTGTTCCCGAGAATTCCTACATGCAGTGGGGCCACATGACACTAACGTACTATGTGGAGCCGGAACCCGCTTCGATGTACGTAGATGAGGATGGCATACTATGGGATGGCGAAGACGTTTCTGAGATTGGCACTGAAGTGGATGATGACGGCGACTGCTTGGCAGATCCGAACGACGATAATCGCGATGGTATTCCGTGCAACGTGATTTGGATACTCGACGCTGA
>DAUV01000032.1:0-7387 GCA_002505325.1 Euryarchaeota archaeon UBA623 | reverse complement strand
GGCGAGTCATCTCACAGGACATTCATTATCGGCACAGGTAAGATGGCCTTTGTCATGATGCTTGGTATCTTCATACCGCTTTTCCTTGCTCTCGGACTGGTCAGGGATGAGACCGAGAACGGCACTTTACACTACTTGTTGTCGAAGCCCATACATCGTGCCGAGTTCATCCTCTACAGGCTGCTTGGATACCTGCTGCTGGTAGGAACTTACATCCTTGTGTTGGTTTTGCTGATGGCTCTAGTCACCTCGCTGATAGGGCCCGGAGAAAGTCTGATCAGACTCTCAGACTTCCCAGTGTGGCTCGGCATAGGCCTTGCCACGGTCTTAGTGCTCGCCGCATATGGGGCGATGTACAACACTCTGGGCTTGATTGCACCCAAGTATGGAGTCTATTTCTGTATTATTCTCGGGATATGGGAGTTCATCATGGGGATGTTCACCATGACCATGCCCTCTGCCTCAGTGCCGATGCTGTCAATATCTCACTGGGCGCTTCAACTGATAGACGCCATCGTACTAATCGCTTGGCCAGATACCCTGCAGTACACGCAAATCGCCACGGCCTTCGGAATCGACTCTGGTCTCCCTTTCTTCTGGCAACCCCCTGTGCACACTCTAGGCACCCAGAGTCCAGTAGTAGCTCTCTTGGTGAGCACCACCGTCTTGTTACTAATCGCTGTCGCGATGATAGGAATAGGCCAAGCCAGCTTCAAGAACCGAGAGATTATGTGAGGTAGAAATTATGCGCTCTATGGAAAAATTCGTCGGAGATCTGTCACTGCTGTGGCGACTCGACGTGATGCCTCCTATTCCACGGCTGTCTTGGTGGTGGTACTGGGTAATCATGTTCGTGCCAGACCCAGATAATCCAGGCCGCTCGCGTCAATTAATGGTCCTGTGGTCAACCAAGGAGACTCCTGCCATCAGGGTCAGCGGGCACTGGTGGAAACCAGGCTCAAGGATGTCGATAGACGAGGATGGCGGACATGTCATTCCAGGGATGGTTTGTGCGTGGTGGTACGACGGCAAGCGGATGTTCGAGCCACTTGTCATCAAGGAGTGCAGGATGGCTCTAGTCAACGATGGGCATCCTCTATGGCCGGCAGACGGTTCGGGCGAGGGCACCGGTGCCATTGTCCCGATTCTCGATGAGGATTTCTCTCTCGGGATGCGACCCGGCAACAAGGGATTCTGGCTTTGTCTCACAAGTGATTCAGAGGCTCGAGCTGAGGGGGCACCAACATCGTTCGAGGCCGAACTCACTCCGTGGTGGGGTCCTCCGAGTACTCTGACATACAGAAACAACGTCTTCGGTTTAGATATGGGATACGACATACTGAGGTTACAGGGCACCAAACTGAATCTCAAGGTGGATGGCGAGGAGTTCGAGGGTACCGCCTACTTCCAGAAGGTCTCTGTACAAGCTCCGTCATTTCCGTGGTTCTGGGGAATGCTTCACTTCGACGACGGCTCATACATCGATTGGTTCAAGCCCCACGCTACTCCCGGGATGACTTCGATGGACGACAGGCCATGGCGTCGCCGAGATTTCTTCAGGACACCTGCCATAGGGACTGGTATTTTCCACGATGCGAACCGGGACAGGACTGAGAATTTCAAGCGCTGCGAGGTCGAGGTCTCAGAGCCCGATGGCGAGGAGCCACTGAGGGATGAACAGGGCAATGCACTGCCGAAGTTCAGAATCAGAATATGGAACGGCCGCACGCAGATATCCATAGACGTCCGCGCATGCAGCCGGGCGCGTTGGACCTTCGACCAACCCACGCGCGCGGGTATGGTGAGTCATCTGACCTACAATGAGTACCCGCTCGAGGTGGAGCAAATCGCCATCCTCGATGAGCAGGGGCTCAGGACAATCGACGACTACGAGTGGATTATGGGCAACGCAGAGCACACTTGGGGCGTCTTGCATTAGGGTGGCAGGTAAACACCTCTTCCGCACCGTTCATAACGGTGGGCCCACCAAGTCATGACCGAGGCGATGGAATGAGTGATGAGGACTTGGTGACAAGAGCAGCCCAACATATCACCCAAGGCGATTTCATGGGGGCAATGGCACTTTTCGAGTCTCATGTCGATACTAATCCGGATGACCCTCTAGGATACCATGGTTGGGCTGAGGCAGCACTTTTTGAGATTCAGCAAAATGGCAATATCGATGACAATGGCAAGGACCGTATCAATGAGGGGCAGGTCGCAGCATACTTCCGCAAGGCGTCCGGGCTCGCTCCCGATAACTCCGAGTATCTGGCCGCGCACGCCAACGCTCTGCTGGAGTTTGACCGCATACCAATGGCCGTGCGCGAGTTCCAGAAGTTGCGCGACCTCGGCGCTTCGGACGATGAGGTCGACGTCTCATTCCATCTCTACGAAGCTGCCCGCATGCTAATCGACGCAGTCGACCTCAAGACCGACTTCGATCGCAGTCACTCGTTCGCGAGGCAGTACGTCCCGGTCGCCATAGAGTTCGCTCTGCTCGGTCTAGGTTTCCCTTCTGCTAATGAAGCGACGGAGTACCTCGCTGAGGACTGAGGGGTGGCGGACCCTTGGACAGTGACCGAGTGATGGTCGCGCTCGGCTACCACGGCGACGCCTTCCACGGTTCTCAAGTCCAGCCCGATATCCGAACCGTCGAAGGCGCTCTCATCCGAGCGCTTGAGAGACTGGACTGGTGGAGAGAGGGCTGCCTAGAGATGTCCAGTCGGACCGATGCTGGAGTCAGCGTCAGGATGAATCTGGCTCGAATAGATCTCCCTGCCGAGGTTGCTCGCTCCATTGAGGAGACGAATCTACTGAGGGCGATGAATGACAATCTTCCCATAGGGATGGTGGTTTGGAGTGCGAGGGGCATACCTGAGGATGCCCACATCAGGTACCCTACGGCGCGTCACTACCTGTTTCGCACCGAGGTCATGCATGATTGGCCTCGCGAGGTCGATACCGAGATCTTTGCCGAGGCATGCTCCCTGTTTGAGGGAGAGCATGACTTCACCAACATGTGTAGGCTAGAGGAGGGAAAGGATCCGATGAGGACAATCGATGAGTGCACTCCATGGCTCTCCTCCGACGGAAGGGTAATCGGGATCTCGGTGAGGTCCCGCGCATTCCTCTGGAACCAAGTGCGCAGAATAGCTAGCGCAATCTCCGGAGTAGTATCGGGCAGGAACACACTGGAGGATATCCGAACCGCCCTCGACAATCCCGAAGACCCCATCGATCTTGGTCGCTCACCTTCAGATGGACTTGTCCTATGGTCGATAGAGAACCCACATTCAGAGGGGATGAATAACGGCTTGCTGCCTGACACAAGTTGGTTCTCCGAGCCACCGAGTGACATGAGAGGCCACACTAGGTGGCTTGCACTTGCCCGCCTTGAGATGGCTACGTTACTGGAGCGAGAGTGGTTGAAGCGGCTCAAATGAGTCTGATAATAATCTCGTCACCATCTTCGCATGGCAATGCCTCACGCAGGAAGGAGGACGAAATCACCTCAGCTGTTTGGGTGTGCCGGGTCAGATCTGGGATGAGGATTGCGCAGGATATCCATTCGTCTCCGCCTCTACTGATTTCAGCCTTGAACGCGGTCGCCCCTCCAAACGAGCGACCCGACCGCTCGAAACCCTGTATCCTAATCGGCTCAGCACTCTCAGCACTCTCGCCTTTCTCAAGGCCTGCTAGGACCCTCAGTCCCTTGTAGTTGGATAGATTATCTCCATACAGGTCGATATTCAGAGTGCCTGGCCAAGCACCAGTGCCCAAGACACCCTTGAACTGATTCTGGTAGTGCGGTTGTGCCATGAAGACATGGGCTCTGCCCAACCCGCTCGACACAATCCCACTCAGATGCACGGCCCTACCCCGAGGCGACCGCTCATAATATTCCTCATTGTGAATCAGAGAGTAAACTGTTGCCCCTGTGCTGAAACCTGCCAACCTAAGTCTGACAACTCCTCGACCTCCGGTCCTTGACCTAGAAGGGGGTTGGAGTGATTCAGGTGGATGAAGTGTATCGCGACATCGCCCTCGACTCGTTCACCCAGTCTCGCTAGGGTCTCAGTTACGGTCGGGTGAGGTACCTCGGACATATCACGATCGGGCAACTCGCTCGAGTCCCAGAACGAACCGTCGAGCAAGGCAATGTCAACTTCGAGGTCCGACAACCACTGACGAATTGAGTTAGCGCCGTGTCTGTCAAGAGTCTGAGCCCAGTCATCGTGGTCCGGCAGGAAGAGTACGGAGTGAGAAGGCCCCCTGATTATCACGGCGTGGGTGTCGGCGTGCTCATCTCTGTGAGGGACGGGCACGAACTCCATCTCAAAGCCGCAGTTCACGCTTGGGCTAAATCTCTCCATCGGCACTGCTTCCATAGCCTCGAATGGCCCCAACGACCCTCTCTTGGTCAACTCCTCCAAGACAGAAGCACTAGCGAACAGTGGCAGTTCTAAGCATCCCATCACCTCGTTTCCAAACTGCCCTAACCCGTCTATGTGTCCTAGGTGGATATGAGTCAGGCTGACGCTATCCGGACGTGCAACTCTCTCGGCACCCATCGCCTCTGCCCATAACCACATCTGATCAGGCAGAGAACGACTCGCCTCGACGAGATGCAGACTACCGTCACTTCCGCGAATTCCACACGCCACAGGGTGCCGGCGGAGCGAAGGATCGCGATGCGCCGCCATACATCGCACGCACGAGCAGCCTGCATGCGGTACGCCTCCGTCCTGCGCAATTCCGAGAAGTACCAGAGTCACTTCCATGATTCGCGGTAGCGGTATCAGAAATGAAGCACTCGGATATCGAAACTGTGTGGTCTGTTCCGATGGAGCCATGAACCTCACCGGTATTTGCGGAGCATGGCGGCCGATCTGTCGTGGATGCGTGAGCGCTACGAGCAACTGCAATCTCAGGGTCTTGACTGGAACCCGCCGGCCCTACAATCGGCTAGCGAACCGCGTTGCATGGTGGACGGTAGGGAGATGATATTGCTCTCAGCCAACAACTACCTCAACTTGACAACTCACCCCAAGGTTGTCGAAGCAGCCGTGGAAGCCACCCGCAAGTATGGGGCCGGTTCGGGTTCGGTACGCGCGATAGCCGGAACTCTCGATCTACATCTTGAGGCTGAGAGAGTATGCGCTCACTTCAAAGAGGTCGAGGCAGCGCTGATTTACTCAGCCGGCTACACTGCCAATGTGGGCCTCATACCCACTCTCGTTCGCGGCCCTGAGGATGTCATAATCTCAGATGAGTTGAATCACGGTTCCATCATCGACGGAGTCAGACTGACCAAGGCATCTAGAGCGGTGTACCAGCATAATGACATGGCCGCGCTCGAAAAGGTCCTGAAGGAGCACTCGAGCAGCGAGAGGAAACTGATCATCACCGATGGCGTGTTCAGCATGGATGGCGACATTGCACCGCTGGACGAGATTACGGAACTCGCTGAGCAGCATGACGCTATGGTGTTCGTCGACGACTGCCACGGCGAAGGAGTCCTGGGAAACGGTCGCGGGATAGTCGCACACTTCGGATTGCAGGGGCGAGTAACCTTTGAGATTGGCTCTTATTCCAAGGCACTGGGTGTCCAAGGTGGCATTGTCGCAGGCTCGGAGGACGTTCGAAGGCACGCACTCAACCACAGCCGCTCGTGGCTACTCTCAGGCAGCCAGCCACCCGGAGTGGCCGCTGCACAGAAGGCGGCCATAGAGGTCCTGATGTCCGAGCCGCAACACGTCCGTAGGCTATGGGACAACACTGAATACTTCCGAGGAGAACTGGACTCCTTGGGCTTTGACACGGGCGTGAGTGAGACTCCCATTATCCCGGTGATGTGCGAAGAGAGTCGATTGGCGCAGGACCTATCTGCTGCATTGAGGAGGGAAGGAGTACTGGTGGGCGCCATTGTTTTCCCCATGGTAGCTCGTGACAAGGCACGGGTGCGTACACAGATGTCTGCCGGACTTACCCGTGATGATTTGCAGGTGGTTTTGAGTAAGTTCGAAACTTGTGGACAGGAACTCGGATTGATTTGAGGAGATAAGATGACTACACAGACAACTGAGAATAGGGAAAAACTGCTTGTGGTGTGGCTAATCGCATCAGCTTTCGGCATAATGTTCGCCGTACTATCTTGGATGCAGGAATCGGGAGCCCTGCCTCCTGCCGAAGAACTGGGGGCATGGAAAGGACTGCTCGCCGTGTTTACTGGATTGGCTCTGTATTGGATTGTCGCCCGTAATATACCGGGAGGCCCGGGTGATGAGTGAGTTAGGCCGCTGGCCAATCAGTTGTGAGATTCCTGTACAGTGGGGTGAGATGGATGCCCTCAATCATGTCAACCACACTGTATTCATCAGGTGGATGGAAACTGCTCGCATGCACTACTTCATCGCCTGTGGCTTCACTGACCTGTTTGACTCCGAGGGAATCGGACCTATTCTCGCCGGGCTTAGAGTGGATTACAGCTCCCCGGTCGAGTTTCCTGATACTATAACTGTCCATACCACTGTCACTCGTATAGGCAACGCGTCGTTTGAGATGGGATACCGAATCACTAGCTCTGTCAAGGGCGATGAAACCGTCGCTACAGGTACCGTTTCAGGCGTCGTCTTCGACTACAATTCCGACTCTAGCACACCTATGCCCGATTCCTTGAGGGCCAGTATTCTACAACTCGAAGCCACTGGGGGTGGCTAGAAGGAAGCCTCGACGACTTCCTCAAGTTCTCCATCATCCGCTTCCGAAGGCTCGTCCGCAAGCCCCTCGTCAATCGTCCTGCGCATTCCCTCAAATGGTGTGAGCCCACGATCGAGCCTGTCGAGTATCCTCCATCTAGGCGCGTACGAGAGGTGGATGTAGAGGGGGCCAGGGTAGACGAAGCAGAACCAACCCACCCAAATCGCATAGTCAGGAATCTCGTACATCATCGAGACAGAGAGCACCGCCAAGCCAATGAAAGGGAATGGGAACAGGTATCTACGGCGGTTCTCAAGGCGAATCGGAGGACGCTTTACTATCGATGCCAGCATCGAGGAGAAGCCGCCCAGAAAAGCTGTCAGGGTGATGAGAATCAGTGTCTGCAGACCCCAATCTCTGAGAGTCTCCTCTACTGCCTGCTCCTCGATATTTCCTATGTAGCCGTATGGCAGAAGCAGAGTCAGGCCTATCAAAAGTCCGTAGAACCCGCCGACGAAAACCGGATGTGAAACCGTCAGGGGATAACGCAGAAACATCTGGCTGAGCGAGCCGCCCTCGAGCATGTATCTATGTTCGGAATCCAACTCATCGAGCCTATCACGCCAACCAGACACGACCCTGCCCGCAAGCGCCCTCGCTATCACCGTTACGGGTGGTTTTCGAC
>DAUV01000091.1:465-4474 GCA_002505325.1 Euryarchaeota archaeon UBA623 | reverse complement strand
CAGCCGGGGCAGGTTTACCGGGTCAAGCCAGGAAGATGTCGAGACATAGACGTCGGTTGGCATCGCGCCGTCGAAGACTCCTGTCAGCGCCCTGCCTGATGAGATTCTCCTGCGAGCGGTAATCCACGGCCCCTTCAGCGACCTCCACCTGAACTGGTGCCGACTGGGCTTGCCCAGCCAACTCAAGTCGATTCCCAATCCGTCCGCATAGTGCTTCCGCAGAACCTCTTCAGTCCATTCAGGTGGGTCTGCCACGCCCACAGGAACTCGTAACCGTTCTTTGTCTAATCCCCGGCACGGTCAAAGAGGCCCCGCCACTCGCGGTACCGTGAGCGACTGCTTGGTCGTTGTCAATTTCAAGACCTACCAGACAGCCCATGGCACGTCTGCCGAGGAACTCGCACTAGCCATGTCTGGAATCGATACCGATGCTAGGATGATTGCCGCAGTGTCTGCTCTGGATTTGGCTGCAGTTGTCGCTGCAGCCCCTGACCTTGAGGTCTGGTGCCAGCACCTCGACCCAGTCGGCTTTGGTTCCAACACTGGCTGGCTGCATCCAGAGACGGCTATTGAGAGAGGGGCTACTGGGACTCTGATCAACCACGCCGAGCACAAGGTAAGCATCGAGCATGTGGCAATGCTCCTCGACCAAGTTCCCGAGGGCTTTGAGGTGTGTGCGTGCGCAGCCGACGTAGACGAGGCGATGGCCCTTGCAGCCCTTGTACCGACCTACGTCGCAGTCGAGCCGCCCGAACTCATTGGCGGAGATACATCGGTGACCAGCGCTGACCCGGGAATAGTCAGTGGTACAGCTGCTGCGGTTCGCGAGGTCAGCGACGAGGTTGGAATTCTGTGTGGGGCCGGCGTCAAGACTGGCGCTGATGTGGCTAAGGCAATCGAGCTCGGGTCCATCGGGGTACTGCTGGCCAGCGGAGTCACCAAGGCCGAAGATTACCGGGCTGCCTTAAGCGGACTGATTTCGGAACTCTGAGGGAATTCTTACTTTCATAATTGAGTAGACGCCAAAGGCGACAGCCAAGCACCCTGCGATGAAGTTCCATTCTGTCAGAGCGTTGAGCACGAGGGCGACGCAGTAGAACACGGAGATGATTAGAAGCAGGATGAAGTGGATTACCGGCCCTCCTTTGAGCCGAGGATCGAGGAAGTCGTACAGGTAGATTCCACCGCCGAACATAGCATACGCATTGGCGAAACCGATGTAGACTATCCCAAAAATTACTGGAAAAACCACCATTCCTAGTGTGATGCCGATGCCCCCTAAGACAAGCTCCATTCCTAGGATAATGACGTTCCCATTGTGCATCAATATCTCATGCCACTCGAAGTACTTGCTGACATCATATCCCTTGGCAGCATTGCTAGGGATCAGATAGAAAGTCACGACTACTGTTACTAGCAGCGCCGTGCCACATGCGGTGGCGAATGCTAGCGGGGCCGATGCGAGAGCCCAATCCGGAACCTCTCCTCCGAGAACGAGTACCCATGAGGATGCGGCTGCTATGGTAAAGTAAAGACCGAACGCGGCAAAACTCCAGACCGTAAAAGGAATCAGTCTGTGGGCGCCCAGAAGAACGACCTCACTCCTCTGCCTACTATCGTAGAATACAGGTAGCGACACACTACCCTCTTCATCTATGCAGATACTGACCAGAGTGAATATAGATATCACAGCGGCAACCGTTCTGAATAGCGCCAATAGGATGTTCGGGAGGTACTGCGATCCGGCAATCTGGCTCTGAGTATGCGAGACCTCCACAATCCCGCTCGTCACAATGTAGTAGAGCATAGCGAGCAGTATGAAGGTGGTCAGGGCTGCGGTCTCGAGGCGACGGTCACTCTCGCCGTACTCGCGTAGCCAGTGCATGCTGGTGCAAATTGTACACTGGCCTTGAACTATGCCCCGGACAGGACAATTCTACTCACTGCTTGGCGCGCTTGCGCGAGGCCTTCCGACGCCTCAACTTCTTCTTGCGCCACTTCCAGCGCTGCTTCCCCTGCTTCTTCCATGCACGGGAGCCTCTCTTCATGTGCGCCGCCGACCTGCTCTCCCTATTTGAGCGATTCGCGATGTCATAGGAGAGATGGTGGGCGATACAGGATTCGAACCCGTGTCACCGGCTTAGAAGGCCGGCATGATATCCAGACTACACTAATCGCCCGGTTATCCCCGTAGGCCTCTCGCTCAAGAACCCTGCACATCATCTGAGACATCTTCGAGCAGATCTCCGACCGCATCCTCTACTGCCTCCTGCATCTCATCGGCATCGGAGCCAGCGCTCATGTTGAGGGAACCGTCGTCCCTGATATCGTCCCTGATATCGACTACACTCCTACCAGTCTCTTTCGAGATTTCCTTCTGCATCCTCTTGCGCTTCCAGCGCTTGGCGCGGATTCTCCTCAATGTGCTGACAATTCGCAATAAGGTCTCGAGGATTGCCAACAACACGAGGCTACTGAAGAAAGACTTGGCTAGTTCGGGAAGACTCTCTAGAAGTTCTAGGAACTCGCTCCACTGGACCGACGTTGAACTGACGAGGTAGACACCGAGGACAGCGAACGGTAGCATCTTTGCAACGTCCCTTGAGAGGTCCTCAGTCCAGTACGCGAGAATTCGCACAGCACCGACCACTGAGGTAGCGATGAGGGCGTTGCGAGCGTGGTCAGAACTATCTGAGAGCAGAGTCAGGATGACTGCGAGTACCAGCGTCCAGAAGGCTATCAAAACAGGGACGACGACGATGTATTGGATGACGAACAACACGCTTCTCAGATACTTCTTGACTTTGCCACCGAAGTCGTCAGCATACTTGCTCAAATCTAGAGTCAATAGATCCTTCTTAGCGAGGATTCGGTAGAACATAAAGACGAAACCAGAATACACGGCGATTGCGATGATAGCCATCAGAGTAGGATAGGTCTCGTGACCGAAGTCGACGAGTAACTCAAGCAACTCATCTCGGGTGGTCGGAATATCCACGTAGGTCACACTCCACTCTGACTCAAGGTAGTTGCCCTATTTGGTGCTGAATGGGCGCGCACATTGGGGGCATCTTGTAGGTGCACTGACTCTGATCCTCTCCCATGTGTGTCCGCAATTGCCGCATATCCACTGCCTCTCAGGAAGGTTGTCGAGCACCTCCTGACGCAGTCTTCTGAGGACAGGGGACTCGGCCAAGCTAGGTGCAGGTGCGATTCTCTTGACGAGTTCAGCGTGATTGCCACCATGCTCAACCATCCCCGCTGCATGCAGTAGCTCGTGCACGAGAGTATGGCGGAACAGCATCTCGTCCCCTGCAAGAACAGGGTTGAGGCCGATAGTGACAGCACCCGGAGCGGCCCTCAGGCGGCGTCGCCTGAACAGCTCATTGGGGTCGAATTCAAACCTAGTCATGCCAAGACGACTCTCCTCATCTGAGAGCCACTCAATTGTCAGGTGCTTGCCAAGGTGACGTAGGAACGGGGCATCGTCTTCCCCGAGCACCTCCTTCAGTTCGTCGAGTAGCCCCTCGGGTAACTCAGGCCCACTTGCTGCTCTCACCCCTCTTCCGTCCTCGACCACGCCACAGCGTGCCCCATTCTCCTTAAATGGCCGTCGTCGGTGGCTTAGCCACTGGGCGTGTGGCGCAGCCTGGAAGCGCGCTTCCTTGGCATGGAAGAGGCCCCGAGTTCAAATCTCGGCACGTCCACCATTTCTTACTATCCTCTGGAGAGAGATGCTAGCAGTAGTCCGATTCATAAATTTCAAGATATTAATCCATTGGAACTAGTGTAAATGGTGTGTAGAGAGGCATTTTACATTGATACTAAATAGTCTATACTTACACGCACGACGTATGAAGTCTAAGCTGAAAGCAACACTTCTTTGCACGCTAATGATTGCATCTTCCCTTGCCGGGTGTCTCGGTGGGGATGATGATGACGGAGACGACGCTGTAATGGGATGCACCTACATGGATGCCACCAACTACAATGCCGATGCCACCGAAGA
>DAUV01000091.1:0-132 GCA_002505325.1 Euryarchaeota archaeon UBA623 | reverse complement strand
GACGGAACATGTGAGTATGCGCCAGGTGAGGAGCCAGTTATGGGCTGCACCAACATGGCAGCTACGAACTACGATTCCGCCGCCACTCGTGACGACGGCTCGTGTTCTTACGCTGAAACCGTGATGGGCTGT
>DAUV01000020.1:4899-10068 GCA_002505325.1 Euryarchaeota archaeon UBA623 | reverse complement strand
GAGCATGAGAGCATCCCATTCAACGAAATCCAAATCAGTGAAGAGGACAGGGATGAGATTCTCGAAATCTCCCGAAGGGATGACCTGATGAGGCTCATGCAGCAATCGATAGCACCATCGGTGTTTGCTACTGGAGTGATGCACTATGTCAAGCGCTCGTTGGCTCTACAGTTGTTTGGAGGCGTGTCTAGAATAAACCCCGACAGGACCCGAACACGAGGAGATATACACATCCTACTGATGGGTGACCCTGGTGTGGCTAAGTCCCAAGTCCTGAATTACATGTCAAAACTCTCTCCACGCGGAAAATTGGCTTCTGGAGGAGGGGTTTCAGGAGCCGGTCTGACCGCGGCTGCAGTCAGAGATGCTTTCGGAGATGGCAGATTCGCTTTGGAGGCCGGCGTCCTACCTCTGTCCGATAGAGGCTTGGCGGCAATCGACGAGTTCGACAAGATTAGTGATGAGGACAGGAAGGTCATGCATCCTGCTATGGAACAGCAGGAGATACATGTCGCCAAGGGCGGAATCACCGCTACTCTCCCATCCAGATGCTCAATCCTTGCCGCGGCGAATCCCAAAGAAGGGAGATTCTCCAAAAGAGGGCCAAATCAGAGCGTCATGCGCTCTTACAACGAGACAGGTCTGCCACCGCCTCTGGCCTCTCGTTTTGATATCATATGGATGATTAGGGATGAGGTCAGGGTCGAGGACGACGAGAGGATTGCCCGGCACATTTTGGATATGAGGACCCAAGGAGTCAGCGAGTCCAAGATTGAGGAAGCCCTCGACCTCGATCCCACTGAGGAGCAGGTGGATCAGATATTCGCCACTGGTGTCGATAAGACCGAACACTTCACCCTCGAGTTTCTTCGTAAGTACATCGCCTACGCCAAGCGTAACATCCACCCTGACCTCGATGAAAACGCCAGAGCCGAGATACTCAGTTACTACACTAATGAACGCCAGTCCTACGGGCGTGATGATCAGATGGGGGAGTCTGAGGTCATACCAATCACAGCCCGCGCTCTTGAGGCACTCATCCGTCTTACTGAGGCCCACGCTCGGATGCATCTCAGGGAAACAGCCTCTTCCGAGGATGCGAGGGTGGCTCTCGCAGTATTCAGGCACTGGAGGGATGAGTCCGGAATTGAGGATGAGTCAGAGCTCTACTCAGGAGTCTCCGCCAGCGCACGTGCTACCAATACCATGGTTCGTAGCATCATCAGGGATATCTGCTCTGAGGGCGATGGGACAGCGCACATCACGGAGATACACAACAGAGCCTCGGTCAGAAAGATTCCTGAGGAAAAGGTCGACGATGTCCTAGCCCACCTCCGGGAGAGCGGCTTGGTGTTCAGTCCTCGCAACGACGTGTATTCATTCCCATGAGTCTATTGAACGAACCCTCCTCTGAAGGTCGATGACTATGGAGCCGCGGGGCGATATCAGCAATCCCCAGGAACTCGACCCGCCCGCTCTTGGATTCATGTGTGGTTTGGAGATTCATCAGCAACTGGCCACCGGGAAGTTGCACTCGAGGATGCCGAGCAATCTATTCGATTATGGAATCGAAGAGGTGCCAGATGACTGGCCCCGCTCGAGTCGCCGCCTCCGGGCTTCTAGGGGCGAGGCGGGTCAGATTGACATCGCTGCCCGCTTCGAGCATAGGAGGAACCGATCCTTCGTATATGTCCAGTCTCCCAACGCCGGATTAATTGAGATGGACGAGGCCCCTCCCCTTGAGCACGATGACGATGCAGTCGATGTGGTGCTCACCATGGCTGCGATGATGGATGCGAAACCAGTCGCTGCTCTCCAAGCTATGCGCAAGACGGTAGTGGATGGATCTAACACTAGTGGTTTCCAGCGCACCACACTCATCGCTACCGATGGTGTGGTTGACACCCCCTCGGGTGCGGTTGGTGTGGATGTGATATGCCTAGAGGAAGACTCAGCGAGGAAACTGGATACCCAGTCCTCCTCATCGGGAGAGACGGTCTTCTACACCCTCGACAGACTCGGTATGCCGCTAGTCGAAGTCGCTACAGCCCCCGATGTGCAGACTCCTGAGCACGCCAAGGAGACCGCACTAACTCTGGGCACCCTTCTGAGGGACACTCGCAGAGTTAGGAGGGGATTGGGTTCAATCAGACAGGATCTCAATGTGAGCATCGCCTGTGGAGACCGTGTTGAGATCAAGGGATGTCAGGACCTTGATTGGATCCCGAGAATAATCAGTCTTGAGATGGCACGACAATTGTACATGTATCGGCTCGCCAACGAGCTCCGCAGTGAGGCCAACCTACCTCCTCTACCCCCAGACAGGGACGACGACAATATTCCTGTCGAAAATAGAGTGTCCGTCGCGGCAACATCCCGTCTCTCTCTCAATATTCATGATCTCTCAGGATGTTTCGCAGCCTGCGAGTCAGAGATGGTGCGTGCTTCACTCTCCACAGGCTCGCGAGTACAGGGAGTAGCGCTTTCTGGTTTCGCTGGTAAGATTGGAAGCAAACAATTCGACGGTGATGGAGCACAACTTCCTCGGCTTGGCAGAGAACTCGCCAGCGCAGCGAGACTAGCCGGTGTTGCCGGAATCTTCCACTCGGACGAGTTACCTGCTTACGGAATATCAGAAACCGAGGTAGCAGAGGTCCGCCAGACACTCTCATTGGAGGAGCCTGATGCCTTCGTGCTGTGCGTCGCTCCAGCATGGCAGTCGGAACTTGCTCTGGAAGCAGTAATTGAGCGTGCCAGAGGTGCCTATCACAGAATCCCTCGAGAGGTTCGCAATGTCGTAATCCAGAAGGGGCAGCCCGCTGATGGAACGACGACAGCTATGAGACCACTTCCCGGTGGAGCTCGGATGTATCCTGAGACCGACATCCCGATTCTGAAGGTATCTGTCGAGCACTGGGACGACATCCGAGAAAACCTGCCACTGAGTACGGAGCAGAGGCGCGAGCGGCTACAGAATATCGAACTGTCCCAGAATCAGATGGAAGCTATCCTTGGCTCTGAGATGGATGATGTTCTGATTATGGGAGTTGAAGGGGGGCTATGTGGATGCCCACCGGTTCCAGCCAAGGCATGGGCCTCAGCGATTCTCGACAACACTCGTGCAGACATAGCGGAAGGCACCGGACACAACGAATCAAAGGTCCCATGGCCAGTGCTCACACTAGTTGTGCATGCGCGTGAGGAAGACATCATCACACGCGATGGACTAGTCCCTCTGGCTCGCAGGCTCTGGCTGGAAGGGCCGTCCTCCACTGATATCGAGTTCAAGGAGCGGCTGGAGTGGTTTGCACAGCAGGCTGAGGAAGCCGGGTTCACTCCGGCCGACATGGGGGCGGTTGAGACTGCGGTCGAAGAGGTAATCTCTGAGAACATGGATATGATTGGGGAACGTGGCATGGGTGCTATGGGTCCATTAATGGGTGCTGTGATGCAGAAGCTAGGCGGTTCAGCCGATGGCAAAACTGTGAGCGAGGCCCTGCGTAAGAAAATATTAGAGTTGGGTGACTAGGATTGTTCAATAACCGATTCAACTGACTTCAGGCTCCGTGTCCGACTCTTTGAAACCAATCTCACTGGGAATACTTGTTCTGCTACTGGTATCATTCCCTAAAATCAGTACTGAGTGGGCTAGGATGACCGCAGAGTTGGTTGATGAGGAAGATGACCCACACTTTGGCCTACCCGATATTTGGGATGGTCAACAAGTCGTTTGCATCCACTTCCCCGAAGCCGAGGCACCCGAGGACTTTGACCAAGGTCGCACACACATAGATTACGATGGGACCGAGTTCATGAGTGACGTTGAATGGAACGAAACCGGAGCATGCATCGGCGGATTTTCTGGTCACGACAATGGCTGGTCTCTACTCAACGCCGCAATCAATTCCACTGGGGACACTTTCCTACTGAACATCACGCAATACTCGCTCGGGCTAATGGTCGACTCAATAGCGGGAGTTGATCCCAGTCAGATGTCGGGAAATTTCAGTGGTGCATATTGGTCACTCTACCATAATGGAGCACTCTCAATGATTGGGATTACTGAATTGGAATTAGATTCTGATAGCGTTATCACATGGCGTGTGGACACTTGGTGAGGCCATATGCAGGACAACCATGAAGTGCAAGTTTAATCTCACTAGTAGAGGGGCGCACATGTTCGATGCACACGCAGTAGCACTTGGACCTCAAGGTATGCTCGTAATCAACCTCATAATGCTCTCATTGATTGGATGGGCGCTGTGGAGGGCAGAACAGAAATTGTCCTCTGGAAGCGACCTAGTCATCCTCGTTCTCTTGGGTGCGTTTGCAGTCTCAGGACGTATACTCCTAGATCCGATACCCAATGTTCAACCAGTTACTGTCATCGTGCTGCTGGCTGGTATCCATTTCGGTGCCCCCCGCGCTATTGCTCTGGCGGTGGCAGTGGCTCTGTGCTCGAACATGCTTTTGGGACACGGACTGTGGTCACTTTACCAGGCCGTCGGATGGTCCGCCGTGGGGATTGCGGGTGCGACCCTATCGAATCGACTCTACATCAACGGTCGCATGATGATTCCAACTCTTGCTGGACTGGCCGCCGTCTCGGCCTTTGCATTCGATTGGATAGTATCACTCAGTGCACTTCACTCACTCAGTAGTGAGGTGTTTCTGGTCTATCTGATGACCGGCATTCCGTACGACCTACTGCATGCAGTTGGTAACGTTGTCTTTGTCGCGTGGCTGGCTAATCCTCTCAGCGAAATCATGACCAGACATATTGCACCCCCTACTCCAATGGCGGTGAGGGACCCTGTCTCAAGCAGAATCTGAGATTACAATGGTGATGGTCACTCGTAGTGACTTAAAACTCTCTAGGGGCAAGCTTGCAGCCCAATGCGGTCATGCGGTGGCTGAATGTGTACTGAAGGCCAAGCGTGAACAGCCAAGGATGCTCAAGCGCTACATGAGTGAAGGAGCGAGGAAGATAGTCTGCGAAACTCCTGATCTGGAATCACTGAAGAGATTGTTCGGAGATGCTCGAGTCTGTGGATTGGTGTGCTATATGGTGACGGACGCTGGTCACACAGAGATTCCTGCAGGAACTGTCACCATGCTCGGTATAGGCCCCGGTCCACGCTCCGAAATCGACCCACTGACGAGCAGTTT
>DAUV01000020.1:3684-4511 GCA_002505325.1 Euryarchaeota archaeon UBA623 | reverse complement strand
ACGGTGGGTATAACGGCTGGACTGGGAGGCATTTGCCCCCCAGTCCGCCTTACGTAATTCTGTCAGTCTAGTTTCCCAGAATGATCAGGTCATTTCGACAATCTTAACCGAAGCCATTGCTCCGATACCAACCATCACGCCGTCCATAACCCAGTGGCTAGCCATAGCAGCTATATCGCCACCATCGCCCATCAGGTTAGACGCCATGCCAGTAGCACCGCCGACCATTGTACCCATAGCCATCACCACAAAAGCGGTGACCCATGCGTCGCAGCGGTCGTAGACGGTCCACAGCAGTGCACCGCCGGCAATCAAGCCCAGTGCCGGCCACATGTCGAATGCCCACATGTCAGGGGCAGCGACTGCGGACGACTCGCCACTGGTAATCAGCAGTACTGCTAGCACTGCACCAATTACCTGCGCAACCAGGCGGCTTCCATTGTCCATCCAACTGTCCGAATCAGTAACGTCACCTGTCATTATGTGACCCCACGTGATAACGGGCAGTATGTGGGCTCCACCGATGGCCATCCAAGCTGCAGCTAGTACGAGGGCACCCTCTAGGGAGCCAACACCACCAGCGAGCCAGGCTACCATGAAGGCGCCGCCCATTTCATTCATCATTGTGTCTGTATCAACCATTGTTGTTTCCTCCTCACCTTAGTGAGTGGTTGTCGGCTTTCCTTACGATTTATAATAGAATCCTACGAAATCCGGAAACGACCCCCCCAAATGAGGGTCTTTTCCGAACACCGGTGTTGCAGGAGATACCAGATTACTCCCACTACAGTGAGCTTTCCTAACAAATCCGGTGCTACGCACCGAAC
>DAUV01000020.1:0-3288 GCA_002505325.1 Euryarchaeota archaeon UBA623 | reverse complement strand
CCCGAAAGACGTGGTAACTCAGATTACGATCGAGTCCGACGTCCGAGATGGGTTACTTGCAGAATGCTCAGGCCTTTCAGGCCTGATTAAATGGCTCGACTCCATTGAAAGGAGACCTGGTCTAGCAGAGCTAGGCCACCGATTAGAGGGCCTAGAGATCAATCTAGCAGCTCTCAAGGAATGCATCGGCTACGCCGATGACGGCTACCAAAGAAACGTGATTAAGAAATCCAAGTTCTACGAACTAGTAGCAGTCTGCTGGCTTCCAGGCCAAGAGACCCCAATTCACGATCACGTTGGCAGCGACTGCGCCTTCCTCATCGTTGACGGTACCTCTACTGAGACAATCTATGAAACCAATGAAGAGGGGCTGGCGTATCCGATAACCTCCAGACATTATCAGCCTAGAGATGTATGTGCAGCAGAGGAACCAGACATCCATCGCGTCTCAAATGATACCGATTCTGAACTCGTCAATCTGCACATCTACACCCCACCGCTGCATGCGTACAACACCTACGCTCCAGCCGAGTGATTAGCAGTCACGGGCATCGAGTCTGTATTCTTCAAACACTTCACTGAAAATTTGAATATCGGATTCAAATGTCTCTGGCAACAACGGTCCGAAAGAAAAACGGAAGAATCGAGAATATGGTGTCACATAGTTTGGGTCTTTTGAATGAGGACGAGACATGTCGCATTCAGAAGCGCATAGAATTGCGGCACCACGCTTGAACAGTCGCTTATTGAGCTCAGCACTCGTCATCCCCTCCGGAAGCTCGAGCCAGTGGTAGAATCCACCGTTCCCAGTATGAACTCCGAGGCCCATGTCCTCGAATGCCTTCCCATATCGTTCCCGCTGCCAGTTGTAGTGCTGCTCCACGGCCTTACGAGCCTTTTTGACGCGACTAGGCTCGAGAAGTTTGACGGCGTAGTGCTGCGACGGATGACTCACGCCACCCATGCCGAAACTAGAGTAGTTGGCCATCGTCTCGATGTTCTTCTTGCTGGCGACAATCCAACCGATGCGAATTCCCGGGGATTGCAGACCCTTCGTACAGGCCGCTGCGATGAACACATTGCTGTTGTCTAGGTCCTGCACGTACTCGATCGCACTAACAGAAGGAGAATGAAACATCTCGTATGCTTCATCCAGTAGTATTCCGTTTCCAGGCTGCTCAGCCATTTGGATTAACTCTCTCAACTCTTCACCTGAACGCGTCTGGCCAGATGGATTCTGAGGATTGGATATGACAGGCATTAGTCGAGTATCGGGGTTTAGACCAGCGCGGTCGAAGTAGGTTGCATTGTTTGGATGGAAACCATTCTCCTTGGTGAAGGGGACGACTTCGAAGTTGGTATTGGTCTGCTCCATGATGTCCAGATAAGCGGGCCACTCGATATTCCCAATTCTCACTTGCACATGCTCTTTGAGGAACGCCATAACGGTATAGATTCCAGGTCGACCTCCCGCGAAGACCATGACGTTCTCTGGTGTAATCTTGGAGCTGTATTGGGAGTTGTAGTACTCTACGATGGCCGCTCGTAACTCTGGATGACCCCATGCCTTAGGGTAGAAACGATCTTCCCAAGTGACATCTATACTCTCGGGAAGAGAAGGGCCACCGAACTTCTCCAGAGGCGTCGTCAGAGGGAATCCCTGTGACCACGGATGCGTTCCTTCGGTGCCCATGAAACTGCCGAAAGAGTCCCTGAACGCGTACAGCGTCTCGTAGATCCCCATGGGAGGGCAGTTGTCAGACAGGAAGGACTCCACTTGGCGAGATTCAACGCCTTTGGTATCACCTGACACGTCTTTTTGCGCTGCCATGCCTCGCCGTGAGGCTGCAAACAAATGAGTTTGACCTCTCAGTGCATTCATCGTAATCCAAGGTTACTCGAACAATTGTTAAATCTCGTGAGAGAAGTCAGGGTGCTATGCGCCAGCCTAGCCGACACCAAAACATCCTCCCGATAACTCTCGTGATACTGCTTCTGGGGATGTCGGCCTCAGTAACTATTGACTCGGGAGACAGATCCGAATTGGCTGAGGATAAGCCCACCCTTGAGACTCATGCGAACTCCACTCTCCACTTCCCCGGATCTCAAGCCGGCTCGATATATTCGTCCTCCACAGTATCTGCCTCATATGACAATACTTGTGCAGTATTGGATAACAATTCAGTGAAGTGTTGGGGTGAAGGCCAGGTCGGAAGAGGGGGTTGGGGTGACAACAGTGACCGAAGAACTCCAACACATGTTTTACTCGGCTGGCAGTCCGGAACGCCCAGTTTAGCCACCGAAGTTGGACAGGGCTCCGGGGCCTCAGGACACCACACTTGTACTATTATGGTCGATGGCACAATTCAATGCTGGGGTGAGGACTTCAGTGGCCAAATCGGCCACGGCGGAAATTCTGGGTGGCATACTACTCCATATCCAGTAGCGATGCCTGCAGGAAAAACTGCTATACAAGTATCAAATGGAGGGCATCACACTTGCGCTATTATGGATGACCATTCTCTCTATTGTTGGGGAGAAAATAGTGAAGGAATAGTAGGAACCGGTCAACGTGGCAACGATCATACCACTCCTTACCCAATCGACCTACCCGCCGGCCGAACCGCTGTTGCTGTGTCTACTGGATGGAAAAACTCCTGCGTTATCTTGGACGACGGCACTGGAATGTGCTGGGGCCTGAACACGGTGGGCCAAATAGGGGATGGAACTACTACTAACAGAGACGAACCGACACCGATAACAATCCTCCCAACAAGCAGTACGTTGGCTGCGATAGCAATTGGTGGTGGCGGTGGCACTGGTGCTACTAATGGCAGCGAGTCTGGGACAACAACCTGTGCACTATTGAATAACGGTAGTGTAGCTTGCTGGGGCAAAAACGATGTTGGTCAATTTGGAGATGGAACAACCATATCATCCACCTCTCCCAAGTATGCCTCACTACCACCCGGCCGAACCGCGATATCGATTGATGTAGGAAGATTCCACGCCTGTTCAATTCTAGATGACAACAGTAGCGTATGTTGGGGGAACAACACCGATGGACAAATCGGTGATGGGACTACTATTACTCGACTCACACCAACATATGTGAACTTCCCCAACGGACATTTCTCAACTATATCCACAGGGCAGTACCACACCTGTGGTGTCGCATCCAATGCATCAGTACACTGTTGGGGCAAGCATGAGGATGGCGCACTCGGTTTGGGCACTTCTGACGGCGTGAATATTCAAGATAGCGACATCCCTGCATATGTTGAACTA
>DAUV01000122.1:3200-4672 GCA_002505325.1 Euryarchaeota archaeon UBA623 | reverse complement strand
CTCGGCCTAGACCTTGCTGGTGTGGACATGCTAGAATCGCGCAACGGACCACTGGTCCTCGAGGTCAACTCAAGTCCTGGTCTCGAAGGAATCGAATCTGTAGTCGGCGAGGGATTTGTGGCTGCTGAGGTGGCTCGCCTGCTCAACAGAAGGCTTGAGGAGTCCCACAGGGACTCTGAGGCATCAGACAGCACGGAGATGACGGGGGCCGGAAGCGAGGCTTCAGGAATCTACGACTGACGGCATTTCCTAAGGCTCTGTCAAACGGCGGTTCCCACCCCTCCGGAGAGAGAAGCATTCAAGTCTGATTACGATAACTTGGACCTGTCCGTAGGGACAGGGATGCACGGCCGTTCGCGGCCTAGAGGCGAGATAATTGACTGAACAGAGGGAAAGAGCGGCTAGTTCTTGGGTCAATGGTGGCCTAGTGGAACGCGAGAGAGCGAGGTTCGCGAATTTTGCTGTTGAAGGCGATACTCCCCTCCCTTCGCGCCTCCAGAGCCTCTCTGAACTGCCTTGGTTCGACTGCTGGATGCAGAGGCTGCGGACCGAGAAGAAGAGTGAACACACAATCAGGGCGTACACCGTAGCTGCACGCACCCTGAGTACCACTTCACTGCCAGGGGAGTCTCCGCTCGATTGGGAAGAGGCAAAGACACTAAGTGTTCGAGAATTCCACACAAGAGTTGATCCCAACAAAGGCAGAATGGATGCTTGGCTGAATAGTATCGGGGAGTTGAAGCCTGCCACCGTCAACGCCCGCATCGCGGCCGCTTCGCATCTTCTGCAGTGGGTTGGGCACTCCATACCTGATTGGATTCAGAGGCCAAATCGCAGCCGCTCGTTGCCTCGCACCCTTGGACGCAACGAGCTCGGTCGAGTGCGCACTGCGGCCACTCGATCCGAGGATCCGTTAGCGCAGCCCGTGGTAACCATACTACTCGATACTGGACTGCGTGTCTCGGAGCTGTGTTCTCTCGACATCGACGACGTTGACACTGAGGATATGTCCGCGCTGGTCATCGGAGGAAAAGGAGAGAAAGACCGGACGGTGCTGTTCACCAAGGCCACCGTAGACGCCATCGAGGCTTGGGGTCCAATTCGGAACAGTCGAATTCAGATGTGTAACAGGGAGGACGAGATGCGTTCTCTACTACTATCGAGTCGTGGACGTAGGATGAATCCACGTTCGGTGCAGAAATTAATCGACAGGTTGGCCGACGCAGCTGAGATTCCGCGCTCACGTTTGAGTCCACACACCCTGCGCCATACCTTTGCCACCGGATTGCTAGAGCGCGGTGCCGACCTGGTCACGATTCAGCGCCTGCTCGGTCACGCCAGTATCGCCACCACTCGAGTCTATCTCGAGATAGGTGACCAGACACTAAGGGAAATCTATCATCGCGCCCAACGGGAGCTTCCGGAGGCCGAGGTCATTGAGACCTCAGATGAACTTCCTGCAGTAGGTGAAG
>DAUV01000122.1:0-2798 GCA_002505325.1 Euryarchaeota archaeon UBA623 | reverse complement strand
CCCTGCCATTCACGCTCTGCTGGGATAACGTAGCCCGGGTGAGAGGGGATTGGGCAGTGCTTGCCCGCCCTGCACCTGCTACAATTGTCTGAAGGTGGTGACTCAACTGTCTTCTGCAGTCTTCCGTATTTCCTGCGCGGCACACATAGTGCTTGATTCGGAGGGACTTAGCGGTTCCCACGTGCGCGCAACGTTCAACCCGTCTCGCGCACACAGAGGAATTGTGAGTGCAGAGAATGAAGAGTGGGTCGGGTCGGATGCGAGTCGTACAGTGCTGTACGCACAAGTGCGCGACGGGCAGCCAAAGATGGCCATCGACGATGACGGATACCTGCGCCCTGAGGGCTGGCCGGGCTCTAGAGGCAAAGTGTACCTCGGAGACATTGCGCAGGCTGCGCTCAGGGCGCTCGGCCCACACGATCCTCCAAGATTCGCTGAGCAACCCGGCTTCGACGAGCAACAGTGGACGCTCAGCTCCCGCGCCAATGAATTGCAAATGAGAATTACAAGCAGCCCGTACTGGGGCTTCGGGCTGCTGCCCAACTGCTTCCTGAATCGAATTGAGTTATCCGGCCCGTTGGGCATTCGTGCGAGGTGCGTGCATGATCTTGTCGCCTCGGTGGGAAGGAACCCTTGGGAACCGAGCCGATTGCGTCAGTTTGAGAAAGTCACCGGATGTGAAGCTGCTCGGCATAGGAGCGCATGGAAAGATCTCATCACGCGCGCCAGTGAAGACATGAGTGAAGAGATTGACCAACTTGAGGACTCACTAAGAAGGCTCAAGGGATCGGATGAAGCAGTCTCAGGCATACTCGACGCTGCTGGGATGGCTATCAGTGAAGCACGTGCGGCTCTCGCCGATCGTAACGCACCCGCAGTGGAGCGTGCGTTAGGAAGGGCTACGAGCGCTCTCATCGAGGCTGACCCAGACACTGAGGTTCGCTCATCAGAAACCAATGCGCAGCGTGCTTCCCCTCGTACCAATACAATAAATCAGGATGAAGTTGAAGCGGGGCACCTCCTCGATGAGGTTCCGTTCGTGGATCTCTCTGATGAAGATTAATCACAGGCCAAGCGTCGACCACATCCACGACCAGACGCCGTGATTCGCTAGATAGATGCTCACTGAGAAGATTACACAGGCTGCGTATATCATGCCCTTGGATATCTGTATGGCGTCCTCTGACTCCTCGTCGAAGTAACGAATCAGTCCAGCTGCCTGCTGAATCCCACTGCCCTTCTTCTCCTTGGCCATCGGGCGTCGCACCTACCTGCACTATTTCAATTCCGCGAGATGCCTAGATACGACCCCTAGGGGGTCGATTAGGGGTCCAGTGTCTCGATGAGGACACATCCGCCGTCCAATTCTACTATCTTCGAAGCGGCGCTCATGGCAGTGTCTATCGAAGTGGTCATCAGAATTTCCCTGCGCTTTCCATTGTTAGACTCAAACACCAGTCTGTGGCTGAGAATGTCGAGAACCTCACGGTCGACAATCTGCCATATCCAACTGTCTCGCTCAATGGTCACCAGAGCCTCGACCGGTACTAGGGGGCCCTGCTCCCTCCCCACCGCTCTGGCTCGTTCGACCAACTCGACTAGTTTCCTAGTCGCCCCATTCAAATCGGTCTTCATTGGTTCCTCTGATTTACTGGCTATTCTCCTACGCAATCCTGTCATGTGCATCCCACGCGGCTCTCACCGCAGGAGTCGAGTGTTTCGCTGAGGGTTTAACCGTTTACGGTGCTGCTCACTCTCAAATCCGCAATACAGAGTGGACAGTGCTCCGCCGGAGGAAAGAATCGCGCAGTTGATTGCTGTCGCTTTCACCCGAGGGTCGTGGGTAAGAGTGATGCTCCTTGGAGTCAGATGGCTCAGAACAGCATCCTTCTGCGTGCGGTCTCCCACTGGAGGGAGGATGCAGCGGGTTGGTTGAGCGGTTCCTTCGACAGGCTGCCGGAGACAGTGCGTGTCAATCCCCTCAGAGCTGACAGTGACTGGACTGAGGGCTGGCTCGAAGGCATAGGCTCGCAGCGCATCACCTGGTTCAGCGGACCTGGTAGCGCATGGACACTGCCGTTCGAGCGGGGCTCTGCACAGGGTGACGTCAAGGCGGTTCTCATCGCGCTGCACGAGACCGGGCGACTGACCCGGCAGGAGGCGTCATCGATGCTGCCCGTGCTAGCGCTCGGGGCCGGGCCGGGCCACGTCGTGCTCGACATGTGCGCATCACCCGGCTCCAAGACCACCCAGATCGCCGAGCACTTGGGCCAGAGTGGCCTCGTTCTGGCGAATGAGGTCGTGAACTCAAGAGTCAACATGCTGGTGACCAACGTCCAGAGGCATGGCTCGAGCTCAGTCGCAGTCATACACCATGACGGTCGACACCTCCCTCGCGTCCCGGAATCCGGGTTCGACCGAATCATCGTAGACGCGCCTTGCACCGGCTCGGGGACCACTGGGAAGAATCCGGATGTCTGGGGCAAGTGGCTGCCCTCAGGGGGGCGTTCGCTGCATGACCTGCAAGTCGCCCTGCTGTCGAAAGCCGTGGCTCTGATCAAGCCCGGGGGCCGGGTGGTCTACTCGACCTGCTCGCTCGATCCCGTGGAAGACGAAGCTGTGGTCGCCGAGGTCCTGCGCTGCAACGATGGGATGAACCTGCTTGCTGCCTCGCCGTTACTTGCGGGTGTCCCAGCCGAGGAAGGGCGCTCGGACTGGCCGAACCTCGATGACAGCGGGGAGTTGTCTGACGAGGTGGTTTCCGAGTCGATGCTGCCTCCGAGCGAGCCGGCGATAGT
>DAUV01000101.1 GCA_002505325.1 Euryarchaeota archaeon UBA623 | reverse complement strand
TCTGACTCAGGCATGATACTATTCCCCTGTTGCTCCCGGTAACGCCAGCCACGCTCCGTCTATGAAACCGATGCGCAGGAGTGAGGACTGCCCATCGTCATCGTAGGGTAGTGCCACCGTCACCATCCTGAAGTCGGTGGGATCCATTACCTCGACAGCCGAGCTGTCGCGATTCATTACCTCCACGAGGTGCTGCTCCGCAGTGGGGCAGACTACTGTCGATTTCTCCATATCCCTCCAGCTAACTCCAGTTCGCTCAAACCTGTCCATTCTGCGCAGACTGGGCCCATCCTTCTGCCAACCGTCGACCAGCCACAACTGCTTCCTGAATCGAATCACATCGCGAAGCCCGTACGCCGGCTTGCGATAACTGAGTGTCAATCTGGTCACGTCGATTCCATCGTTCGAGCCGACAACTGTCGAGGTCTCCTTGATGGTGCCTCCGAAACTCCTCACGAGCCTCCTGCCCCAGTTCTTGGCCATCGCCTTGGAGCCCAATTGGAGGTCCCATCCTCCGGTCACTGGCCCCTCCTTGGTGACGAAAAACATGGAGTCTGGCTCCATGTTCTCAAGCATGTCATCGAGTGTTTTCCTGAGTTGCTTCAACTCGATGTCATCTAATCGTCGGCCGGCAGAGCGGAGTTGCATAGTAGCCTCAAAATATGAGCCGGCCTTGCGCGCGCAAGGGGGGCAAACAGCGTTACTGGTCTGCAACAATACCTCATGCTGGTCCTCGAAGCCATGGCCCTCGATGGTGCCAGAGACCTCGACGTGGAGACGGCTGGTCCTGTCATCGATAGATTCCACTGAAAATGATACATCGACCCGCTTGGCACGCTCCTCGGCGATAAGATTCTCGCGTATACGCAGATCGGCGACAGCATCCGGGTCCATCTCGGACCAACGGCCCCTTACCTCGAACGAGTCACACTTGGCGCAGCGGAACTGCTGAATCCGCTCTGGAATCTTCGATAGTGTGGTGCGCTGCCTCAGACAGTCCTCGCACATCCTCTCAGAAGTCAGCGGAGGTGGTGCTCCGCAGGCGATACAAAAGGCCCCGGCTGACATAGTTCTCCCTACCTCCGCCCTACCGCTCCGTTTCAAGGATTCCCGAAGGGAAAAAAGGCTAAATCACTCATTTTCATCAGATGAGAGGGCGTTTTCGGCGGCTGCCAGTCGGCTATCAACATCAGCCAGTCTGCTCAGCAGCCTGTAGACGTAGGCACCTATTAGTCCGATGAAGGCAAGATACGCTACAGCGAGTTCAGTCATCCCGGTCAGCGAATCACCCCCTTGTCTAACAGGCGCTGTAGATGACTCAGTCTTGACTCCATCTGATGCAGGGTATCGCTGAGCAGAGCGAAGCCGGCGAACAGTACAAAGAACGATGCGAAACCAAGTAGTAAGACTGTCATGATCTCTGGAGCGAGCCCTGCCTCCTCGCTCTCCGCGATTATGATTCCAGGATGGCGTTCCTGGTACCATGTAGTCGCTAGTGCAGTAATTGGAACTAGGGCGAATCCAAACAAGCCGACTGAAGCGATGGTGTCCCGAGTGTCGTGACCCTCAGGCTGCGAATTGCGAGCGAGGACGAGGAACAGGGCTACGGCGGTGAGCAGTCCATAGGTGTTCAACCTCAAATCACCCCAGTCCCAGGGGACCCCCCATTCCGCAGAGCCCCAAATCGGTCCGGAAATCACCACTCCGAGGCCAAACAGTAGACCGAGGTCTGAGCCAGTGCAGATGAGTCTCCAACCGAACTCCGAGCGACGAGAGTACCAAGCCACAGAGCCGCAGAACAGAATGCAGAATGCTAGGAATGATGACCATGCGAACGGGACGTGCCAGAATAGAATTCGATATGCTTCAGGAGCATTCCAAGCCTCAGGGTCGACCGAAGGCGCCCAGAGTAGGCCGAGAAGCAATGTCGTAGCGGCCCCGGTCAGGCCCAGTGCAGTAAGCACTGCTCCAGTTGGTCTGACTGATGTCATGGTACGCCGAGACTGCTACTCATCATCAATGCTGGTCTTCATGCATCTGGGAGGTAAATTGCGACCGCCCAGACTAGGATGGAGATTAAGCTCGCTATAATGCAGGACATCAATGGTTCACCCATCCCGAGTCCAAAGGACATGCCATCTGTCATGATGACTGAGAGAGCGTCGGTCAGTTGCAGGAACGGCCAGACTAGCACCAGCAGAAGTAGTGATGCGGCTGCTGCGCTGGCTCGACGGAGGTCGGCCACCAGAAGATGCAGGGCAGCAGCGGCAGCAGCGACATCAATCATGACGACTGCAGGAAGCCAGAGCCAGAGAAGAACCTCTGATTCCGAAGTGCTGTCAGTGGAACCAGTGAGGACGAACCAAGATAGATAGGTCAGAGGCAGAGGCAGAATGAGAGAGGCGCCAATCAGCGAATATGTGGGCCTTGCAGTCGGGCCGAGCATAGCATTCCACCACCTCCCACAGTCATCTTCAGCGAGGCGTCGGACCAAAGCCGGAGAGACCACGGCCGTGATGAAGGCCGGAACGAGTATGAGCGCTGCTAGCAGATCGCTGCCAGCGTGACCCAAGTCAACCTCTCCCACCAGTGCGTATGCAAGAAGTAGAGCGACTAGGGCTGGAGTTGCACGGCCGATTGTGTCTACGGGATTGCGTGCCTCCATCCTGATGGCCCAGCGTATCAACGAACCATTTGTACTCGGTTCAACCGATTGGCTGGGCTTGGGTAGCTTCGAAGGCTTACCCTCAGATAATCCGGGAGATTCCATTAGAAGACTATCCTGTACTACTAGCACTCTGTCCGCGCACCTGACTACGCCCTCGTCGTGTGTCGCTACTAGCACACTGTGACCATCTTGGGCGATAGCTCGCAACCAGCCCGTTAGAAGAGCCCTTCCAGATTCATCGAGACCTTCCGAGGGCTCATCCAACAAAACGACTCTCGGGCCCTTACTGAAGGCCGCAGGGACAAGTCCGCAAAGAACTGCCAGACGGCGGCGTTGACCTCCTGATAGCTGAGAGACGCGGTCAGCGCGCCGGTGCTCCAATCTCCACTCCGAAAGCACCTGTGAGACGGCGTTTTCATCAGGACTTCGTCCGGATACACTGAGCGAGGCCCGTAGTCTCTCCTCGACAGTCTCCTCACCGCACATTCCGTTGCTCTGCAAGGTCAGTCCCATCGGAGGGGGTTCACTCCTGCGTCCATCGGAATCGCGGACCACTCTCTCCTCATCGGCGTCTGTGCGCCAGATGACGCTTCCCGAAGTTAGTGAGAGAATACCCGCACACACCTCGAGGAGTGTGGTCTTGCCTGAACCGTTGGCCCCAGTTAGAGCCACTACTTCCCCCTGTCCTATGTGGAAATCGACGCCTTTCAGGACCATTCGAGGGCCGCGATGCACTTCGATGCCCGCCGCCTGTATCATTGTGCCTTGTTCCACGCGATTCCGAAGGTGGGTTATCGTTTGAGTAATTCCGTCCGCCGACGAAGTGGCTATGCACTCGGACCTCACGGCTAAGAATGGACTACATGGGCGTCGAGTGGGCTGACTTGGCCAGTATTGACCTGCTGGTGCTTGGAGTTATGGTGGCGTTGGCCATAGGACCGTATGTATCGGCATCTCGAGGAGAGACCAGTCTGGCTCTTGCGACAGTGCTCTCCCTGATGCTCGTGGCGTTTGTCCAGTTCACATATTCCGTGGTCTACGGGGAACCGATGCAGTTCTCATGGATAATCGACCTACTCGGCATCAAACCTGACGTCATGGGGGATCCGATAGAATCCTACAGAATGGTCTCTGCGGCGTGGCTCCACGCGGACTGGATTCACGTACTGAGCAACATACTGGTGATTGCACTAATTGGAATCCCTCTGGAGCAGCGACTAGGTGGTCGGAGATGGCTCGCAGTATACTTCCTCGGCTTCCTCGGTGGCAATCTAGCCTGGGTCCTGTCACATCCCGACTCGTCGACACCCGCCATCGGTGCCAGTGGAGCAGCGTTCGGGCTGCTGGGGGCCTACATGGCATGCTGGCCCGAAGACAAGGTTGAGTTTCCTCTGTTGTTTTTCATCCGAGCCTGGCCGGTCTGGCTGATCGTTTTCGTCAGGCTCGGCCTAGAGGTTTGGCAGATGTATGATTTACAATCAGGTACCGCTGGAGAGTCGAATGTCGCTCACATGGCACATGTAGGGGGATTCTTCCTAGCCTACCTGCTTGCCAGACCAATTGCTCGAGGAGCGCCCAGCTCACTCGACCCTACGGAGAGTTCGGCAACACATTCGGAGCGCGCCCAAGCCCTTCGGGCGCAGGCCATAGAACGCATGGGGAGCCTCGATGACGACCCATGGTTCGCAGCAGACAAACCGCTTGATGGTGCGGCTGCTAAGATACTGAAGAGACTGCGTGAGGAGGGCGACGAACTGGAGACTAGAAGAGCTTGGCTAGAAGAACTCTCGGAACATACCATTTGCCCTGTCTGTGATGGTGAGATAATTACTGAGATGAGGGGCGATAACTGCCGTATTCGCTGTGCCGTTTCCGGCAGCCATGTCAAGTGGCCTTGAACCGATGTCACAGATGAACCATAACAGGTTGAGATTATACCCCATCTGAGTTTGGCTCTCCTAGAGAGCCATGGGTCATAGTAGGAATCTGAGACTACCTCTGATAGTAGTCGCACTGCTCCTCGTGATGGACTTCTCACTAGGAGCCAGTGCCTTTGTACACACCCCAGAAGACACGGATGAGAGCACTGAGATTGCAGTTCTATCCGGTCCAGGACTACCTCCTCCGCTGATGTGCGGAGGTGAGGAGTGTCCGGAGAAAGACCGTTTGCCTGGAACCCGTCCTGCCGATTCGGGCTGGCCGGTCGAGGAACCTGGATGGTGGTTCGGATACTGGTACGACCTAGACTCCGACGGAATGGACGACAGGTTACAGCGAATCATCGCCGGAGAGAGGACATCGGTTTCGACGACCTCAATCACAGGATTGGACGGTCTGCCAACTGTCGCCATCGTCGTCGATTATTCTTGGCACCCCGGGCAGAGTGATATCGATGCCATCAGAACGGTACTGCTCGATTACGGTTGGAAGGAGGAGGGTTCGTGGTTCGACCCTCTCCGAATCCTCGACTCCATAGTAATAGATCATGTCCCTGTGAACTCACTAATCGAAATCTGGAGGCTTGACGGAGTGGTGATGATTGAGGAGCAGACCGTGATAGTACCTCTGCTCGATAAGGCGTCTCGAGGCTCGAAGGTCAGAGACTCCGAAGTCTTCGACGAGACGATGCGGGACTTCGGCTACGACGGTTCTGGAGTCGTAATTGCCATCCTAGATACCGGAGTGGACAACGAGCACTTCTCACTGGACGATTTCTCGGACGACAACAACGACAACGAAAAGGAACCAGATGAACTTGCCGACCCAAAGTGGTTGGGAGGTTGCGATGCGACCTCATGGAGTTCTCAGGACTGCGATGATGGCAGCAATGACCCGGACGATGCCGACGGACACGGAACTCACGTGGCTGGAATAGCTCTCGGAACTGGTGACGAGCGACG
>DAUV01000114.1:658-10803 GCA_002505325.1 Euryarchaeota archaeon UBA623 | reverse complement strand
TGGGCGTGTGGCGCAGCTTGGAAGCGCGCTTCCTTGGCATGGAAGAGGCCCCGAGTTCAAATCTCGGCACGTCCACCAACAATATCTTCAACGAAACAGTATGCCAATCTATAGGGCAAACAATTGATTTTCGATGCATTATTTACATCAAATTATCTCCTGAACGGCCAAAATAGCCGATTTTCGGGTTCATACTAAATACCCCACATTCCCTCAATAGGCCTGATGAAGACTAAAGCGAATGCTCTTCTATTATGCATACTAATGATTGCATCAACCCTAGCGGGATGCGCTGGGGATGATGTTGAAGTGATCAAGACCCTGGAGCAGGCTGACTGCGACGCGATTGGAGATGGATACACTCTTGACGCTGACCACAATGTTTGTGTCAAGGAAGTGACAACGACTGTGACCGACATCGTCGGTTGCATGGACGCTGCAGCTGACAACTATAACTCTGCAGCGAACGTTGCGGGAGAATGCGTCGTCGGTGGATGCGATGACTCTGAAGCCACCAATTTTGATGCCGGCGCAACCTACAACGATGGCTCTTGCTCATACGACCAAGCTTACTACTTGGGCAAGTACGCCAGTGGCGATATGTCCCTTGCAGTGACTCAAGAACACCTTGAGAACCTAAGAATGTGCAAGGAGGACTCACTTTCAGGTGTATCTTCTGCTTGCGAGATCGTCGCTGTCACATCTGACATCGATCCTCCGATGATGGACCCAGCTGACGCGTACGACACGTCCTCTGGAGCAATCATCGAGAATGTCTATGACACTCTGTACCGCTACGAGCCATCTGCTGATGGAACACCTGTATTGGTGCCCCGTCTGGCTACCGGCTACTCAATCAGCGAAGACGGTCTGACATACACCTTCACTCTGCGTGAGGGCGTTTTCTTCTCCAACGGAGAGGCCTTCACTGCTGAGGACGTCCGCTACTCGTGGTGCCGCGTCATAGAGTACGGAAGCCCCGACTCTGGTGTCGCTTGGATTATGTACGAGACTATGTCCACCTGTGACGGACTCGTTGCTGTGGATGACTACACCTTTTCGGCTACCCTCGAGGTTGCCTATTCGGCTTTCATCCCGACCATCGCGTTCTGGATTGGCGCTGTCACGGACGCAGGAACCTGCGAAGCCAACCGCGTCATAACGACCGACGAGAACGGAACCGTTGTCACCGACGACCACTGCAACGCGTACCTGCATTCTAACCCAATTGGTACTAACGCATACGTCCTAGGCAGTTACACACCGGAGTCCGAGATTGTCCTGACCCCGAACTGGCTGTACTGGGAGGAGGGCAACTTCAACCTGAACAAGATTACCAGGACAGAGGTCGCCGAGGAAGCAACTCGCGTAAACGCACTGAAGGACGGTGAAGTCGACTTTGGCAGCATCCCGACCGGTAACCTGGCCGAGGTTTGCCTGAACACCGACACACCCACTGCCATCACCGGGAACCCGGATCTTGGAACCGACTGCGGTCCCGAGAACTCGCTAACTGTCGCTCTGGGCATCATGAACACCAACCCCACCTGCGAGGACGCAGCTGGCGGTGACGATGTTGCATGCAATCAGTTCATGGCTGACGGAGAGGTCCGCAAGGCACTCTCTTACATCTATGACTACGACACAGCGATATCGGACATCTACGACGGATTTGCAATCCCACTGCACGGACCCATCCCCCTGGGGATGCCGTACGTTGAGACGCAGCACCCGACGTTCTCGTTCGATCTAAATATGGCTGCTAGCATCCTCGATGCAGCAGGCTACACCTGTGATGACCACGACAGCGACGCAAACACCCCCTGCCAGCGATTCAGCGGCGACGCTATCCGCGTGTTCTACAACGATGGAAACGTCAACCGTGAGGCCAACGCCAACCTGCTAGCGCAGAACCTTGACGCCGTTGGTATCGCCAACGAGGTCATCGGCGAGCCTTGGGGCAACATGCTGGGCAGGATGTTCGGTACGGCCAACTGGGATTTCATGTTCCTAGGCTGGGCCCCTGACTACAACGATCCGGACAACTACTGGTTCCCGTTTGTTGCAGGAGCTGATGAGCATGGTGACGTGTACAACACGCAGTATGACAACGATGACATCGACGCGCTTCTACTAGCAGCGAAGACAGAGACTGACTACACTGCGCGCGCGGCTCTATACGAGCAGGCACACGACCTCTTCATGGAGGAGCCTTCGTTGATCTTCATGTGCCAGTACCTAAGCTACCACGTCCACTCGGACCGTGTTAGCATGCCATCGGAAGTCCCACCGGCCACGATACCGTGGTTCAACGTGGACAAGACCTGAGCATCTGGTAAACACACGTGAATACGTAAGGTCACCAGCAGCGGCTCCGAGCCGCTGCCGGTGTACCGCATCATCCCCCATCCAGATTTTTCTAGATTGAATAATCTGAATAGATGAGAGTTATCCACCCCTCTTCGACTCTCGAACCCTTAGGGTTCGAGAGTCGTTTCTCAGATAGGGATGATAAGCCCATCTTCCCTCGAAGAGTCGCCCGGATACCTGGATGACTTGGGGAATGAATCATGCAGTTGTGGGAATATATTGTCAGGAGGTTGTTTCTCCTCATTCCCGTGATGATAGGGGTGTCTATACTGACATTCGGAATTTCCCATCTCGTCCCGGCTGACCCCGCTCGAGCTTTCTGCGGCCTCAAGTGCCCCGAGGAGACACTCGAGCAGATCAAACTCAACCTCCATTTCACCGATGAATATGGCAACGAAGAGCCGGTTTGGAATCAGTATAGTTGGTACATGGGCCTAACCGATGAGGACGGTGATGGAAATCCATTCTTCGACGCGGACACTAACCTTGGCTCATCCGATCAAGGCTCATCCTTCTTCGGTATGGACTTCGACAGTGGAGGTCTATTGGATGGAAATTGGGGCTATTCCCTAGCTTACAAAAAACCTGTAGTCGAAGTCCTCGAACAGGCCGTTCCGGTCACTTTAGAGATGTCATTCGGAGCTATTCTATTCGGAGCACCGCTGGGAATATTCCTAGGTATCCTGAGCGCAGTATACCAAGACAGGTGGTTAGATCACGTTACTCGATTCATTGCAATCGCCTTCGTCAGCCTTCCAATATTCTGGCTGGCTCTGATGTTCCAGTGGCTACTCGCAACCCAGTTCGGAATCTGTGACCCACTCTTTGGAACAGAAGGGGGGTGCTTTCCACAGTTCGGTCGCAAGCCTCCCGGTTCTGATTTTCCCACCGAGAACGGCGTTATTGATTTGGGTAATGTTGGATTGTCGGCGATGTTTCTATTATTCGCCTCAGTAGCCGCCTTCGACATGAAGGTCGATGGAAGACTTTCTAAGATTAAAGGCCCAGAGACCATACGGGACAAGATAGCCGTCTTTACCATCGCCGTATGCGTTCTACTGTCGGCTTTGTTACTGCTGTACCCACCTTGGTCCAGTATGGAACCAATCGTCATCTCCGAGTACGAGGCTACAGGACTCTATACTCTTGATTCACTGATAGCCAACCCGGTTCCCGAGGACAAGACTAGGATAGGCTTGTTCGTGCAGTCGCTCAAGTTCCTGACACTGCCAATCGTATGCCTCTCACTCGCCACAGCCGGAGGGCTCCTTAGGTACATGCGATCAAGCCTTCTGGAGGTGATGAACGAGGACTACATCAGGACCGCTAGAGCCAAGGGACTAGATGAGAGGACCGTGATTTTCAAGCACGGCGTTAGGAACGCCCTGATCCCTATCGTCACCATTTTGGGTTTCATGCTAGGTGGAATTCTGGGCGGTGCCGTATTGACGGAGACAATCTTCTCGCTACCTGGCATGGGGATGGCGGCCGTTAGGGCAATCATCCTGCTGGATTTCTCAGTGATCATGGGAATCACCATTATCACTTCGGTAATTTTCCTGATATCGAATCTAGTGGTCGACATCGCCTATGCTTGGATCGACCCAAGAGTAAGGCTCGGGTGATAGTATGATTGGCAGTGTTTTCAGAGAGTTGACTTTGAGAGACCTGCTTAGATTAGTAGTCTCAGTTCTGATTATCATGATAGTATACTGGAACAGGGAGATTACAGCACTCTCGGTTTCGATTATCCTGTTGCTTTCCATTATAATCCCAGAACGACACAAACTGATTGAAAGGGCATGGGGTGCGTTTTCTCCAGCCTTCGACATAGTCTCGTTTGTCCCTGACTCGGATGACCTCGCCACCAGATTCAGCAGTTCCATGCAGACATTCAGAGATGCTTGGAAAGGGTTCAGGAGGAGCCTATTATCAGTAGTTGGTCTACTTATGGTTGTACTGGTTATCGACATCTCTCTGTTCGCTGACCACATCGCTCAGGAACACCAGCAGGAAACCTTGAGCGGTCAAGAACTTTGGCCGATTTATGTTGACGACCCTGAGACAGCCGAGCCAGTAGTGACCTACGCGTACAAGAAACTCCCACCCTTTGAGGGCCCCAAGGTTGACTCGGTAACATCCGCTCCTTCTGATGAGGATCAGAAACTCCAACTTGATGTGCAGACCGCTAATGGCGACGACGACAACGATGGCGATCTGGTCACAAACTTCTACGATATGGATGACGATAACGACGGGATCCTTGATTTCCAAGATTTCATGTTCCCGAATGACTTCGATGAGGACGGTACGGCGACCTGCGATTCGAACATCTGGTTCGACAACAGCACAGGTATGTACTGCGGGCCAGACTGGGCAGATCTGGATGACGATGGGGACGGGATCCCTGACTACGACGAGGTTTCCGACGACGACCCATTGACTGACATCTATGACAGCAACAACGACGGCATACAGGAGTGCGTGGGCGGAAGCGCCAGCGACTCGACGACTTACCTGAGAATCCATCACGACACAGGGGCAGATCCGAGTTATCTCAACATCCAAATCTTCTCCGTTTTTGTCGACTCTGAGGGGGGAAGTTGGGATTGCACGGGATGTGTCTCTGGTGAAATTGAAGGAACCCATGGCTCCTTTGCAATCGACGAAGAAACAGGTTACTGGAACTATGGAATGTCAACAGTCACTAACGCGGTTAGTGTTGCCACAACTTCGAGTATCGCTCTCAGCGGTTTCTTAGAACCAACTGGGGTATTGACCTATGGAGAATATGATACCTTAGTTCCAACTGACGTATTGACTGATGGAGCATACGATACCATAGAAGCCACTGGCGTATTGGTCACTGGAACTTATGTCCGAGACAACACATCTTCAATTGCCTTACATTCTGTAGATGCAACAACCATGTTTGAGGCCAATGACAATGTGTATGACAGTTCAGGAATTGAAGTTGGCATAATAGAAAGAGTTACTCCAAATGAAATTATTTTCTCCGGTAATATCGCAGTTTCATTACAAGAAAATGAAGATCTACGAAGGGGCCAGACGGTTATTCCCGTAGATTCTGTAGATGCAACAACCATGTTTGCAGTTGATGAAAGAGTGTATGACAGTTCAGGAAATCTAATTGGAACAATAGCGACGGTAACTGCAACCCAGATTAATCTGACCGGAAATATCGCAGTAGCATTGCCAGATAATGAGAATCTTCATCGGGGACAGACGGTTATTCCCGTAGATTCTGTAGATGCAACAACCATGTTTGCTGCCAACGACAGGTTGTATGACAGTTCAGGAATTGTAGTTGGCACAATAGAGACGGTAACTGCAACCCAGATTAATCTGACCGGAAATATCGCAGTAGCATTGCCAGACAATGAGAATCTTCATCGAGAGATGTCCATCGACGGAGTATCGATAAAGTCAGGAGATAGAGTTCTTGTAAAGGACCAAAATGACCTATCTGACAATGGCATATATGTCGTAACTTCGGGGTCATGGTTTCGCCTTGACTATACATCAATCTACACTACATCTGGACTATATGTTTGGATTGAGGAAGGAATCACAAATGGCTACCAGTGGATACTTACATCCAATGACGACCCCAGCACTAACTCGCCTTCATTCTCAGAATTCTCTGGGATTTGGGTGGAAAACTTCCCTATACAGCATTCAAATGCGTCAGGGCAAATCTCTGAGTCTCATATCAACATCTCGATAGCCGCATTGAATGAGCCTCCAATCGTAACGAACCCATTCTCCAATCCCCCAGATGACCCCGATGACGAGTGGTTTGCGTTAGAAGTTCCCAAGGACGCTGAGATGGCTGCCGACCTTTCCGTTGAATCGGGGTCTGACTACAACCTATTCCTGTACACCGAGCTTGGTGCAGATTTCGATTCAAGCCGCTTGGATAACGGTTGCCCTGACTTCTATTCATATGACTGGATGCCAGAGGGCTACGAGTTGTGCCCGTTCGGAACGACCCACACTGGAAGCGACATGATGAGCAAGATACTGTATGGTTCTAGGAAATCCCTCAGAGTTGGTTTCACTGTGGCGTTGATAACATGTTTCCTAGGCCTAGTGGTTGGCGGAATTAGTGGTTATTACGGCCGATGGGTGGATGAGGTGATAATGCGAATCGCTGATGTCTTCTTTGCGGTTCCTGGGCTAATTTTGGCAATGGCCGTGGTGGCAGCGATGTACAATATCCACGACCTCGGTAGAATAGGAATGCCAGACGTCAAATTAGATCGTCTTGAGAAGATAATGATAGCCCTAGTTTTCACAGGTTGGCCAGGTTATTCCAGATTAATCAGAGGGCAAGTCCTGTACGTCAAGGAGCATACTTACGTTGAGGCTGCTAAGAGCGTCGGCTCGAGCGATTTCAGAATTCTATTCAGACATGTGTTACCTAACGCGTGGGCCCCCATGCTGGTCGCTGTGTCATTGGATATCGGTGGGACCATTCTCACAGCCGCCGGTCTATCTTTCATCGGCCTAGGTGCGGATGCACTATCTGCAGAATGGGGTAAGATGATTGCAGACGGCCGCGCATTCTTCCCCGTCCATTGGTGGATGGTCACTTTCCCCGGAATCGCCATACTGATTACAACTCTAGGATTCAATCTACTAGGAGATGGCCTCCGCGATGTCTTCGATCCCAAGCAGAGGAGATCGAAATCATGAGCACCACTCCGCTTCTGCAAGTAACTGATCTAAAGCTGCATTTCCCCACTGACGAGGGCGACGTCCGAGCTCTGGAGTCAGTCACCTTTGACATAGGGGAGGGCGAGATTTTCGGTTTAGTTGGAGAATCAGGTTCAGGAAAATCAGTCACTTCATTAACAGTAATTGGCCTATCCACAGGCAAAATCGACAACGGCGAGATTTTCTTCGAAGGAGAGGAGTTGATATCGGCTTCCGAAGAGAGGATGAGGGATCTCCGAGGCAATGACATCAGTATGATTTTCCAAGAGCCGATGACTGCACTCAATCCACTATACACGGTAGAGAAGCAGATTCACGAGGTAATGAGCCTGCATGACAAACTTCCTCCTGCTGATAGGGGGGCTGTAGAGAGGATGTACATTGGAATGAGATCCAGCTTAGCAAGGCCATTCTCAAAACTTCATAGCATAGCCTCCAATCCCACGGAATACAGGCCAAATGGGAATGATATACTTGCAATTTTCATGTTATTCACTGCATGGCTCCTCCTATCAAAGGCCCCGATATTTTCTATATTCGCAATAGCATTCCTATTGGCTGCATGGCTATTGTCTTCGATGAACACTCTGGATTCAGTACACCATGATGTAATCGTGGAAAGACTCAGAGATGTGAGGATACCTAATCCGTCCGCTGTAGCAAAGATGTACCCTCACGAGCTTTCCGGTGGAATGCGGCAGAGGGTAATGATAGCCATGATGATGGCATGCGAGCCCAAACTGCTGATTGCAGATGAGCCGACAACAGCTCTAGACGTCACCATTCAGTCTCAGATTGTAGAACTGATGAAGGATCTGCGAAAGACGAAGGGTACCGCAATCCTGCTGATTACGCACGATATTGGGTTGGTGGCTGAGATGTGTGAGAAGGTAGGGGTGATGTACGCGGGATCAATAGTCGAACAGGGCACTATAGACGAGATTCTAAATTCACCGAGGATGCCCTATACCATCGGCCTGATGCACAGTATTCCAAGAATCAGGGATACCCGGGAAGCACTCCCGATAATACCGGGGCAAGTTCCCGACCCAATTAATCTTCCATCGGGATGTAAATTCCACCCGCGATGCCCATTTGCCGATGCAAAGTGTGTTTCTGAATATCCACCAGCGGTGGATCTTGGAGGGGGTCACGTGGCCAGTTGCCACCACTTGGAAAAGACCACTGAAATGAGTGAAGTTCAGGACGCCTTCGACAGATTCGTAGAGGAATTGGAATCCAAAGGAGGTGAGACTCTTGCCTAAAACTCAAGATGCAATGATAGTAATGCAGGATGTTCAGAAATACTTCCCACTAAAGGGGGGACTTCTGGGCAGGATTCAGAACTACGTCAGAGCAGTTGACGGCGTCACACTCCATGTATTGCGAGGAGAGACACTTGGAATCGTTGGCGAATCAGGATGCGGGAAGACGACCCTTGGTCGTATGATGATGGGGCTGATAGAGCCGACTGCAGGAGAAATTCTAATCGAGGGTGACAGGATTGACTCCATCTCCAGAGAGCAACTCAGGCGCAAGATGCAGATGGTGTTCCAAGATCCAGGTGGTTCGATAAATCCTCGAATGACCATCAAGACCGCAGTAGGTGAGCCATTGACTGTGTTCAACATTTCTCGAGGTCAGGAATTAACCAACAGGGTTACAGAATTACTCGAAATCGTTGGCATGAAGCCAGATAACCTCCACCGTCTACCCCACGAGTTTTCTGGAGGCCAGAAACAGAGGCTGGCAATCGCCCGAGCCCTTGCTCTCAACCCCGACTTCATAATGCTTGACGAGCCAACAAGCGCTTTGGATGTCAGCATCCAAGCACAGGTTCTGAATCTACTAGAGGAGCTCCAAGAGGAGTTCGGCCTGACCTACGTCTTCATCACGCACGCGCTCAACGTCGTTCATCATATCAGTGACAGAGTTGCGGTGATGTACCTTGGAAAAATAGTCGAACTAGCCGAGACCGATACTCTGTTCGACGAACCTCTACATCCCTACACTCATGCACTACTATCGGCAATTCCCGAGGCGACTACGCAACGGGAAAAGCAGAAGGTCGTGCTGGAGGGAGATGTACCTAGTCCGGTCGCACCGCCACCGGGATGCCGCTTCCACACACGCTGCCCGATAGCCGAAGAAGGAAAGTGCGATGTCGAGGTCCCCGAACTGAGAGAGTTCTCCCCGGGGCATTTCGTCTCGTGCCATTTCCCGCTGTCCGATGGGGCGAGCCTGCCTGTCGTCGACTGATTCGGCGCAGATATGATGTAGAGCCATACATCCGCATTAGTTATGCCCGCCATATCTCCGTCGACAGGAAGGGACCCTGGAATCGAGAGTTTGGCCCAGGAAGAGTTCCTCACGAAAAGTGAGCAGAGAAATCTCGCTCTGAAGAGGCTAGCGCAGAAAGCCGACTCCCGCCGGAGAGCTAGTAGGGACAGGATTCTGGCCCAAGAGGGAGAGAGTCTGTTCACGACGGTGGGTAGGGTGGTTTACCTGTCGGGCTGCATCTTGTTCGATGGGCTAGTGCTGACTGAGATAATTGTCAGGCTGGCCGGGACCGTCTTTGCTTGGTCTGCCTTCTTTGTGGTCCTCGGATGCGCGATTATGATTCAGCGAAATCTCTATGCCAAGTGGTTCGCACTAGATCTAAGCCTACTCGACTAATCGGTAGCAACTCCCTCTACCGGAAATCGCTCAGTTGGTATTCGTTCGAATCGTCTGAAAGAGGGCACAATTAGGCCTGCCATTGTAGCGAGAACCATGAATGAAACTGCGATTGAGAATGTTGTGAGTACGTTGGTCTCCTCAATCATCCACCCACCCATAAGTGGTGCTAGTGGGATGAAGATTAGCGACCCAATAGCATCCAATGAATTCACCCTCCCTCTCAGGTGCTGGTCGACGCTGTCCGACATCGTTGTCCTCCAAATTACCCCCAGGGTCCCGCCCATGATCCCCTCCAGTAGTACGAACACTAGAATAAACATGAATGGAATCGGCATCGCCCACATCAGCATGCACCA
>DAUV01000114.1:0-342 GCA_002505325.1 Euryarchaeota archaeon UBA623 | reverse complement strand
CATCGCCCACATCAGCATGCACCAAGCAATCCCTCCAATCAGGACATAGAATATCAGTCCACGGACCTCCTTTGGGATTGGCCTAATCCCTCCGAGTAGAGATCCAAGCATAGCTCCACCAGCCCCCACTGCTCCGAAAACCCCGAATTCCCTCGAACCCAATCCCTTGCTCTCAATGATGAATGGGATCCCGATTTCGATAGCAGAGTCTCCGATATGCCATATCATGAACATTGCAATGCCCGCGAAAAGCCATGGCTGAGTCTTTACGAATTCCCATGCCTCAGATACTTCCTCCCTCAGATTTCCCTCTTCGTCCCGTTCAACCGGGATTTCAGAAAT
>DAUV01000030.1 GCA_002505325.1 Euryarchaeota archaeon UBA623 | reverse complement strand
TGCTGGTCCTCTATTGATGTGCACTCGAAGCAGGTCGAGTTCTTGCCGCCGCTCATGACGTCGTTAGACTCGTGGAAGTAGAAACCAGCCCCTAGTTGTGGCAGTGCTGCTCCGAGTCCATTTTGATAGGTCGTCACGTATGCCAATTCGACATTGCTGGAGTCTCTGACTGAGACACCGTGTCCGCCGTTACCGGAGCTGATTACTCCAGATAGATCGGGATGGAACTCACGGAGATCAACGCCGGTAGCGCCGTTGTCGGTTATCACCCAATCAGCGCCTTGAGCGCCTCCCTTCCACAGCAGTACACCTGGCCCCGTTGAGTTACGGACCACTAGGTCGTTGATAGTAGGGGCCCAGTTGGCGCTGCGCATGAACATGCCAGCCCTGTCATTGAGAGGAGCTGTGGCGCTCGGCCTGCCGTTCCTCAGCAGGACAATCTCGTTGAGTATAGTCGAGGGTCCAATCATGTAGGCCTTGAAGCCAACAGCCGCGTTGTCCTCGATTAGTGCATCGGTGACCTGTACTCCACTGGTGTTGACCTCGAATGCGGCGTACGCAAGCCCGGGTGTCTTGGCCCCCGGTCCTCCTGTTCCCCTCACCTCGAGGTCATTGAAAACAGCGTTGTGAGGCACGTTGGAGTACTGGCTGTGGTTGTATTGCTCAACCATGATACCATAGTACTGGCTATCCTCCACTGTCATTCCCACAAAGGTCGGCCGGGTGGTCCATCCAGAGGTAATATGACGCACGAATATACCATTGTCACAACGGCTCACACTGGAATCCGATATCAGTGGTATCGAGTCCTCCACCCATATCCCGGCAGCGATAGCGAGGGTGGAGCCACTGACATTGGATATCTCTAGGTTTGAGATTAGTCCGCCTGAGTTACCCCAGTAGTTCAGTCCCCGGGTAATCAGACCATCGGCAATCATGCCATTAATGATGGGGGCCGAGTACGCCCCAACGGAAAGTCCGATGCCGTAGCGCCATGAGGTGGAAAATCCATGGACATCCTGACCACCGCCGTCTATGATGAGATTATTGATTCGTGGTGAGGCCCCGTCGAACAAGTCAATGGCAACCCTATCAGCGTTGATGACCGTGAGGTCGTTCATGGTCGGATCGCTGTCATAGATGGTGATGCCATACTCCGCATCGGTGATTGTGAGATTCTCTATCTTTGAGCCCAGCCCGCTGCTGCTCGAATTGAACACTATGCCGTCGTGATTGCCTAAGATTGCCTCTAGTAATACAGGCGCAGTGTTCGTGCCCTGTACTGTGATTCTTCCAGCCACGAGTATATTCTCGTCATCGCCGAGCTGGATGGTGGTTCCAGATTGCACTACGAGTATTTCCCCACTCTCGACTGTGTAGCCATCCTGAAGCACCACAGTTCCCGACCATACAGTGGTCGAGCGAGATTCGGCACCAAACGTAGCCGGGACCAGTGGAGAGACTGAAAACAGCAGCAGGAGAATAAGCGCTACAGCACGCCTGCGAACTGCCGAAACAGATGCTTGCATGGCTAGTCCGCTCGCTGTCCGCCTGTTATCCCTTGCGCACACGTGAGCGATACCGAACTAACGTATAGTAGAGGTCATAAACAGCGAACGAGCGCGATGCCCGTCGAGGACTGAGAATGAGTACTGCCTTCGTTCTGATTAAGGTAGAACCGGGACTTGAGAGAGACGTATATCTGGCACTTCTAGAGATTGACAGCGTCACAGAGACACATGTCTCCTATGGAGAATACGATCTGGTGACTCGCATTGACTTCGCCGACGAAGGAGAGATGGCCAAGACTTTGATTGGTAACATGCGCTCAGTGGCTGGAATCATCAAGACTGAGACGCTGATTGCGGTGGAGGTGTGAGAATGGCTGTAGGATTCGTTCTCATCACGACCGAAGTGGGCTGTGAGATTGCTGTCAGAGAGGCCGTAGGTGCCATCGAGGGAGTGGTTGGGCAGTGGATTGTCTTCGGACCTCACGACCTATTCGTCAAGATCGAGGCCGATGACGAGGCCGAACTAACTCGTTGCATCGTTCAGGGAGTTAGATCGATTCCCGGAATCACTGAGACACGCACCCTCATCGGTGCAGAGATCTAAATTGCTCTCGCCATTCTGCCGATGAGTTCTGTTGCTGCTGCACTGCACTCAGCCATCCTGAACCTGCTTACAGCCTCTCTCCAATGTGACAATCTGCGTTCAGGTTCGAGGACACCCCGCCAGTACCAGCGCTGGGCACACAAACGGCGGTGCATTGCGAGGTCCTCACGTAGCGGCATTGCCGCAACTGAGGCGTGGGCCTCAACAAGCCAGTCAGGGTGACTGTCAGTAGCCTCGAGAGCTGCGTGGATGAGGCGAATCCTCTCGCTGAGGTCCTCACGTGATTCAATCAGTAGCCTGGCTGAGTTGAGAGACTCTGCTGAGGCGCTCCCACCAGTTCTCGATGAGAGACGCGCACGCAGGTCAAGCACAGCCATATGAGGGTGTTCGGGACCCATTGCAGATTCGAGGGCGCTGTGCGCCTTCGCGGCTGCAGAAACATCGTCGGTCTCGAGAGCGATGCCGTGTTTGATGAGGTTGAGTGCAAGGTTGCCAGCGCTACGCTCTGATTCTGGTAGTGAGGACATGTTCACCGCATCTGCGGCTCTCGTCAGCTCTTGCGCTAGTCGATGGTCGATGCGCCCGGGCAATCGGTCATCGTATCGGCGCACTAGGGATGCAATGGCTGTCTTGGTGTACTCGGCGGGCGTCATTTCAGTCATCGCACCGGCCTCGATGTCTTCCGCGGACCTTGAATCTCCCCGGAGTCGAGCCAGTCGAGCGGAGCGGAGTTTTCTCCCGACACTTACGCTCAGGCCTTCGATATGGGACTCGGCTATGTCTGCCTCGCCACGCTCCAGAGCAAGATCAGCGGCTGCCTCCCTGATGGACTCGTCCTCACTTAGGCTAACAGCTTGTTCGAGCAGGACCGCCGCCGCCGCACTGTCCTGCTCGGCTATGGCTTGGATGTGCTCTGAAACCCATTCGGCGTCGGGTACTCCAGAGTGAACCATGTGATGGCCTTCCATCCTGCGTGCTCTGGCTCCCTGTCTAGTGGCCCATCTACCGGCCGCCTGCGCGTGCAATGCATTGGACTGCTCATCTGACCAAGAACCTCGACGGACATTGCGAATCAGGTGATGGGGTTCGGCCATGACGCCACTCCACCTCAGTATAGCGGAATCGTCGAGTTCATTCGTACCCTCGCCTTCGAAGAGTTCGCTGACCAGTAGCGACGAAGGGGCTATGCAGAACTCGTCCAGAGTTTCCGTGCCTTCGTCGCTGAGTCTGTGCATCACCGTGGACTCGACATATTCTTGGACAGCTTCGCCGAGCTCAGGTACCTCTTCGCCGGGTAGCCACAGGCGGAGAGCAAGGGGGTGGCCACCCAGAGCCTCTGCAACGCTCCTAGCAGTGACGCTGTCGGTGTCGCTCGGGAGCAGGGAACTGGCGTGCTTGAGAGCTAGTCCCTCGAGCTTGAACTCAGAGAAGCCCTCTGGAAGTCCGAAGGGGCTCGGGGATCTTGACACCGCGAGCACAGAAGAGCTCCCTGGTGATGCTTCTTCAAGCAATTCCGCCACACCTGCAGTGTGGCGCAGATGCAGTTCCTGAGCCTCGTCGAGGACCAGTAATGTCCTCGGGCCGTCCGAGGCGCCAATGATGGCTGAAGGGGAGGAAGGTGCGTCTTCACCCAGCCACATCTCACCTACCCCTGCTACATCTGTGTCGGAGCCACAGGAGGCCCATCGCACGGTCCAGCCCATGTTCAGGACATGCTCTGCGATGGCGCGAGCGAGACTGGACTTACCAACACCAGGCAGGCCACTCAGGAGCACGTTGGATCCGGCGAGTAGTGCGTCCGAGAGACTGGTTGCATCTTCATCCCTACCGTGAAGGGATATTTGCTCAGGAAGGCGGCCGAAGCTGCGTCCTCTGCGGGCCAGCGATGGCTCTTCGAGTTCCGATATGGCCTCGCGACCAGTATCTGTAATGTGAACGACTGTGCGACGACGCGAGCCGCCGCCAGTGACGTGAGCTGAGCGAGTCAATACGTAACCCTCAGTTTCGAGTGAGGAGAGTGGCGAATGCAGGGCCGACCTGACCACTCCTAGCGATTCTGCGAGGCCGGGTAGAGATAACGCCCTAGGCACGTCCCATGCGACCTCCAACTCATCCCCAAACTGCGCGAGACGAGATAGGATTCGTGACTGCGCCTCGGAGAGCATGGCGCCCGAGCGAAGGCACGGGTTCATGGGCATTCACCTGCAGCGCATCAACCTACATGGCGCTAGACCCTACTGGTATTGACTTGCCCCGCAAGCCCGGAGTCTATCTATTCCGGCGGGCTGACGAGCGGGTCACCTATGTCGGAAAGGCCACTGACCTGCGTTCTCGCGTCAAGTCGTACTTCGTACCTAATCCCAACCGAACGATGGTTCCTCGACTGATCGAGGACTCGGCCCGCGTTGACTTCATCGTTACCAATAGTCCGAGCGATGCCCTGATACTCGAAAGACAGTTGGTTAGGGAGCACAAACCTCGCTACAACTCGATGCTGAAGGACGACAAATCGTTTCCCTTCATCGCCCTGTCTGACCATGAGCACCCTCGCATCATCTACACACGACATCCCCCTGAGGGTTCTCTTCGATGGGGTCCTTTCGCCGATCCCGGGGCGGCCAAACGAGTGATTCAGTTGCTGCGTCGCCACTTTGGCATCCGCGATTGTCCTGAGCTACTGCCGCAAGGCTGCCTAGCGATGCACATCGGACTGTGCCACGGACCCTGTATCGATGCGACGGGGTACGATGAGCGTATTGCGGCTGCAATCGGCGTCCTTGATGGTGACGC
>DAUV01000096.1 GCA_002505325.1 Euryarchaeota archaeon UBA623 | reverse complement strand
GCTACGCATGACCATGAACACAATCGCACCTACACCGAGACAGGGGATGGACAGGCTGTAGATTAACTTGGCATCGAGTCCCTTTGGATTTTTGTGGTAAGTCGGGTTGTCGAGGGAGAGTGCGGTAAGCTCATCAAGGCTTAGAGATGATTCAGACCTAACCACGGCCGTACCATCATCGCTGAGTAGGAGAGGCTGATGGGCCACTGCCGAGAAGTCTGTGGCCATAGAAATAGATTCGTTGACACCTTCTGAATTGAATGAGAAACTAACTGTGTAACTCGCTCCGGCCAGCAGGTAGATTGTAGTCGACTCGCACACACCACCTTCGTTCTCCCACAGAATCGATCCAGAAGAGTCTAGGAGTTTGATACTCTGTGAGTGGGTGCCCGCATTACGAGCAGAATCACCCGTATCTGTGTAAACCGTACGGAACGTGCAACCCACATCTGCAGGGACATTGGAAACTCCGAGATTTTCGACTTCAAATGTGCTGCTATCGGTGATCGCTATTGACGATTCATCTGCATTCCCTGGGTATGTAGTGATTGAACCACCGGTGTTTCTTCCAATCCCGGCGTCAGCATGTCCGTTGTCTCCTGCAAAGTCTATGATGACCTTCTTAGTGGGTTGGTAGATTCCCCAATCAGCCCAATTTGCTGCCGCTATCACGCACCAGTCGCTGGAATAGTCATGTTCGAAGTCGAAATCATCCCACGCTGCCAAACTCTGTGTCTCCGAATAGGGGAGACAGTCATCCTCCCATTCTGCCCATACGTTACCTTTGCCTTCGTGTACAAGAGTGTCCGAGGGCTGAGCTCGCAGCCCATCAAGATCCTCTAATTCGTCCATTGCACCGAGGCCCCCATAGTCCCAGAAGCCACTGTCATAGATGGGCCATGTCACTACTGAGATGATTACGGTAGCCACGATAGCGCCGATTGCAATCTGTCTGCCGATAATCGGCGAGAGTCTCGCCCCAATCGAGTTCAGTACGAACCACCTCACGCCGAAGTATAACGCAGCGAATACGAATATACCCGTCAAGACCCATGGTATGGCGTTGAATACATCAGCTGTCCAAGGAGCCTGCCGTCCACAAAACAAGTAGTTGTGAGAGTCTGACCAACAATAGTTGCTAAGGTCCTTTGAGTAGAGTTCGAGGAAGATGTTGATTGAGAATACGGAGATGAACCATACATGAGCCAGATAAACAGCCCCAGCAGTGGCGAACCAAGGGTCCTCGACACCCCGCTTCTCCCTCTTTCCTATGATGAACGGAGGAAGTGCCAACAAGCCAACGGGAATGCCCGTCAGGGCCGAGCCCCACCAGCCAGCGTTCCAAGCGATAACCGGTGAGCCAAAGAAGTCCCCAATTGGCCCGGCGGGAATGATGAACTGAGGGAGGTACTCGCCCCATCTCAGATACCCGTACGAGAACAGTACATACCAATCTGGAAAGACGAACCCAGCCTGAGCAAACGGGTCTGCTGCACTGTGAAGCGGAGGGGGGATAATCCAGGAGTAGAATGAGATTACCGCAATCATCGCTGCTAGGATGATGCTGTCACGGATAATCTCGGTTGGCCAAAAGGCATGACCAACGAATACCCGGCGCCTCTCCTCATCTGCCTCTAGCAACTGGTCTCTCTCACTGACGTAGGTATCGGCAATTCTCCCAAACCTGTCAATCATCCCCATGTTATCACCTCAATGCGGCTCCGCGATACCCTGTACCCAGACGATGAAAAGGTGTGCTAGAATCAGACCGGTCACTAGGACAGGGAGGATGAAGACATGCAGGAAATACATCCTAGTCACTGTCTGGCCGGATAGAGTGGTGCCTGCAAACAGCGCCTTAGCCATCCAACTCCCTACCAGTGGGGTCGAACTGGCCATGTTGATGCCTATGGTAGCAGCCCCAAAGGCCAGACTGTCCCAAGGCAACAGATAACCGGAGTAGCCGAAGAAGATAGTGAAGAACATCAATGCGACGCCGATGAGCCAGTTCAACTCACGTGGGTTACGGTATGCTCCAGTGAAGTACACCCTGCACATATGCAGGAACACTGCCGCCACCATGAAGTGAGTAGTCCAGTGGTGTATCGATCTCATGATGTAGCCGAATGGTAAGTCGACCATGATGAACTCCATACTGAGGTAAGCAGGGGATGGAGTCCCCTCTCCTCCGGGGACGTAGTAAAGGCCCAATACCGTCCCCGATATTACCAGTATTATGAAGGCGAGGAAGGAGATCCCACCGAGACAATATAGGGGGTACCAGTACCAGATGATGCGTAACTTGTACTTCTCAGCGTGTGTAAGTGGCATCTGCCTGTGCATGTGGTGGTATGCATCCTTGCTCATCCCCCAGTAGTCCTGGATTCGGAATCTTGTATCGAGCCAAGAGAATGCCCACAGGAACCCCTTCTCTGCGAGACCCATACTGCCTGCACTAGTCTCTACAGCCCGCAGGATATCGGTCCTCGGCATTTCGTCCCTCTCCTTGCGCAGTGTGAAGGCCACGAGGACCACAACGATGGTGATGAAGAGCCACAGGAACCAGAACTGAATCACTAAATCACCTACTCACAAAATGTGTACCAATCTTTGAAGTCATCAAGGGCCTCGATGATTCCTCCGTTGACCTCGAATGGAATCAATGGCATACCCATTGGTGCAGGGCCCCCAGTTCTCTTGATTCCTATGAAGTCGAATTCGGTTCCGTTGGTCCTGTTCCTGTTACGATTCTTCTCGATGACCGTGGGGTCGTACCTACTGGAGTGACATATGCAGAACAGTTTGTTGCCGCCAGCATCAGCACCTCCTGGACTCCATTGGTCACTAGTGAAGTCATTTGCAACCAGTTGCCAACCAGGGATGCAGCACAAGTGCGGACACCTTGAGAATATGATAATCATGTTGTCATGAATCGAAAGGGCCTTGTATTCAGGTTTCTCATCGACCTCAAAACCAGAGCCCACATAGGCACCGCTCTCGTTGTAACCGTCCATGAATTGGAACCGGGGCTTGTTCTCTTCTAGTGCGGACTGAGAGTTTTCTTCGTGAGGGACATAAATCACATTTACAGGGAGGCCGGACCAAACTCCAGAAGCCCCCGCCATCCCGGTAGTCGAGGCTGCAGCTGCATCTACGAAGGACTGAAAGTCCATCTGCTCAAGGTGCAAGTCGCCATACCAAGAAGAATCCTCGGCACCGGTGGGTACCCAGAAGCGCACAGATGAGTCCCCGCCGTCTGCATCAGATTGCCCCATTAGGAGAGATGCGAAGCCGATAGCGCCAATACTCGCCATAGTGATGACTCCCGCCGCGGTGTTGAAAGAGTGGCGCATGAACTCTCTCCTATCGATCATGTTCGACGCCTCCGAAGCGACACTAGCATCGCCGGGAACGGGTCTGAGTCTGAATCTTCTTGCCATCATCACACCTCGTACTGTCTCCATCCTTCAGGGTCATTTGAAGTGATGTACTTGTTACCTCTGTGCTTGACTATGACGACGTCGGGCATCACGAACTTCAGATATACCATGCCTATGATGATTATAGTCAGCATGAGCATACCCATATGGAATGACAGTGATTGCTGGTCCCACCCGTTGAATAGCCCATAGGTCATCGCACCCGCCCAGTAAAGACTCCACAATACCCCCCAAAGGGACAGTAGTAGGATTAGTATGGAGTCCCCAAAGGGTGAGACAGAGGCCCTTACGACCGTGCCCATTTCAGGCTCGTTGAACACTCCATGGTCGACGGCTGCGTCGAACTCCTCTACTGTCAACACGGTGTCTTCGAGGGCAACGCGTGCGTCCTCTACGCTGACCTCGCCAGACTTTACTTGTCTGAGCAACTTCATCACGATGTCTTCTTTCACAGTTGGTCACCTCTACGAAGATGCTTGATTCTGAGGCGCAGAAGATTACTCCTCCCTACATAGTGCCTAGAGAATCCATAACGGAGGAACAAACCGCAGAATAACAGGACGATGATTACCGCAGCGAATCCCAGCAAGCCGAGCCAGTGTGCCCTGAGTCCAGCACCCATTTCATGGATATCTACGCCATGTTCGGTAGGGGACGGAGGTTCAATCTCACCGTTCCCGGAGAAGACTGTCCGAGTCCTCCCATCATCAATGCCCTCATCGACAGTAGCCGCGAGTCTATTCCACTTGTCTAAAACACTGGGTATCTGATCGCCATTAACCGTATTTCCTGCGAGCCACATCGTGACTACGCCTTCTCCTGGAGAGGGGGCAGTCCAAACAATATGCCAACTCCTATCTTCCGTTTGCGATCCTGAGTTTGTATGGGTTAATCTAGTTGGATCATCCTCCCAGTTTTGGACCATTGTTTCAAATCCTTCTCCAGCACTGAGGACTCCCGAACTGACCATCATTGAGAACCCACCAGTGTTTGAGGAGGTGTCTATGTCGGGACCTCCGATTAACTGGATGGCCAGATAATATTGAATCCCCGCCTCATAATGGTATGGCATCCCCTCGATTATTATAGTCACAGAGTTATCGGGGTCTTCGTTATGGCAAGTGCATCCTGCCATGGAAACATCTCCGTCACCGTTGGCATCGCCTCCGATACCGAGGTGCGATGCCTGTGTCCCCCCTGTTATGAGCAAGGCAATTAGCCCGAGTATGAGGACTCTTTGAGAGTATGCTCCAACCCTGCTCATGCTAACACCTCAAGGTATGGACGAAGCCACCTTGAATAGGGATATTAACGTTCCAGTTTGACTCTTTCAGAAGGACTCGCATCTGCCGCTCTAATGATGCTCATTAGATATTCAAGAAACCTCAAACGATAGTGCTCTCAGCGAAGTCTGTGTCAGGGCCTCAATGGCGTAATGTATACCGTCTCTCCGAGGAGCAGTTGCAACGTCTCGAAGAGGCAGAGAATCTCATGGAGATGTTGGATATAAATAACGCCGAATCCATCCTGATGGAACTATTGGAGGGGGATTCTGATTGTGTCCCAGTACTCAATAATCTGGGTCATATGTATGGTCGCTACCTGTCGGAATGGGAGAAGGCCATCGAGTACTATGAACGCGTATTGCAGATTGAGCCGGACAATGCATGGGCACGAGATGAGAGGAGGAGATACCAGCGTCTCCTTACTTACGATTGAGCACATTCTAAACGACCCCCGCCCCGAGGGGTGCCGCATGGACGAGGGTGCGATTCTCATTGCCGGCGTCGGAGGAATAGGTTGCACGTGGGCTGAGAGGGCCCATACAAAATGTTCCGAACTGGCGGACTTGCTGCTCATAGATGCCGATGAGGCATCATTCGCTGGAGCCTCGGCAGCACACTGCCTGCACCTCGATGCAGGGGGGGATGGCCGAGGCACCGCCGCTCTTCCCGCACTGGCAGCTCACCGTCTCAGAGACGGCATTGACTCTGTAACTCCCTTACTTGGGCAGGCCGAACTCGTAGTCATAATGACAGGGCTCGGAGGAGGGATGGGCTCGGGTGCCTCGGCCGAATTGGCTTCTCTGGCGTATGGGAACGACTGCCTCGTAATCACTATCGCAGGTCTGCCTTTCGCTGAACAGCCCCTGCGGTGCAAGATTGCCGAGACCGCAATTCAAGCGCTAGAAGAGAACTCCCACGTTTGTATCAGAGTCAGTATGGAGAGGTTGGCATGGCAGGCACGATACAGGGACGATGACTGGAGGACAGGATCGGGTTGGATTGGTGAATTGGTCGAAGGATTGGTAACTACTCTTGCTAAGGTAGGGAAAATCAATCTTGATCTGATGGATCTAAGGACGGTAATCAACAGGCCAGGGAACGCCACTCTGATTGTCGGAACTGGGACCACCGACAGGCCAGATAAGGTAGTAGGTGAGGCGCGTAAGTCACCATTATCTGATCTTAGAGTTGATGGTGCCAAAGGCTGCATGATACAGGTAGAAGGAGGTCCTGACATGACTCTAGCCCATCTGAATGAGGTTACAGAGGCATTCGTCTCTTCTCTCGATCCTGATTGCCAAGTAATCATGGGAGCAAGGGCAAGTGACGAGATGATGGGACGAATCAGGCTGGTCGCAGTAGTCAGTGGTCTTTGACCAACTCGATTAAGGGTCACCCTGTCCACTCATCATGGCAAGGCTTGGTAAGGCTGCTAGGGGTAAGCGCAGGTGGATAGGCGTGAGATTCAGTTCACAGGCGGAGAATCGCGAGGCTTGTGAGAAAATTCTAGGACGACTCCTTGAGGGATTGCACTGGAGATTATATGATCACTACATAGAGTCCGATGGCTCCGTGGGAGCTATAGTCAAAGTGCCCTTGAATGATTGCGAAGACGCCACATCTAGAATCAACTCTGACGAGGACTGCCGCACGATTACGAGATCGGGGAAGATTAAGTTGGTCAGAGAGAGGCTCGGAATAGGGAGAAAAGACCTCACGTAATGGGATTCCAGTCGAGTGTGTTGATATCATCAATCGCTGTGACCAATCCATCGAACTCAGTCAACAGATGACCCCCTGAACTCAAACCCACTGCCCTCACCCGTAATCCCTTGGATTTGAGCCCCACTCCTGTTGAAAGCGACCTTGCTAGACGCTTCCAAGATAGTGTTACCAATTCATCCTCCTCTAAAGAAGGTGCAAGGGAATGCTCCTCGAAGTGCGATGAGATAACCGGATCTAGTATTTCGAAGACCTCAATTGCTGTTTTCTCTCCGACGAATTCATCCCATCCAGCTACAGCCATTCCATCGATAACACCGCCCTGCCTGTTGAGCCCGATGCCAACTCTGATTCCGGCGTCTTCTGAATTCCCTTCCACGAGTATACCTCCTAGTTTCCTACCATCTTCGGTCACCAAGTCGTTTGGCCATTTGACACAACAGCCCAAGGCGTCTGAAACCGCGGCACCGACCGAAGTTTGTATGAGTCCAGGAGAGTATCGTTCTAGTGTCTCCTCGGAAAGAACCCAAGTGCATGCCAGCCCTCCTTCTTGAGTCTGCCATGAACTCCCTCTCCTGCCTCGGCCAGAGGTCTGCGAGAGGGAAAGTACCCTCTGCCAGCCTCCATTAGTGAGTAGTTTCGCCTCGTCCATCGTCGATTCACACTCAGCCATGACCTTGACAGTCTCCCCTGCTCCTGGCCTCCAGTAGCACAGCACCTCAAGTCTCTCATCAGCCAGCCTCATGCTGTCCAGTTGTCGACAGGACCATCCGTTCCGAATCCAACTGTCAGGTTTGCTGCGACTGTCAGGATCGGTGCGGTGAAGCAAAACTACTAGGCAACTCGAATCAATCAGATCATCGTCGACGACCTCTAGAAGTTTATCCGACCAACCTCTAGGGAGGTCAGACATCGAAGCCTCTTCAATAGGTTCAAGGAAATCTCCATCATGTTCTAAAGGATCCAGATATGGTAGATTCCAAACCACTAGATTGACCCCTTCTTGCAATCCCCAACCTAGCTCTCCAGGTCCACCTTCATTGACACTGACCACATCTGCGAAACCAGCATTCTCCACATTGCCTCTAGTAGCAGCCACAGCGAACGGGTTGACATCACATGCAGCAACCTTCCATCCCATTGAGGCGAGCAGAATCGAGAGTGCTCCACTACCACATCCGATCTCGATCGCCTGTCCACAGTCACCAGACAGCCGCAGTAAAGCTCGGCCTAGAAGGGCGGTGTCTTCACGAGGAGGGTAAACTGTGTGTGGTACTGTTATTTCCCATGGCCCCGAATCTCCGATTTCGAACTTGGTTGATTTCGATTTGGTCCCTACTCCATGATGGGGGAGGCGGTGTTCTTCGTACATCCGGACATCCCCTACAGGTAGATTCTGAAAACCTTTATTCGTACAGGCCCCCGACACCGATTCAATATCTCCGCCCCCCCAAGGAGGAGTCGCATCCGTGCGGAGCGTAGCAATGCTTCTTCAGTAATCTTTTTCAACCCCCCCTCGGTCCGCAGAAGGCCCAGCACTTGCTATGGGCCTGTAGCTTAGTCAGGTAGAGCATCCGGCTTTTAACCGGACGGCCGTGGGTTCAAATCCCATCAGGCCCGCCTGACAACGCCTCAGGCTCACGGTTTTTGCGGGGCAGGGGGCGTGATATGGCAGTAAAGAGTTCTACGAAAAAGCGCCTGATGGAGCTCGGTGTATCCGAGACCCACGCGCACAGGCTGGCCGATGATGCGAACATGGATGCAATCAAGCGTATGTCGGTCGATCAAGTCGCCAAAAAACTCGAGCTTGAGATTGGTGACGCCGATCTTGAGAATGTGATGGCTGTAATCAGAGAGCAGATGGCGTCACGTAAGAGGACACGCACTGGTAGGGTAACTATCTCCAGGAAGGCCCTGCTCGATGCCGATATCCCCCAAGGTGATGACAGGTTCAACGTACTCAATCACATCCTAGTCCCGCATCATGAATTAGTTCCTCATGATGATGAAGAGGCTGCGCTGGCTCCGTGGAATCTGTCTCAGGAGAACGCTGACGGCACCACTCGATTGGCCAAGGAACTACTGCCAAAGATACTCATTACTGATCCTGCTGTGCAGGCAATCAAAGAAGCGGTCGAGGTTGGAGATGATGAACTCCCAGCAGGCTGGCTTACAAACAGGATTGTCAAGGTAGTCAGGTACAGTCGTTCAGCAGGTTCCAGCACGGCGTATAGGTTGATTGTAGAGAGCGCTTGAGGTGATAAGATGAAGGAAATAGTTGAGAGTTACTTCAAGCAGAGAAGCCTAGTAAATCATCAGTTGATGTCATACAATGACTGCATCCCTTCGGGCGATGGACGCCTCAGCAGAATGGAGCGGATAGTTCGCAGCATCAGAGTAGGGACGGACGAACCAGTCGAGGATCTGCCTGGTGGAGAGGAGGCTGGTGGCTGCATCAAACTCGACGTGCTCGACAAGGAGATTATAGTGCGCCTCAAGGGAATTAGGTTAGGACGCCCAACCATCCGTGAGGCCAACGGCGCCGAGCATCCCGCCACTCCTCTGGAGTGCAGGATTCGCAAGTTAACCTACTTCTCGCCCGTGTATATGGACTTCCGGATTTACAGGGATGACATAGAACCTGCAACACCAGATGGCGACCTTGGATACATCGAAGAAGATGGAGTCCACATAGGCAACCTCCCAATCATGGTTCGCTCGGCCCGGTGCAACGTGCACTCTGACCACATCGACGAGAACAGGAAACTATCCCCTCAGACTTCAGTCGAAGATACCGAGTATCTTACCCAGCTTCTCAGGAAGGCGGGTGAGGACCCCCTTGATCCAGGTGGCTACTTCATTATCAACGGCACTGAACGTGTACTCATCTCTATGGAAGACCTTGCTCCTAACAGAGTCACTGTGGAGAAGAATAAGAAGTACGCTCACGAGACCGAGGTCGCCAAGATTTTCTCTCAGCGTGACGGCGTACGTAAGCCAATCAACGTCGAGAAGCGACGCGACGGAATGCTAATGGTCAAAATTCCAAGCGCTGGCACCACGGCAATTCCAGTCGTGCTCCTAATGCGGGCGCTGGGCATGGAGAACGATCAAGAAATCTTCGCTGCAATCGCAGGCCCAGTCGAGGCGATGAAGTACACCGTTGCCAATCTCAACGATGTCAAGGACAACGATGAGTATGCTGTCGAGACAGAGGAGGAGGCGATTGCTTGGCTTGAGAAGAAGTTCGCAGCCGGACAGCAGAAGGAGTACCGTGAGTCACGAATCCAGAACCTCCTTGACAAGGAACTCCTTCCTCACCTAGGTTCCGAGCTCGATCACCGGGAGAAGAAAGCCATCTTCCTTGGCCGCATCGTCAGACAGGTCCTAGAAATGGCCATCACCAACCGCGATCCGAACGACAAGGATCACTACGCCAACAAACGCGTCCGACTTGCCGGCGATCTCATGGAAGATTTGTTCAGAGTCAGTTTACAGCAATTGGCTAGGGACCTCAAATACCAACTCGAGAGACACCACAACCGCAAGCGAGAATTGAAGATTAACTCGTGTCTCAGGCCGGACGTCCTAACATCCAAGATTATGCACGCTCTAGCGACTGGCAATTGGGTCGGGGGCCGCTCCGGTGTCAGTCAGTTGCTGGACCGTACAACGTACATCGCCGCACTCTCGCATATGCGTAGAGTAACCAGTCCCCTAGTACGTAGTCAGCCACATTTTGAGGCCCGTGATCTCCATCCCACTCACTGGGGCAGGCTCTGTCCCAACGAGACTCCTGAAGGTCAGAACTGCGGACTAGTCAAGAACGCAGCTCAGATGATTGACGTCTCCGAGGAGGTTCCCGAGGACGATGTTAAGGAACTGCTGATGGAGGCCGGAGTCAACGCTTCTCCCGACCAGTGGGCAGACGGCTCGAGGATTCACGTCAATGGAGACATCTTTGGTCTACACAAGAGGCCCGCAAAACTGGTTTCTAGGATCAAGAGAAGTCGACGCTCGGGTCGACTGAGGCCTGAGGTCTGCATTCGTCACGACACTGCTAATAAGGACGTATTCATCAACACTGATAGGGGCAGAGTTCTTCGTCCTCTACTAGTTATCGAGCACGGTAGTCTGAACCTTACGAAGTTACACTTGGAAGGCCTGAGATCCGGCGAGCTTACCTTCGCTGACTTGGTTTCTTCCGGTGTCGTCGAGTGGGTCGATGCCGAAGAGGAGGAGGATCTTCTCATCGCCCCTAGGCCATTCGATCTCCCTCAGATATCTCCCAAGCACGGCAGGCCAATCAATCCGGCGAAGGTAGAGTGGGTGAACCTCGGTGACGAGGAGATATCTGAAGCTAAACTGAGGGCTGAGGTACATCTATCCAATGGCGAGACAGTCTTCGAGGAGTTCACGAGCCCCCTGAACTACTACCAAAGTGAAGTTGATTCTCTTAAGAGGAAGCAGACTAAGGACCACACTGTTTTGATTTACACTCACGTTGAGATAGATCCTCAACTTATCCTTGGTGTGTGCGCGTCCCTCGTACCCTACCCTGAGCACAATTCCACTCCGAGAGTAACCGGTGGGACAGCCATGGTCAAGCAGAGTCTGGGTCTGCCAAGTGCCAATTACAGACTGCGTCCCGATACTCGGGCTCACATAATGCACTATCCTCAACAGTCAATCGTCGGTACGCGCGCAATGCAGTCGACTAATTTCAACAACAGGCCAGGGGGCCAGAACTTCGTAGTCGCCATCATGAGTCAGCATGGATACAACATGCAGGACGCCGTCATCATGAACAGAGCGTCCGTCGAGCGCGCTCTAGGGCGCTCGGCCTTCGTAAGAACCTACAACGCGGAGAATAAGCGGTTTCCCGGTGGTCAAGAGGAGCGAATCGAAGTACCTGGAACTGGTCTCGATGAAATCAAGGGACTGAAGTCATTCGATAGTTACGCTCACCTCGAGAGAGACGGGCTGCCAGTGCCGGAGGAGTACCTGTCCACTTTGGACAAATCGGACAGGGCGGTTCTGGTTGGGAAGACTAGCCCTCCACGATTCCTTGAGGAGGCCCACGGTGCTTTCTTGCAGGCCCAGGAGAGGAGAGAGTCCTCGATGCTTGTGCGACATGGTGAGGAGGGCTGGGTCGACAACGTGTTCGTCACGGAGTCTCTTGACTCTGGACGCCTCGTTCGCATCACTCTACGTACTAACAAGATACCTGAACTTGGTGACAAGTTTGCCAGTCGCCACGGCCAGAAAGGGATCATCGGCCGACTTGTAAATGAAGAAGATATGCCTTTCACTGTTGACGGCGTTATACCGGATCTTCTCATCAATCCACATGCTATCCCTTCGCGGATGACTGTGGCCCACGTTCTCGAGATGATAGGCGGAAAGGTTGGCTCTATGGAGGGTCGCAAAATCGATGGAACTGCGTTCACCGGTGAGAAAGAAGATTCTCTGCGTTCGGGACTTCTTCGTAACGGATTCAACCATACTGGCCGCGAGGCGATGATGAATGGCGAGACAGGTGAGAACTACACCGCTGACGTCTTCGCCGGCGTCATCTACTACCAAAGGCTACACCACCTTGTTAGCAGCAAGTTGCACGCCCGCAGTCGCGGCCGGGTACAAATCCTAACGCGCCAGCCTACTGAGGGCCGGGCGCGTCAAGGAGGCCTCAGATTCGGTGAGATGGAGCGAGACTGCTTAATTTCTCACGGCGCGTCGATGGTAATCAAGGACAGACTTCTGGATGAGTCAGATGGTTGGGATCTGATGGTCTGTAACACTTCGGGATGCGGACACGTCGCTTACTACGACTGGAAGCGCCGCACTACCGTCTGCCCTTACTGCGGAGATCGATCTGATGTCCACAAGGTACAAACTTCCTACGCGTTCAAATTGCTACTTGACGAGATGAAGAGTCTCGGGGTGGCAATGCGATTGGAACTGGAGGACCGAAGATGAGTGCTCGCGATGCAGCCAAGATCCCAAAGAGGATCGAATCAATCAAGTTTGGATTGATGGATCCCAATGAGATTCGTAAAATGTCATCTGTTGAAATCAAGACAGCTGACACTTACAAGGACGACGGGCACGCATATAAGCAAGGTCTGATGGATCCGAAGATGGGCGTCATAGATCCAGGAATCCGTTGTGAAACCTGTGGTAACAAGCACGAGGAGTGTCCGAGTCACTTTGGACATATTGCACTCGAACTACCTATCCTCCATATCGGTTTCACCAATCTAATCAAGACCTCACTCAAGTCGACTTGCAACACCTGTAGCAAGATACTGCTTCACAGTTCGGCCGAGACTCATCCCCTAGATCCAGAGAAGTCCGAGCAGGATTACTACCGGGATCGAGTACATGACATCATCATCAAGCACGGTGTAGGTTCCCGTGAATTCAAGACTATCATCAAGGATATCGAAAAGGAGTGCTCCAGTAAGAAGAGGACAATCTGCATGCACTGTGGTTCAGAGCAAGGCAAGATTATGCTCGACAAGCCTTCAACCTTCAAGGAGAAGAAGGCGGACAAGGGCGAGCATAAACTGAACGCCCGCGATATCCGAGAGTGGCTTGAGCGTATTCCTGATGAGCATCTGATATTCCTTGGGATGAATAAGGACTCCAGCCGCCCCGAGTGGACCATCATGAAGGTCCTCCCTGTCCCTCCAATCACAGTTCGTCCCTCGATCACTCTCGACAGCGGTGACCGTTCAGAAGATGATCTCACTCACAAGTTGGTAGACGTTCTCAGAATCAACCAGCGTCTGCGAGAGAATCGTGACGCAGGTGCTCCGCAACTGATTGTCGAGGACCTCTGGGAGTTGCTGCAATACCACTGCACTACCTACTTCGACAATCAGACCAGTGGAATACCTCCTGCCAGGCACCGCTCTGGACGCCCTCTGAAGACACTCGCCCAGCGCCTCAAGGGCAAGGAGGGCAGGTTCCGCAGCAACCTCTCAGGCAAGCGCGTCAACTTCTGTGCCCGCACCGTAATCAGTCCCGATCCAAATCTCGGAATCAACGAGGTCGGAGTGCCTGAGAAGACCGCCAAGGAACTCACGGTTCCAATCAGAGTCACCAGTCGCAAC
>DAUV01000037.1 GCA_002505325.1 Euryarchaeota archaeon UBA623 | reverse complement strand
GTTTGGGATTTGGTTGATTGTAGGACCATTCTTGTTCTGACATTTTCCAAACACAGGCTACCCTCTGTGATTCACGCTGTTTCTGCCAGCCACTGCTTCATCGTGCATGCCTGGCAGACTTCTCGGCTGGTTATCTCACCACACTCTATGCAGTTGTTCACCTCTGAACTCAAATCTTGATTGGCTTCTCGATGTAGTCTACGTATCTCATCTAGCGAGTGTAGTAGGCCGTGTCGAGCACCAGGGGTAATCGATTCCATATCGGCTACGATTCCACGACTCTGCTGACGCATCGCCCCAGGAGCATGTGGGCAGTCTCCGTGGTACATAGGCAAATTCTGACATATCGCATGAGCGTGGATTTCCTGCTCTGGAATCCATCGCAGAGGAACTATTCGGGGTGCAATTCCATCTATCGGATTCTCAGTGTGTGGAGCCAGTCTGACCGAGCGATCAATCTCGCCCTTCTGCAGGTTCATCAGTATGGACTGGGCCATGTCATCGAGGTTGTGGCCGAGGGCCATGACGTCTGCGTTGACCTTTTGCGCCAGTGCGTTCAGCCCCTGACGGCGGAACACACCGCAGTATGAACACGGCATCATTCCATTGGCCTCGTGATGGTTCTCGCCCATCACAGGCATCCTCGTTACGACCTCGTCCATGCGCTCGTAGCCCATCTCCTCATAGCTCAGAGTCTCAAACCTCACATCTAGGCTCTCGGCCAGTTGCCTCGCGCACTCAAGCGAGGGTGCACGGTAACCATCGATGCCCTCATCTATACAGCCGGAGATTAACTCAACATCACGACGAGGGCCGATTATGTCGTGCATCATAGTAAGCAAGACTGCGGAGTCCTTACCTCCTGAGATGGCCACAAGTATTCGATACAGTGAGCCGTCCTTGTGCCTTGCATCCTTGGGTAGTCTGAGTTGCTGTCTAAGTTCCTTGGAGGTGCGTTTGCGAATTGAGGCAGACAGGTGTCTGCCGCAGAGATGTTGGCCGCTGTAGGCTTGGTGGATGACTGAAGGAGAGTTACAGCGACTGCAGCTCTCGACTGCGAGTGCCTCCACCATGCGCGGTGCTCGATGCAGTTTGGCTTGAACCCACTCATTGGACCCTGAACTGTGATTTGTAGTGAAGCAAAGCTCGACTCGAGTTCTTCCTTAATCGGTTGAACGAATCCTACTCATCCCGGTCTCAATTATGCCAGTGACACGCTGCCATGGCAATACGAAGCGCATGCCAGCGACCACCAGAAGGAATAAGCCGGCCGAGATAACTTTGCCGTAGGTCAGTTGGAGCTCAAGTGATTCGCGCACTTGACCGGACCACTGAGAGCCTTCAAGCAGGCCAACAAGGGAAATCAAGAAGTCGTCGAACTCGAGTGCAATCGCAGTGGTAAGAGCGACTACCGCAGTGATGCTCACCATGTGGACAATGTGTGAGTTCATCACGTTCCTGAATTGGGTGACGTACTCGGAGTTCCTCTTGGCTTCCTCAGGTAGCATCGCGGCGTACTCCAAGTGACTGATTACCGCGAGTCCTGACTCCATGAAGACGATAATCAGGATTGCTATCGATATCAACGTCAGAGACAATGGTGATACCAAACCTCCGTACAAGGTGGCATCGCCAATTTGGCCGGGCAACGGCTGCAGTCCGACATCGACTGCATCGGTGATGCCTTCAAAGGTCAGCATGGCGTGAATCCCGACAACCATCAGGAAGTAGCCAACAGCCCATGTAATCATCCTCTTAGAGAGTCCCCATATTCCCATCAAACCGGCCAGAATAGGGGCGAAGACAATGCCAAGGAATATCATCTCGAAGATGAACATGAACGGTTCCCAGAGATGGTCGATGTGATTGTAGGCTGGATTCTCTTGACCGAATGGAAGGTGGGGTCCTGAAACCACCATGGCGTAGATCCATGAGAGCAAGAAAGGCAGTATCATCCAACCCACGAAACCTAAGGAAATCAGTCTGTTGACCCACATCTGGATTTTCTCGCTCTGATGTAGAATATAGACCCAGATTGCCGTGATGGCCGCACAGAGCAGTACCGGCGCGACGAAGGTGGCATCTCCTGACAGAGTGTTTCCGGACAAATCGACGAGTCCGTGAACGAAGTCTGGCAGAAATAGGTCGATAGAGTCGGAGTCAGTCCAGTACCTCAAGCCCCTAGTGTGCTCGTAGGCCGGACACCAATAGGTCGATTCTGGGCCCCCTGAATCCGCGATGAACTGGTCGGTGCATGAGCCGAAGACGCTGTTCATCCGCTTCATCACGAGCAGCAGTGAGGCGGTTGAGATTAGTTGCAGGACTAGGACCTGCCAGCGCCTGCGCAGCTTGGGTATGTGTAGAGTCTGTGATTCGGGAACTGTTTCCATTGCCATAACTCAGTCTCCTAAACCGATCTCACCTGCAACAGGGCCTGCGAAAGTTCGACATCGGGCATCCAGTCAATCACCTTCGCACCGTAACCAGAAATCGCGGTGAGCCTGTTCTGTCTCTCCAGTTTTAGAACCTCGTAGGACATCCTAGGTATGCGACTGACCAGCCTCTCAAGGTCGATGCTGCTTGGAGAGAGTACGATGACCTCGTGGCCCTTGCCCGCGAGGTGGCGTATCGCAGGCAGAGTTGTGCCGTCACCCTCAAGA
>DAUV01000003.1:8852-14319 GCA_002505325.1 Euryarchaeota archaeon UBA623 | reverse complement strand
GGCATCCTTCCGGCTACAGGATGGATTGCATAGGAGACTTCGCATCCCTCTGCTTCCATCATGTCAGCGAACTCCTTGACAGCATGCTGACTCTGACTGACAGCCATCCCGTAACCAGGGACGACAATGACCTTCTGGGCGCCATCAAGAACCATCGCAACCTCTTCGGGATCGCTGCCCACTTTAGTACGAGTCAACTGGTCCTTCTCTCCAGAACCTCCGAATGATTTGAAGAGGACATCTGGCAGTGTCCTATTCATCGCCTTACACATTATGAAAGTGAGGATTAGGCCAGCGGCACCTACCATTGAGCCGGCGATTATGAGCACATTATTGCCGATGACAAACCCGGTGAAAGCGGCTGCAATGCCCGAGAGGGAATTGAGGAGGCTAACGACCACAGGCATATCAGCCCCGCCAATTGGCATAACAAACAGTATACCAAGTAAGCTGGACAACCCCACGATGCCCCAGATGTAGTCCTTGTTAGTTGGGTCACCTATGGTCAACCAGATGAAGTATAGAGAGCCTGTAAATAGTATGATTTTCACCAGATTTAGCCATGGTGGACCCCATGTTGGGAACCTCACCCACTTCTTACTGAGGGGGATTACAAATCCTCCCTTGAGCTTCATCATCGCTACTAGGGAACCCGTCAGAGTCACCCAGCCAACCAGTCCAGACAGACCAATGGCCACCCATATAGCATAGAGTTCGACTCCGGCGTCAGGGACATTTCCCTCCTGCAATCTGCCTAAAACCTCTGAGAGTGCGACCAGTGCAGATGCGCCGCCGCCGAAACCGTTGAACAGTGCCACCAACTCTGGCATACCAGTCATTTCGACCTTTGTAGCCATCAGAACGCCAATCAGGATGCCAATGGCTAGACCCCCTACTATCAATTCCCAACCCACCACTCCCTCAGAGTACATCCGGGCCAGTGTCACAAGCACTGCTAGGAACATTCCCATAGCACCCATTCTGTTGCCCTGAGGGGCAGTTCGTGGGCTGGAGAGTTGTTTGATTCCTAGAATAAAGAGTGCTGCTGCCACGAGGTAGCCGATATCCCATACGGCGGCGTTGATCAATCACTTGCCCCCCTTTCGTCTCTTGCCGGCAATCATCTCCAGCATCTTGTTAGTCACCATGAAGCCACCGACCACGTTGATGGTCGCCATAATCAAGGCGGCAAATGCAAGCCATGCAGCAGTACCCGGGTCTCCTTCGTTGAATGCAGTGTTTGACAGTATCAGGGCACCAACTATGGTTATCCCCGAAATTGCGTTAGCGCCAGACATTAGTGGAGTGTGAAGAGTAGGTGGAACCTTACTTATCAGTTCAAACCCGAGGAAGATGGCGAGTACGAAGACGGTTATGCTACCAATTAGTGCTGCAATGGTAAGGCTCAGTTTACCACCTCCGCGAGTCGAGACTGTTTTTCGTGAATCTGGCCATCTGAGCAGACCAACACTCCCCCCATCCCCGGGACATGGAAGTCCGAGCTTTCTGGAGCTCCGACTAAGACATCGTCATCCATACTGAGTACGAGTTCACCGTCCTGGATTAGAGATGATACGAAGTTAGTCAGATTATTCGAGTACAGCATGCTGGCAGTAGAGGCAATAGTGCCGGGCAAGTTCTCTATTCCGACTATTGTGACTCCATGCTCGACGACAACTTCTCCCGGCTGAGTGAGTTCGCAGTTTCCTCCGACATCGGCGTTCATATCTACAATGACTGCACCGTCCTTGAACAAGGCCACGGCGTCTTTCGGAACCGTGATTGGAGCGGGTCGACCAAAGATTCGTGCAGTCGTGACGATTACGTCAGCGTCCTTGGCGACTTCACAAACCGTGTCATTGACTTTCTGGATGAACTCAGGTGTCAGCGGCTTAGCATACCCTGATTCGTCCTCAAAGTCGTCCATCCCCTCAACCTCGATGAAACGGCCCCCAACGGACTCAATCTGCTCGGCTGCTGATTTTCTGACATCAGAGGCGTATACGATGGCCCCAAGGCGTTTTGCTGTGGCGATGGCCTGCAAACCTGCGACTCCACTGCCCATGATTACGAACTTGGCAGGCTTGACTGTGCCTGCACTAGTGGTCATCATCGGTATGGCCTTCGAGATATGATCTGCTCCCATGAGCACGGCCTTGTATCCTGCTAGGTTGTCTTGACTAGAATTTACATCCATCGACTGTGCTCGAGATAATCTGCGTGGAATCATGTCCATGCTCAGCAGAGTAATTCCGTTGTTCGTACATTGTTGTACTCTTTCTGGATGACGAAACGGATCGGCTACGCACGCGATTATTTGGCCGCTATTCAGTTCAGAAACATCTGGCATGTGAATCGTCACTAGGATATCTGATGCTACTGCCTCATCCCTCTGGACCAACTTAGCACCTTTGGAAACGTACTGTGCATCTGAGTAGTTCGAACCTGTTCCGGCACCGAATTCAACAATGACTTCAAATCCGGCCTTACTCAACTTAGTGACAGAATTAGGGACAATGGCGACTCTATTCTCACCTTCTGGCTCTAGCAGGACTCCGAGTCTCAATCTGTCACTTCCGCGGTTTGAGCCGTAGGCTCAGTCTCCTCAAGGCATTCGACCTGAGGGCGCTTATTGAAACCGTCGCCGGAATATTCAGTGACTAAACGGGAGCTATTGGGAGATAAGAGAGGGTAATGCGAGCATCACTAATGCTAAGTCCGGGACCGCTGGCGCTCCCAGCGAGGAATGCTATGTCGAGAGGAGCTAGGAAAGTCGCAGTGATTGGAGCCGGTAACGTCGGTGCGACTTGCGCCTTCGTACTGGCTCAGAAGAATATAGGAGAGATTGTGATGCTCGATATCTACGAGGGGTTCGCTAAGGGCAAGGCCCTCGACATGAGTCAAGGAGGACAGGTACTCAACTACGACGGAAAGATTACTGGAACCAAAGACTACAGAGATATCGCCGGAGCCGATGTTGTCGTAGTCACCTCTGGATTCCCTCGAAAGCCCGGTATGTCTCGCGAGGATCTGGTCGGAAAGAACGCTGACATCATCTCCCAAGTCGGGTCGGGCATTCGAGAACATGCGCCAGACTCCGTCATTGTCATGGTTACCAATCCACTTGACCTGATGACCTATCATATGCAGAGAGTCACTGGATTTCCTCCTGAGAGAGTTGTTGGACAGGCTGGAATACTCGATTCAGCTAGGATGACCCACTTCATCGCTGAAGAACTAGGAGTGTCTAACGAAGATGTTCAGGCGATGGTACTTGGTGGTCACGGCGACACAATGGTGCCACTTCCTCGGTACACCACCGTTTCGGGCATCCCAATCACCCAATTAATGGATACTGAAACCATAGATGCCATCTGCAAGCGCACTGCGAGTGGGGGTGGAGAGATCGTTAAGCTGCTAGAGAAAGGCAGCGCCTTCTACGCGCCGGGCTCGGCGGCGGCTATAATGGCAGAATCGATTCTCAATGACAGGAAGCGCAGCCTTCCGTGCAGTGCATACTTGAGCGGGCAATACGGTCTTGATGACATCTACATTGGTGTACCTGTAGTGCTTGGTAAGAACGGCGTGGAACAAATAGTTGAACTTGAACTTGAGGAGTTTGAACTCAAGAGTCTTCATGAATCAGCCGGATTCTACAAAGAACAGCTCAGTGGAATACTCGGATACTAGTCCGCTGGTTTCTTTCGCTTTGAGGGAGTGGGTCATGCGTGGAGAGACAATGCGAGCACATCCATCTCGAGCATGATGGCAAGTTGCTTCTAGTCGACATGGGTGGGAACGGTCCCGCGATTCCGAGAAAGGGGAGAACAAAGTGGGACGGAGGTGACTTCCTCATTAGGCTACCAACTCCTAGTGAAGCCGAGGCTATTGGACTCAGATGGAAGGAAAGAAGAGTCAACAGGTTTCGCCTTGGAGTGCACGATCATACGGTAATCGTCGCCACGCCAGATATCACATGGCCCGAGCACTGGGCATGGAAGGACGCTGTCATCTCCGACAGCGCCGTCGACCCGGTGGCACGCGAATCGGTATATCGGACCCTGCACAGAGTGGTGAGTAAGGTTGTAATCACCAACTCTGAGGGCAAGATACTGATGGCCAAAGTGACTAGGGGATTCTTCACCGGATGCTGGACTCTTCCAGGTGGTTTTGTCGATTATGCCGAGCACCCTCGCAAGGGCGCCGAGCGCGAGGCACTCGAAGAATTAGGAATTAACATCTCTATAGCTGACCCCAAGGGAGAATCGGGGGACCAAAAGCCGGGTGACGATGGAGCACTCATCCAAGAGGCCATATTCCAGCAGGATGGAATCAACTGGATATCGTTTACTTACAAGTGTCATGCAGATATTCCGGCGGAGGACATTGTGCCCAAGGATGATGAGATAGAAGAAGCTCAGTGGTTCACACGCAAGGAAGCCCTCGATAATGCGGTTTCACTATTCGATATAGAAGCTATACAGCGAATCGAATAGTGGTGGGCCCGCCAGGATTTGAACCTGGGTCAAATCGTCCCAAACGATCTAGCATAGACCAGACTAACCCACGGGCCCGGAGTCCTGTCCACAGGAATGAGTCGCATGAAGGTTACTAGAGCCAGTACCAACTTTCAGAGTCGGCCCGGTATAGGATACCTTCCATCTCAGCCTGTCCGATGGCCTGCTCTGCGGACGGTTCGGTATAGCCCTCTTTCTCCAATTCTGAGGAGAGTTTTTTGATAGACAGTCTACCGTCACTTCCGGTTGACTGACGCATTATCCTGTGTATGGCCTCAGGGCCCCCTCTGACCTTCTCTCTCGTAGTAGCCCTTCGACTCTGCTCAGCGGCGATACGGGATTCTATCTCTTGACTAATCTGTGAAGGAAGGTTGGATGCGGCTACCGCCTCGGCGAGACTCTCAGGGGACTGTAACTCCCTCTGCGTCTTGCCCTTCGATGAGCCGCATCGGGGGCATGATGAGAACGAGGCTTTCCTAGAGCCGAACGAGTTGCCGCAGATGCACTTGACTAGTATCCAGACTTCATCCACACTAGAACCACAGTATCACGGTACAATAGTTTGTCCTAAGCTCATACTACCCATACTATGAGGTAATGTAAATTTTATATTCCAAGTTACTAACGCACGTCCATGTGTTTCAGTTGCGGCATTATAATGGGCACTAAACCAAGATCCGGTCGAGGACGAGTCTTGGAATTAGGATGCATGGCATAATTCTGATGTTTAATCGAATGATTCCATATAGGACCATTTGATGAACACGGAGCGTTTAGCGTTACCGTGCGCCTTAGAGTCATAGCTGGATGGATACTTGCTATTGCATTCATCTTGATGTCAGGAAGGTCATTCGTAGAAAACAGTGAATTCACCACAGAGTCATGGGGATATCTGTTACTCACACCATTGGCCTTGGCGTTGGCGCTCAGTCCTACGGTACCTTGGGAGA
>DAUV01000003.1:0-8467 GCA_002505325.1 Euryarchaeota archaeon UBA623 | reverse complement strand
GAGAAGGATGTCCCTGATCCAATTGAATCGGGTTTCGACATCCCTGTCCTGTAATTACGTAAGTCTGAGTGTCTCCAGATTAGCAGGAGCATAGGTCTGCACTCTGAAGCGTTCCCTCAGGCCCTGTCGGAAGGCATTACAGGTCTGGGGGTCTCCGTGATGGCAGATGATTTTGCGAGGGGTCGGATTTAGAGCAGCGACATAGTCGAACAACTGGTTCCTGTCTGAATGACCACTGAAGCCGTCTATGGTCACCATGTTGCACCTGATATCTATCATCAAAGTCTGCCCCTTGTCCATTAGAGGGACTTGGGCATGACCCTGCTGCAGACGCCTGCCCAATGTTCCCGAAGCCTGGTACCCAACAAAGCACAGAGTATTGCCAGGCTCGGGTGCCCAGTGCTTGAAGTACTCAACAATAGGGCCTCCAGTCATCATTCCACTGGTAGCGAGGACGATACAAGGACTAGGGTCGAGGAGTATCGTATCCCTCTGCTCGCGCGAGTCAACCTGCTTGAACCATGAGGAGTTGAAGGGGTTCTCGGGACCTCCCTTCAGCATCTGACGACGAAGATCCCTATTGAGGAAATTCGGATGACTTGAGTGAATTGCTGTAGCCTCAGATATCATTCCATCGAGCCAAACGGTAACAGGCTTGACATTGCCCGATTTGAATAGCTGGTCTATTGCTATCATGACCTCTTGAGATCGACCGACTGCGAACACAGGACAGAATATCTTGCCACCCCTCCCGAGTGCGTCGATGATGAGATCTTGTAACTCTTGGCTGGCCTGCTGCCTTGTGGGCTGGATGTCCTGAGGTCCGCCGTAAGTCGATTCAATTACTAGGGTCTCAACCTTGGGGAACCTAACTGTTGCCGCATCAAAAAGCCAGGACTTCTCGTACTTGATATCGCCTGAGAACAGTAGTTTGTGTTCGCCCTTGCCTTCTCCAATTTGCATGTAGACGCTGGATGAGCCAAGAATGTGTCCGGCGTTCTCCATTGTCATCTTTATGTCCGGCGAGATATCCGTCTTGTCGCCCCAATTAACATCGACAACGTGCTTGATACATTCCTGTATGTCAGCTTTCGAGTACGGTGATTCGTTACCTTCCGCCTGAGCGACCTTGATGTAGTCAATCTGGAGTAGTGTCATGAGGTCACGAGTCGGTGGCGTACAGTAGACAGGTCCTCTGTAGCCGTACTTGAACAGAACTGGGAGCATGCCAATGTGGTCTATGTGCGCGTGGGTAATCACAATCGCGTCCAAATTGTCCAGTGGAAGTAGTTCAGGAGCAGTGAAGAAAGGTTCTACTTCGCTTCGATTGGTGGTTGGTTTTGCCCCACAGTCTACGAGCACCTTAGACTCATTGGTAGTGACTAGATGCATCGCCCTACCGACCTCCCTGTAAGAGCCCAGTGCAGTGACCCTGACCCATGGCTCGCCGGGCCTCGGAGGGCGATAGATGCGAGTACCAAACTTCCTTAGCAGTGATTTTCTGTCATCTGCCATCTCCTTGCGGTATCGTCGGATATCATGCTGAGTCCGACTTCCTATGGCAGGCGCCCTGACCACGTCGACTAACCAACCAATTTCGTCACGTAGAGCTCTGATGTTCGAACCCTTTGGGCCGACTGCTGCGGAGGGGTCGTCGCATTCAAGAATGACTTGACTAAGGGCTGGGTCTAGCCAGGTCTTGCGGACCTCAGCTTCGGGCGGAATCAGTCGTGCGACCGCATCGTGCACTGCATTTTCGTCGACCAACAGATCGGCATGAGGCCTGATGACTATGCGACGCTTGATGGTCTTCGCTATTCTGACCGTGAGGTTATCGCCAGAACCGCTGAATGCCCCTGGCTGCTTAGTCACTATCGAAATCGAGCCAGCCTCTAAGTCGACCTCGTAATCGACATCCTTGGGTATCAACTTCGAGATTTTTTTCTTCAATTCGCTCAACGTAAGGCGCATTCGTTCACATCCTTGCTATGCTCGCGGCAGTACTTGTCACCCACCAGAATGGGAGGTTGGCACTTGGCCGGGAGAGGAATCAGATTCCAGATAAGAGGTTTGATACCTCATCTTCGGAGAGTTGGTTGAAACCTACATCGGGAGTGATGACGGCGAGGTCCATTCCATTGCCGCTGGCAGCATCGCGCTGAGCGGAGGCGAGTAAAGCCTTGGCGGCGACACGTAAGGCATCGTCCGCGGACATCCCCTCTGTGAACTGATCTTCGAGCACTCCGTACATGTAAGGGCTACCAGATCCAGTAGCGCAGTAGACATCAGGAATAGAGCCGCCAGCCGAGTCTATACTGTAGACACTAGAACCAGAATCATCCACGCCTACGATTAGAAGTTGGACATAATGTGGCCGGCCAACTAGAATGTTGGCAGTCAATGTAGCGGCGCCCTTCACGGTCATTGGAGTACCATGCTTGAGCTCGTAAAGGCGTAATTCGGCCGTGAGTGTGCGAGATAGCGACTGAGCGTGGCCCACCAGTCCTGCGGTGGTCAAAGCCACTGAGTCTGAAATCTTGAATACCTTCTGCACGTTCTTATTGGCAATGAAGTGCCCCATAGTGGCCCTATGATCAGCACCGACCACAACTCCACCATCAAAAGTGATACCGATAGTGCTGGTTCCGGTCTTGACAACATCCATGGAATCGTTCATTGAGCCACCTGCTGCGGGGATGTCCCCAGCGAACCCGACTCGTTTTGAGCCCCTTATGAATGCGACGGGAGAGAGGGCTGGTAAATCGTGGAATGTGTGTAAACGCAATTTACGCGCTATGCCCTACCGCAGAAGTCAAGGAGGCGCGTAGAAGCGGGCAGTCATGGCTAGGGGCGAGGCGGACGGACCGCGTTGGATAGAGATGCCCAGTATCCCGGATGAAGCGGGCATGGCTATTGAACCCGGTGAGAACTACCACGACCTTGCAGACAGATATCCCGACGCCCCTGTATCCAGAGGAACGGGTGATGCCATCGTCCATCGGGCAGTACTCGACGATATCACAGGTGTGCCCATGGTGATGGATTGGGTATCAGATGGTGACCTAGTAATCGTAGAGATGAGTCGGATGCTGAGCAGGGAGCTTGAGTTGCAGACAGCAGTAGAGAGACTTAGGAGCTTCGTAGAAGATGACCTATGCGGCGAGGTAGTCAGACTGGGAAATTCGCGGCTTCTCCTGCTACCCTCAAATTTCGAGAGCACTCGGAAGTCCGAGGGTACATCGATGTACTTCTGAGGTGATTCCATAGAGAGCCGTATTGAGCAGCCATGCCCAGTCTGCGATTCTGGCAAAGAGTTGACGATGATAGCACACACTTCGGAGATACCATATTTCGGAGAACACACACAGTTGACCATATTTTGCAACTCATGCGGTTGGAAGCATACCGACTTCATCCCTGCCGAAGGTAGTAAGCCCGGTGGATGGAGCCTCAAAGTAAATTCGCCTGAGCATTTGAATGCGAGAGTAGTGCGCTCCTCATCATGCACAGTGAGACTGGTTGAACTGTCTCTCGAAGCCTCCCCTGGAAGTAGTTCGTCGGGTTACATCTCCAATATCGAAGGAGTGTTCAACCGTTTTGAGGATGTCATCATGATGCTTCATAGACAGGCTGATGACAATGATACGGCTGAACAATGCGAAGTTCTTCTGCGGGAGATCGAGAAAATTAGTGCTGGACATAGGTCTATTGAACTCCTACTACTAGATCCGATGGGGCATAGTCAGATTCTTCACGAAGATGCGCACCCGAGGGACCTCACTGAGGACGAGTTGTCTGTGTTACAGACAGGCCCATCCATTCCAGTGTTCGACACAGATGTCCTCTAAAGAGCGTCTGGGGCGAGGAACTCATCCAGTCTGTCGGACCACATGTCTCTGCGTTCGGATAATTCGTGCAGCCACTCTGTGGCCCTATCTATACAAATTTGCTTGATTTCTCCTGCGAGCATTCGGCCGCTCTCATACTCTGCCTTAATTTCAGATAGAGCGTTGTCATCGCGCTCGAAGAAAAATTGGAGGTACTGGAAAGCCACATCTTTGGAGCAATCGCCGCCGAGACGTCGATGCTCCTCGACAGTAGGCTGCCCTCCACTGAATGAGCGCTTGACCTTCACTTCCATCTCCTCAATCGACTCATCCATGAAAATCGTCGTCTCAGGTTGCGAAGAGGACATCTTGTTTCCCGTCATGCCCACTGCGAACCTATGGTAAGTCGAACAGGGTGGCATCAAACCCATACCACCTAGTTCGCGCTCTAGGGCGAGCATTTGCATCCGCACACGAGCGCGGTCGTCAAGAGTAGCGGCAGGAATGTCGATTGTGCCATACATAGGATTAGCGAGCGTGTCAGCAAAGCCCAGAGGAGCAAGTGCCCCTGCCATTCGCTCGAAGAGGGTGGTTCTTGCAGAGACATCTACCTTTCCGTCGAAGACCCCCAGTGCTCGCTGATTGCCCTCCTGCACAGATAGTGCTACCGTCAGACCTCCTTCCTTACGTGGCTTTACATTGAACCAATGGGTCTTGCCCGCAATACCACGAGTGAGTCTTAGATGAGGGTCTTGATCGATGCCGACAGGTACTACGATGGGTCGCAATCCACCGAAGTCTTCCAGTTGGGGATGGATGATGTCGCCGACTTGTACCAGCGGTGCCTGAACATGAGCCAGATTGGTCTCACCACTGAATCCGTATATCGCCTCGAACTCCGATAGATTGGTCCTCTTGCCCAGAGTAAACGCAAGTCGCTGAACGGCCGGTCTCGAGCTCTGGAAGTACACCTTAGTAGATTCAGGATCGAGGCCGAGGGCAGCATAGTTGTGGACGTACTCATTCAGGGCAGTCTTACGACCCTCTTTGAGGGAGGTGCCTCGCGTAGCTAGTGCCTCGAGGTCGGCAACTGTCACTGTGATGTCAGCGCCCTGCTCCTGAAACCATCTGACTTGGTCTATGACCATAGAATGGCCAAGGTGCATCCTACCACTAGGCATCAGACCTGTCAGAACTCCAAAGGGCTCTGCACGCTGGATGCAGCCGAGAACCACGTCGAGATCACGATGGGCAAAAACGATACCTCGACGGTGCAACATTCCGGGATTGGGGAGTTCGGATGGATTCACTGAGCCGAGGCCGAACTGTTCGATAATTCTCGCATAGTCCTGTGACTGCTCGGACGACCATGGGTCTATGCGTTCGCCTCCCGCCACGTCTCGTGGTCTGCAATACCCTCAATCAAGGCATCGCCCCTTGAAGCCACGAAGAGTCCAACCGTTAGACCGAAGTATGTAGCCGCCTTCGAGGGTCCCATGGCGTCCATACACTGCATTGGAGCAGGGCTCGTGGGCTCATATGTCGCATGCAGGTTGGCTGATAGCGGGCATGATGTGCATGTGCACGACATGAATCCCAGACCAATAGTAGTGGGATACCCTAGAATAATGATTCATCACGGCGATGCGCTCGACCACTGTAGTGAACTGAATGAATACGCAGAGGTGGATATAGTCGTCAACATGCTACCTGGAGATATAGGAAAGATTGCAATGAATACGTTGAATGAACAGAGTTACAGGACAGTTGACCTCAGTTTCAGTGATGATACTCCTGACTTGCATAATGAGAAAGCAAGAGATTGGGGGACTAGTATTCTGTGGGATGTGGGCATAGCACCCGGTTTGTCAAACATGCTTCTAGCAGAAGCGTATCGTAGGCTGGGTCCGTTATTTAGAGGTGAAGTCCGAGTCGGTGGTAATCCAACTGGGCCAACAGGAGGTTGGAACTACATGGCTCCGTTCTCACCCACTGATGTCATCGCGGAGTATACCAGACCTGCAAGAGTCATCAGAGCTGGAGAGGAGGTAGTTCTACCTGCACTTACAGAGCGTCATATGATTGATGTCCCGGAACACGGTCAGATGGAGGCTTTCTTGACCGACGGTTTACGCAGTGTGCTCAGCTCGATACCCGCTGTCGAGATGTCAGAGTATACTGTCCGATGGCCAGGTCATATTCAGCGATTCATCGATCAGAGGGATGCGGGTACCCTAGATGAGGATGAATTACTGCATGAATGGTGGTACGATCACAAGATGCCTGAATTTACTTGGATGGAAGTCAGGGCTGAGGGTCATGATGGCACCGAGATGGTTTGGAGAGTTGTTGACCACGGGGGCGATGATGGTTCGTCAATGGCGCGCAGCACCGGGATGGTGACCGCGTGTTGCGTCGAGGAGTGGCTGGCCGACCCCGAGATGCTCCCCCCAGGCGTGCATGCACCTGAGACACTGGCACCAGAGGTGGTTGCTCGGATTATCCAAACCATGCGCTCGGAGAGAGTTAGAATCGAAGGGCCGGAAATCAAGTTGTGACTATTCGGTGAGTTCTCTCTGATCTCTCTTAACAAGGTAGTTGATACTCACTGGTACTGCAATCAACACGGCTACTGCAATCACAGGGAGGGCCCAGTTCATCTCAATTTCCGCCGGCCTCTCGATGAGCCACGTGAACACGAGATTTGACTCTTGGAAATCCGAGGACCATTGGAACAGATTGGTAGTATGGTGGCCGACCACTGTGACGGCGTGGTGCAGCCCATTAAACGTGACTTGAGGAGTTGACAGAGTGTAATTGGGCTCACCGTCGAGTTCTATGAAAACAGTCGTGCCTGGTTCTATCGTCAGGAGCATTCCATCGGCTACCGCACTCCAGCCGACAAGGAGGTTGCGCTGGTCCACTTCGATGCCCGTCAAGTCAGAGCCTGAGGAGTCAGTGACTCGCCCCACTCCCTTGTCGAACTGTAGCCTTACTGTGCCAGGAACAGACCACGGAGACTGGTTTGGTAGTGTAGCTGTGATGGTGCTTCCCTCGACGGTTACGACAACCTCGTTGCCCGATATTTGGTGGTGGTGCCATTCGCCCCAAGTGGTGAACCATACATCCTCTTGCTCGAGCCATGACATCACCTCTTGATCCTCTCTCAATTTGAGGTCATCCTTCCTAGCTTCCCAATAGATGCTGATTAGGGTGTTCTCCTCAATTGATTCTAGCAGTTCGCGGTCTGCAATTCCTTGCTCCAAACTGCCCCCATTCCTCGTCATAGCGATGAGTCCTTCAGGCACCTCAGTCAGCAAATCGCCTACGATTTCGAAACCGGCTTCGACCAAAGCGGTCGCGGTGATATCATCGAGTTGCTGGCCGGGAACTCCGAAGGATATTGGGTGCGAGCCCCAACGTGAGGCGTTGGTAAATTCGACGATGTAGTCTCTACATGACTCGATGACCCAGAGTTCCTCAGTGATGGCGATTCCTTCGTAGCCGTGGCAGCCGAACTCGTCACCATGGGCCAGTCTCTCTGGGCCGATTATGTTACTCAGCCAGCTGTCATCCTCCCACTCGGCCGCGACAGTAGGTGCTGTTGTTGCAATGGTCAGCAAGGCTGCCATGAGCAAGGCTCCTATGCCCCTGTTGCGCATATCAGGGGGCAATAGAAGGCAGCCATCAACTCTTGTGTTAGTATCTCAATTGAAAGACTCTGTCTTAGATGTCGGTAGTTCGAACAAGCCGCATCCTTGATGGACTACCGACGCACAGGTCGGACAGCATATGCAGCAGTATCTGGATTTCTTACGTCGGATTCTCGCAGAGGGCGAGGAGAAGGGTGACCGTACAGGCACGGGAACGATTTCGGTGTTTGGACACCAGATGCGTTTCGACCTCTCCGAAGGCTTCCCTGCGGTGACCACTAAGAGAGTGCACTGGCCAAGTATTATCCACGAGTTGCTGTGGTTCCTCTCAGGAGATACCAATGTTGGTTACCTCCAAGATAACAAGGTCCGAATTTGGAATGAGTGGGCTGACGAAGAAGGTGACCTCGGGCCTGTATACGGTAAGCAGTGGCGCAAGTGGGAAGCGGACGACGGGAGAGTGATTGACCAGATTGAGAATGCCATCGACCTGATTCGGAATACACCCGACAGCCGACGTATCATCGTCTCGGCCTGGAATGTTGGTGAGCTCGACGAGATGGCTTTGATGCCTTGCCATGCCTTCTTCCAGTTCTACGTGAATGAAGGAAAGCTCTCATGCCAACTCTACCAAAGGAGTGCGGACGCCTTCCTTGGTGTGCCGTTCAACATATCCTCGTACAGCCTGTTGACCTGCATGATGGCTCAGGTGTGCGACCTAGAGCCCGGCGAGTTCGTCTGGACGGGTGGAGATTGTCATCTCTATCTCAATCACCTAGATCAGGCCCGCGAGCAAATTGGCCGTGTACCTCTGGAATTGCCAACATTGAGACTTGACTCTTCCGTTAGATCAATTGACGACTTCTCAAACGAGAGTATTGAGATTGCTGACTATAACCACCATCCACATATCTCCGCCCCGATTTCCGTCTGAGGTGAACCAATGAAGATAGCGATGATTGTCGCGATGGATGAAGACGGATTCAT
>DAUV01000095.1:9297-27281 GCA_002505325.1 Euryarchaeota archaeon UBA623 | reverse complement strand
CCCAGACCAATCTCTCTAAGGAGCGAGGATATCAGCCCGGACAGTTCTCTTTCAACGTGCGAGGTGGTAGATGTGAGGCCTGTAAGGGCGCCGGTTCAAGCAAACTGGAGATGAACTTCCTACCAGATGTATGGGTGGTCTGCGACGTTTGTAAGGGCAAGCGCTACGCCCGCGAAACCCTCGAGGTTGAATGGCGCGGCAAGACCATCCATGATGTCCTTGAGATGAATGTCACCGAGGCCTGTGAGTTCTTCGCTAACCAGCGTTCGATTTTCCGTATTCTGTCAACAATCCGGGATGTCGGCCTAGGCTATATCCGTCTGGGCCAACCCGCAACAACTCTCTCTGGAGGTGAGGCCCAGAGGGTCAAACTCGCGACCGAATTACATCGCCCCGCGAGGAAACACACTGTGTACATCCTCGACGAGCCAACTACCGGACTCTCCTTAGCTGACGTCCACCAACTCATCGAAGTCCTCCTTCGTCTCCGCCGTAATGGCCACACAGTCATCATCATCGAGCATCATCTCGATGTAATCAAGTGTGCTGATTGGGTCATAGATCTCGGGCCAGAGGGTGGAGAAAGGGGCGGCTTGGTGGTTGCCGAAGGTACACCGGAAGAAATTACCGAGAATCCTGACAGTTACACCGGAAAGCACCTGTTAGGCTTCGTTTGAGCATACGCCGGGCTAAGCCTTGAGAAGGGGCACCACATCAGTTCCTCTGATGTACCGCTCAGGGAACCCCGCACTTTCCGATGCCACGTTCGATAAGAGCTCCTATGAGGAGGCCAACTGGTGGGATGAGGAATCCAATCTAATGTCCATTGAAGGAGTAGCCGAGAAGACCGGTTTCCTCCTCTTGATTACAGCGGCCACCGCCATAATGACGGCTTTTTCTATGCCAGAAGCATCGCCATTGATTTTAATTGGGTTAGTGGGAGGTTTAGTCGTTGCTTTGATAGTGATTTTTTCTGGCTCTATGAATCCACTACTGATTTGCTCTTACGCAGCTTTGGAGGGACTAGTTCTTGGAGGAATAACTTGGATTTTCGAGGTTGCATTAGATATGCCAGGTATTGGTGTTATTGCAGCACTTCTCACATTCCTCATCCTTGGGGCTATGATTGCCATCTACAGAGCCGGACTAATTGCATGGGATCGTAACACCCAGATTGCTGTCTCATCAGCACTAGTTGCAATCATCTTGATCTACCTAGTTTCAATCATAGGTTCCTTTTCTGGTTGGTACCATATTCCATATATTCACGGTGCCGGTCCCATTGGCATTCTGTTCTCTCTCTTCGTTGTAGGAATTGGAGCTCTTTGTTTGGTTGCGGACTTCGACTTCATCGAGAAAGGAGTGGAGAGAGGAGCACCCAAACAATTGGAGTGGAGAGCGGCCTTCGGTTTGATGGTCACATTGATTTGGCTCTATCTTGAGATACTCAAACTCCTAGCTAAGATAGCCGCTTCGAGGTAGTGTATGGAAACAGACCTTATCGCCAGCCTAGCGGCGGCGGGAATAGCACTCGGAATCATCGAGGGAATCAAGCCGGGTCCGCTTCTGACCATGGTGATTAGGGAGTCTCTGTCCAAGGGATTGAAAGCCGGTATGTGGACGGCCGCGGCACCAATCTTCACTGACGGCCCGATGATAATCGCCAGCCTCTTGCTCGCTGGTTGGATGGCCACACAACCCTCGATTCTATTCTCCATATCTCTTCTCGGAGCGTTATTTCTGACTAAGATGGGATTGGAATGTTTCTCATTGGAAGCACCTGATCCTGACAATACAGATATCGACGCCTCAGGATCTTTCAAACGCGGTATTGTAACCAATCTTCTAAATCCTCATGTGTACATGTTCTGGTTCCTAATCGGTGGCCCTCTGATGGCTTCAGCCGCGGAGCAGGAACCTTTGGCTCCAATCCTGTATGCCATCTGCTTTCTGATCACTATTATCCTCGTGAAGGCCTCAATTGCTTGGCTGTTTGTAGGGGGAGGAACCTGGTTATCTCCTAGGAAATATCGAATCGCGATGGTAATCTGCGGCCTCGCAATGCTTGGTTTCGCAGCAAGTTTCGCATACCAAGCGTATGGTTTGTATCCAGAAATTATCTAGAGGGTTCCTGAACCCCCAAGAGGCAACTCAGTCAATGTGCCGTTGCCCCGAAGAGATGGCCCAGCAGCCATGGTCCCAAAGATACCAATTTCACCACCTACATTGTGAGCCAGACCAAACCATGGCCTTCCATACTGGTCAATTATGATGTCATTGAAGTCACCAAATCCACCACACCGATTGAACCCACAATCTGCTGTGGTGTCAAGAGGATCACCCCAAGCATTGACCTGCACAGTTGTCATTAGAGGCATAGGGCCGAATACATCGGAGATGACCGTAAGGTAACCGTTCCATGTGTCTCCTCCAGAGTCACCAAGGTACCCCAAAGCAACCTGACCTGGTCCCCCTGCAGTAAGTACTGGGAATCCTGTTCCGTTGAGACCAATCGGTGGGGCTACCATCATTGGCTCACTCCACGTCTCGGCCTCATCCATCGAGAAAGAATAGTATGGCATATTGTCGGACCCCATCCACATCGCGTGTACATTGTTTTCAGAGTCTGGATAAACCTGAGCCTCTTCGAAATTCCATGTCTCCGCCGTCCCAGTACTCTCAGTGGGCAAAGGGTGCTCTGTCCATGTTATTCCCCCGTTTGTACTTCGATAGATAGAGTAACCTTCTCCACCATTACATCCTCTGTTACCGCGATAGAAGTTGCCGTTATCAGACCCCATCATGTGACCGGTTAACCCACCACTATCACAGCCGTTCGGCGCACCCGGAAGCTCTGGCCCCCAAGTCAATCCTCCATCATTGCTAGCGGAGCAAACTGGGTAAGGATAGTTGCCGTTGACACAGAAAACCCATGTCGTAGGATGGAGTAATGCCGGGTAAGGGGAAGATGCAATAGTCTGGTGATCTTGAACTGACCAACCTGTCGCCACAGAAGGTCCAGTCCAACTCCCACCCTCATTGTCGGACCACTCAACAGTCATCCCGAGAAGTGCGTGCATATCGAATTTCATTACACGGTCTGTCCATGGATCAACGTAGAGGTATGGGTCGTTGCTGTTAGCAACAGGTAGGAATGCGCTGTAGACATCCTCGCAGACATATTCACTGACATTGGTCATTCCTATCAACCCAGAGCAGCGTACTATAGCCGTAGATCCAGCGTCACCATTTCCCCAACTAGTCATGTAGAGGTTGTCAGCAGTTGTGACACCAATAGTCGGCTCAAATGTAGTCATCCCAATACCGTAGTAGGTTCCGACTGCGCAGGCTGGAACGTTGTTACCAACTAGCACCGAGGTTCCATTGAAGATGTGTGATACTTTGGTAGCATCAGTAGCATTGGAATAGTGGTACCAGGTATTGTTTGCGATACCATCAGGACACAGTTCTTCGAACAGACCCTTCTCTTCGACTACCACTTCTTCTTTTCCGAAACAGCCCCCAAGGGGGGCTGAAATCATCAATAGAACCAGCATCATCGCTGTCGCACGCACGGTTCGCGGTCACGACTCGCATACATCAGATGAACGGCGGCATGTTATCCCATCAGCAGGGTTGTATTACCGCCAGCTGGAAGCACCGGAAGATACGCTAAATCACCAAATAGAGCAGGACCTTCAGTCAACGTCCCAATAATCGCCTCATCAAACCCAGCTGCGTTATGCGCAAGCGCAATCCAAGGACGGCCCTCATCATCAATCTCGACATCGATGAAGTCCCCAAACCCACCACAGCGTACATTGCCACAATCAGAAGTGACATCCAATGGGTCATTTGGCTGGTTAACAGCCACAGTAGTGATGAGCGGATTCTCGACAAAAGCATCTGTCATGATGGCCATATAACCGTTCCAACCAACTCCTCCAGACGTCGTGTTATTCGCACTCACATCATTCACTTCTCCAATATAGCCGACCACCACACGCCCTTCTGCACCTGCGAAGATTGTTGGAAAACCAGTCTCTTTGACACCCGGGGCTGCAACCATCATCGGGTCACTCCAGGTGTTTCCTTGATCCCGTGAGTATGCGTACCACGGCATCTGGTCGTTACTAATCCAAGTAGCGTGGACATTACCCCCATCATCAACAGCCGTTGCAACCTCATGAGCGTGCCACCCTTGCTGCATCCCGACCTCTGTTGTTATGGTATGTTCTGTCCAAGTGTAACCTCCATCTAGAGAACGGTAGACAGCCGGCCCCTCGCAAGATGGGTTTCCTCTGTATACTGCCCCATCTATACCCCCGGCTACATGTCCGTGAAGCCCTGAGCACTGAGGAAAACTACTGCTAGGAAAACCAATTCTCTGCACATCCCACGACATACCCCCATTTAGTGAGCGGGAGCACTGTGCTCCAGCTGCAGGGGAGCCCGTGTTGATACAATAGACGTAGATTACCTCGTGAAATGCTGTTACACCAGGCGGAGGCGGCATCGAGGCTATACTCTGGTGATCCTGAGTCACATAGTAACCCTCTACGGGAAAAGGAGCACTCCACGAGTCTCCGTCATTGTCTGAATATTCAACGAACATTGCAGCAAGGGCGTGCATGTCGAACTTAACCAGCCTGTCAGTGAATTTGTCGACGTAGATGTAAGGGTCGTTGGAGTTGGGAGTCTGCCCTGAGTCCTCATCCACAGTCCCGAACGGCCCTACATCCTCCCATGTCTGCCCCTGGTCCCGAGAGCGGATGATGTGAGTACCATCACCGAGCCCGTTGTAGTTGGTGAAAAAGATGGCACCGGAGCCGGTGATTCCTATGGTCGGCTCGAAGGTGTCGAACCCAGTTCCATAGTAGGTGGCGTTGGTGAAGTATGGGGTATTGTTCCCACTCAAATTTGCTGTGATGTTTGCCGCAGACACCGCAGTAGAGTCGGTAGCATCAACAGCCCATGGTTCCGATACCGTTCCAGGATAGTGGTACCAAGTGGTGTGTGGAGTGTCTTGTTCAAAATTAAACGGCCCTTTTTCACCTTCTACAACTTCATCATCTTTCCACCAAAGACACCCACTGATTGTAGAACTCAGCATCAGTAGAATGAGTAGGTGAGCTACTCTGGGCACGACCCTCCGTTAGTAGCCCCGTTGAAAACTAATCCTATCTACTGACTTAGGCTTCAGTTGCTATCCTTCTCAAGCAGTCCCGGCACTGAATCGATCACCGAATCTCTAGCCGACTTCCATGACATACCCAACTCCCGCTCGGCCGGTGTTGCATCCCAGTAGAGCTTCCTCTTCAGATGCTGTCTTGCCCATGATAATGTGATTCGCTTGTCGAATAGCGGCCCAAAGACCAACGCAATCACATAGGGAACAGTGAATCTCGGGGTCTTGAGTTCGGGGTACTCTTTCCTTAGAATCCTCGAAATCTCAGAGAACTGCATATCCCCACTCACCGTTAGGTATCTTCCGGCGTTCTGACCCATGGTCAATGCCCTCACATGCGCCTCAGCCACGTCCCGCACATCGACGATGTTGATTTGGATGGGAATCAGTAGGGGCACCTTCCTCTTGACTAAGGCGTTCAGGAACGAGAGCGACCCACGTAGGTGTATCTCGCTCATTGGAGGGCCGAAGACTACACTCGGGTGGATTGTGACCATCCGTGGCTTCCCCACTCCCCCTTCCGAATGCCACTTTCGAACAATCCTCTCCGCCATCACCTTGGCCAGCCCGTACGGGTTGCCTTCGAGGGTTGCATCATCCGCCCAGGTCTCTGTAGTCAGAGTCTCTCCGTTCTTCCAAGCCATCGGCCTTATCGCCGCGGTTGAGGAGGTGTGGACGAATCTCTCCACGGTACCTGCAGCATCGATTGCAGCGACCACGTTGCGAGTACCAATCACACTGGGGTCGACTATCTGCCTCTGGGGATTCTTGGCGCTGATTCTCACCGCCGCAGCGGTGTGTATCAGGTCGGTACAGTTAGCGATGGCAGCATGCACGGAAGCTTCGTCGAACAGATCCATCTCGACAATCTCGAGAGTCCCCCCTTCGGCCACTGGCAACGCTCTCAGGTGATCGACCCTGATTGGGTCGGAGGAGTCCCGAACGGTCGCTCTCACGTCTCTACCGCGCGCGAGTAGGTTAGCCACCACATGACTGCCGATGTAACCGCTCGCCCCTGTTACTGTGACAAGTCCCTCGCTCACGATTTCGGCAGGGGTTGTCGTGGTTGAGGGTTTCTCCCTTAATGTGACAATTCGTCGACGGAGCCAACTACTAACGAAGGATTCTGCGGAGCATTTTCCACGTCCTCCTTTGTGGCCTCACCACTGAGAACCAATATGCCATGAACTCCAGCCTTTTCTGCCATCTCCATATCAGTATAGAGCCGATCTCCAATCATTGCGCACTGCTCAGGGCGTAGGCCTAGCGACTCAACCTTATGCAAAATCATCCCCGGATTTGGCTTACCACAAACGTGCTCCGGACGCACACCCGTAGTCGCTTCGAACAGATCCATGTAGGCCCCGGTGTCAGGCAGACCACCATTGGGCGAGGGACAGACTGTATCCGGATGACTAGCGACCATTGGAACTCCTCTGTGGAGGTGCACCGAGGCCGTGCTAAGCTTCTCGTATGTTATCTCGGTATCGTATCCTAAAACAACGTACTGAGGATTTTCTGAATTAGTAGAAACACCGGCGTCTTCGAGCATCTGCCTCATCCCAGAAGTACCGACGAGGTAAGTTTCTGAGATCCCATTATCACTCAACCAAGCGAGTAAATCGTGGGTTGATAGTAGAATATCTTCTGAATCAGCAGGCACCCCCATGCCCTGTAATTTCTCGACATATTGTATGACAGACTTACTCGAGTTGTTAGAGAGAAAGAATCTCTGAACCCCCCTCTCTTTCAATCGCAAGAGGAAGTCCAAGGCCCCCTCTATTACTTCGTCACCAAGATATATTGTCCCGTCGAGATCGAGGAACACCGCCTCGATTCCCTCTAGAGTGCGTGGTATTTCCCTCATCACCTCACCTCATGGTAGTATCAGTGTCTTGAACATGAACCAAGGACTCCAAAGTACCTCTTGCGACTCCTTGCTAGCAATCATCTCAGACATCATCTCTCCAATTTCTTTTTTCTTTGATGCTTTCTTGATGAACCAATTAGTAAGACGCTTCCTTTTCATCAACCGCTGCAGTTTTGTGGAATTTGACAGTTCCTTCCCCAACTCCTTCCACATATCCTCCATGTACGCCACCGCTGCATCCTCGGGAAAACCGTCTGAGTGTAACTCTTTGTCGAAGTGTCTACTCGTCATCTTGGCAGTCAGTAAAGCGTTACCAATACCTTCTCCACTAAATGGATCAACCAGACTGGCTGCGTCCCCCACAGCCATTGCTCCAGCCATTGCCCCTCGCCTAGGTTGGAAGGAAGGCGCATTCTTTCTCGGAGAGCCGAATGGGAGTTGCCACCCCTTCTGTGATTTAGGCACGAGAGTGGCGTTGGCAAATCGTTGTTTGAACCGGGGATGCTCCTCAATGACCCACTTCTGTATCTGCTTGAGGGACTTTTTCTTCCCCTTCTGCTTCCTCTGTTCAGAGATTAACATCCCTATTCCAACATTTACCACTCCCTTCTGGACTGGGAACAGCCAGAAGTAGCCAGGTAGAACTTCATCGATGAAGTGAATTTCTATTGGTCCCTCCGAGTCTCCGAGGCCACCAACATTCTCCCAATACTCGCGGTAACCTCCACAGAAGTGCTCATCATCTCTGAATGGTTCTCCGTGGACCTCGGTGATAGTGCGTGATACTGGGCAGTTGTAACCACCCGCCCCAACCGTCAATGGAGCCCGGAAGGCAAGCTCAGGTTCCTCAGAGCGAGCACCTCCTACCTTCCCTTTTACTCCCAAAATCCTCACTCCTTCGCCGACTCCTTCAACAGTTACATCGTTGACAGAGAAGCCTTGGATTACCGCTCCATCGGCTTCAAGAACTATCTCAGTAGCTCGCTTGAACATCATGTAATCGAATTGAATCCTAGGTAGGGCGTAGCCTGACATCAATCCCTTCGCCTCATAAGATTCCTTGGGTAGCATCACCCTAACCTCTGAACCGTTGGTGCTACCAAAGAGAATGGAATCGACAACATAGTGAGGTGTGGCTTCGATCATAGGGAGCACTCCAAGCTCCTCGACATGAGACAATGATTTGCCCCCAACAGCGTCTCCGCACGGCTTGTCCCGGGGCCAGACTGCTTTCTCGAGCATTAACACCCGACAACCGTTCATGGCATGGTAGGAGGCCGCAGCCGCCCCTCCTGGCCCTCCTCCTACTACAATCACATCGAAGTTGGAACCATCATCCGGAACTTCCCCCGTGTCGATAGGCTGTTCCCACTGTTCCACAGGCTCACCGTATCCGGGCTAAGCGACACCTTGCATTCAAACTATGCATCGGGTTGAATCACAATCACCTCTTCGATGTGCTGTGAGCCATATGAGACCCCTCAGATAGTAGCAGGGAAGGCATCTAGCACGCCCAGATTCTCCGATTGGGTTCAAGGCCGAAGCCCCATCGTGGCCTATGGGCATGCTTTCCTTACTGCATCCTGCCAAAGAGGTCCCCACTACATGGTGGAGCGCGACCGACCCCATGACCACTAGGCCTCCCGTCAGGACCCTGTTGATTCTGATAGCAGGCCTCTGGATATTCGGCACCGGCGATGCCTTGCTGATTGCAGCGGGAATCGGCAACACACCTTGGACTGTACTGGCTCAGGGAATAGCACTGAACATCGACTGGTCAGTAGGTCAAGCCACCTTCCTTGTCAGCATACTCGTACTTCTCCTCTGGATTCCTTTGAAGGAGAAGCCCGGTATCGGTACAATCCTCAATGCGATATTTATCGCTGCTGCGATTGAGGTGATGGTACCTCTTCTCCCAGTTCCTGATTCACAGGAAATGGCGGTCGCCGAGGTCCTTGGGGGGGTATTCTTGATTGGAATTGGCAGTGGTATCTATCTCACAGCCAATTTGGGTCCGGGTCCGCGGGACGGCTGGATGACCGGGTTGCAGAAGGTTTCTGGGATTTCCATAGCAAGGGTCCGAGGTAGCATCGAAGTTTCTGTTCTAGTGCTCGGTGTGTTATTGGGAGGGACATTTAGGGAGGGCACAATTATTTTCGCCGTACTGATAGGGCCTGTTGTTGCTATCTGCCTCAACCTTGCAGGGCGCTTTGGTAGCCCGGGTGAGGTTCATGGCTGAAACCCATCTGGTCTGACCATGACGGGCCACGGCGTGATTCGACGATATCGCGAGTTCCTACCGGTGTCTGAAGAGACCCACGTAGTCACTCTGAACGAAGGTGGCACCCCTCTCATCGAGGCCCCCGGCATCGTCAGTGATATCGGGGGAGACTTCCGTCTCTTTGTCAAATATGAGGGACTCAACCCCACAGCTTCGTTCAAGGACAGAGGAATGACACTGGCCGTCACCAAGGCCGCAGAGCGTGGGGCCAGCATTGTGGTGTGTGCCAGTACTGGCAACACCAGTGCATCCGCTGCGGCCTACGCCGCCGCCGCTGGAATGACCTGTCTAGTCTTGATTCCAGAAGGAAAGATAGCCTATGGAAAGATGGCCCAGGCCCTAATTCATGGAGCCCGGACCCTTGAGGTTAGGGGGAACTTCGACGATGCCCTAGAAATCGTTAGGAGGTTAGGCGAGAGGGACGAGATCGAAGTGGTGAACAGCATCAATCCATTCCGTATTCAGGGGCAGAAGACGGCGGCGTTTGAGGTCTGCGACACTCTTGGAGATGCTCCTGACTTACACTTCCTCCCAGTGGGCAACGCTGGCAACATCACTGCCTATTGGTTAGGATACAATGAGTATCTCGAAGCTGGGAGAAGTAGGGGGCTGCCTCGAATGATGGGGTGGCAGGCAGAAGGCGCCGCTCCGATTGTACGCGGAGCCCCTGTAGAGGACCCTGAGACCATTGCTACCGCAATACGCATCGGCAATCCAGCAAGTTGGGACAACGCGGTCAATGCAGCCACGGAGTCATCAGGTACAATTGACATGGTGAGCGACGATGAGATACTGGATGCCCAAAGGCTTCTGGCTCGATCCGCAGGGATATTTGTGGAGCCCGCCTCCGCTGCCGGCATCGCTGGTTTACTGAAGTCCCATGCTTCAGATAGCATTCCTAAAGGGAGTACAGTAGTTGTTACCGTGACTGGTCATGGCTTGAAGGACCCTGGAGTAGCGATTGAGAACTCTCTCGCCGAATCGATCGTAGTAGACGCCGATATGAATTCGGTGCTAGCAGCTATTGGGCTGAATTAGCTAAGGGCCTTTGCCGCGCCATCAAAATTATAGAAGGAAACCAGAGTCTGGGTGTGACCTACTCCTTGTACTGCTGAGAGACCATCGAGAATTGAGTCACCAAGGTCCTCCATATTCTTCGCTAGGACCTCGATGATGAAGTCCCATTGCCCGGTGACTATGTGACATCCAACAACGAATGGCATACCACAGATCTCTTGAGCCACATCCCGTCTATCGGTCTCCCCCCTATCTCCAGCCCAGTTGGCGAGGATGAAGGCATGCAGACTCCACCCAAGTTCCTCCTTTCCAAGCTCCACTGTGAAGCGCTGCACAACCCCCCTCTCTTGCAATCTCCTTATCCTATCATGAACGGTGACCCTAGGCATTCCTAAAGTGTCGGCTATAGCTTGTGTACTGGCCCGCGAATCTTCCTTCAACATACCAACTATACTTGCATCCTTGGCGTCCAATTCTGAGGTAGGCATGAGTTTGGGAAGTGACGGTGAGAAATAAATTATTCCGACATTTAGTCGGATTATCTTAGTATTTCTGATTATTATTCGACATTTTCTAAATATTACCGGCGTATAGTTGATGACACTATCGCTACTCGGAGTTCCATGAGCGACAAGTACTCCGACAAGAGATTCGCAACGCGCGCGATATGGTCAGGAACCCAGAATATTGAGGGAGCCGCTTCCACCCCCATTTTCCTGACCTCGACCTACCAACTCACTGACGAGCGATATCAGGGTTGGGCCAATGGAGCTCAGCACACAGCACTGTATAGCCGCCTCTCAAGCATCAACTCCGAGGGAGTAGCACAGAAGGTTGCCGCCCTCGAGGGCGCAGAGGACGGGGAGACATTCGCGAGTGGAATGTCGGCAATCACAACAACACTACTCGCTCTACTTTCGAATGGCGACCACATGGTGGCGAGCCCCGACTGCTATGGCGGCACGTACGGATTCATGACCGAGGACCTTCCAAGATTTGGCATCGAGGTAACAATGGCCGATATCAGGGACCCCTCATCCTACGAGGCAGCCATTCAGGAGAACACCAAGATTCTGTACGTCGAGACCATGACTAACCCTGTTCTCAAGGTGTGCGACCTAGAGGCAATGGCTGCTGTAGCTAAGAAGCACGGACTCATCGCTATCGTTGACAACACATTCGCAACCCCTTGGGCATGCAATCCCATATCAATGGGCTTCGATCTAGTTATTCACTCAGGAACTAAATATCTCGGAGGCCACTCGGATTTGATAGCAGGAATCGTAGTCGGAAGCAAGGACCTAGTGGCAGAAATATTTCCCAAGAAAGTGCATCTAGGGGGCGCCGCCGATCCGCATATGTGTTACTTGCTTGAGAGGGGGATGAGAACTCTCCACGCCCGTATGCCAATCCACGCTGCCAACTCTGCTGAACTAGCGAGCAGATTGGAGAGACATCCGATGATAGAGAGCGTCAACCATACTTCCCTCTCAAATTACACCGACCATGAAGTCGCTCAGAGGATTATGCCTAGAGGAAGTGGTATGTTGTCTTACGTCATCAAGGGAGGAGATGAGGCGGCTCTTTGTTACATGAGAGCGCTGGAACTTATTTTCGAGGCCACCAGCCTCGGTGGGATAGAGAGCCTCGTCGAGTGCCCGTTCAATTCTAGCCACATGTTCGTACCCGAAGAGGTGCGTAGGGAGGCAGGAGTAGTCCCGGGTTTCGTTAGGATGAGCGTCGGGATAGAGGATGTCGAGGACTTGTGGACCGATATGCAGCAAGCACTGGCTGCTGCTAACGCCTTCCTAGAAACCAGAGCTTGAGGTATCCGCATGGATATTGATTTACTAATCGCCACCCTTGTTTTCATTCTCCCGATGTGTTTTTCTCCGGGCCCGAATAATGTACTATGTGCTGCACATGGTTCCCAACATGGTCTACGGGCAACCCTCCCTCTGATTGCTGGTATGGCAATCGGCTGGTCAACACTCGGTCTGTTTGTCGGTGGCGCTACTGTGTTTATCGAAGAGAACAAGTTATACTTCGACTTACTGAGGTATCTAGGAGCGGCCTACATTGCCTATCTCGCATTCCAGGTGGCTTCGGCTTCCCCGATATCGGAAGAAGTGCAGGAGAGCGAACGTCTTGGCACCATTACAGGTATTGTACTGCAAGTTGTCAATGGGAAGGCTTGGATTCACTTCCTCGTGCTAATGACAGCCTTTGGGACTCTCTTTGGAACTGGTTTTGAGGCTAAGGCCTTACTTGTTTTACTGAATCTTCTCTGCGGCTTGCCAGCAGTAGTGTCCTGGGCTGCCTTCGGCACTCTCTTGAAGAGGACCTTCAGTAGTCCCGAATCTGCGAAAAACCTCAATCGGGTGATGGGGGGATCACTGTTTGCTGTTGCAATTTGGATAACTCTCTCGCATTGATTAGGGCAGCTTGCCCGAACCACTAGCCTCAGAAAGCCACTTCATCGCCGCTTCGTAGTCTTGCACTGCATCTTTGTTGTCGTTGAGTAACAGGTCCTCGGCAGCATCCCACAATGCCTGTAGAGCCGGGACCCAATCACCCCCTTTGTCTCGACTGGCCTCATCAAAGCGCCAAGCATCCGACTCGGTTCTATCGTGCACATTGAGCCAAGCCCAGCCCATCGCCATCTCCAAACCCTTCCCTTTCCGCGCCTTGGATACGGTGGAAGCAACCCCACTATCGACGGCTTGTCTAATCAGATTGTCAACGAAGTCCAGAGGACTAGGTAGAGAACCGACTTCCCATGGCAGTCTCTCCAATCGCAAAGCCGTGGACCTACTATCACCGAGTTCGCGGAAGAAAGCCCCAAAGCCCTGCTTTCGTTTCTCTTGTTTGTTTAGAATAGCCCCAGCATCATCCCCAGTCATCCCATAGATTCCCTCGAGTATGGTGAGGCCGTGTTCCGGCCATAGTGCGACAAGATTAGGGTGGCAACTCGAGTCTTCGAAGCGGATAACATCGTCCTCGATTTCAAGAACCAATCCATCAGTTCTGACGTGAATCCCTGTCTCCAGTGAGTCTAGGATACAGGCTAACGCTGCTCTCTCCTCTGCAGTTCCTAACATGTGCTCTAAGAACTCTCCACGGGATTCTTCCGAGAACCAGTGGGTCCCAACCACATAACCATCGCTGATGGAGTTCAGTATACTAGTTCTGCAAGATCTCGCTAGAAGGGAATCATCGAGTGCCAACCCAAGCCAAGCCTCGAGGACTTCATCAAGCCGTTCGACCCCTTCTTCAGGCAAATCTCTCTCCTTAGGCCAACCCTCTGGCCTCCACATCCACTCGGCGCTGGAAACGTCTCTAAGGCGAGGCGGCATCATCCCCATCGCCACACTTTGGGCGAACTGTACCTCAGACTTCGCCAGAGCTGCCTGAGAAAGACCCACTACAGCACCACCACCGAATTCCATACGCAGCCAACCGGCTTCGGTCATCTCACCATCTGTAACCGTATTTTCGTCAAGACCCCTGCTCCATTTGACTTGGTCACCATTCAATTCAATTGAGGCGTTATCAAGACTCCAATCCACCCATTCGGCCGGAGGAGAAGGAGTATTCCCAGTGAATACGAAACCACCGTCCCACGAGAAGAACCACTGACCCGCCTTGGCGTGTTCGTCCCAGACTAGTAAACGCAACTTTGGATGAGTGTGATTCTGGATTCCTGCAAGATGGCTTTGCTTGCCATTGCCTCTGCGGATGTAACTGGCAACCCCGAATAGGGGATTCTTGAACACCGCGACGGTGGATCGGTCTTCCTCTGTTGCGGCAAGCAGACTACCAGCCAACGCACAGCACACAGGATCACCTCCTTTCTTCGTCATACGCTTGCGCAGCCATCTAGGATCGTTACGTTTTGAGGCCACTGTAGAGAGTTCCTTGAGCGTCTTCGCCATTTTGTCCTTCGAGAAAAATGATCTATCTACTTCTCCCCTTATTTCTGGCACGAATACCTCTGGGTCGTCCATCAGTTCCTCGAGATTTCTATCGAGCCGGTGCTGAATCTCCTTCGAAGCCTGTTTTATCCCTCGCATACGAATCTTCTTGCGTCGATTTTTGTCACCAGGAAAGCTGACTTCTGCAGGGGGCTTCGCCATCTCTCTCACCCCCCCCAAACAAATCTCCTGTTTGAGTCCGTCGTCTAATTGGTAAGCCCGCGGCGCTCGAAGGCAGATTCCTCCATGCCGCTGAACTTGGCTGGGAGTATGAACGCGTGCACATATCCCATGCTAATCTCTGAAAGCTCCTCAAGAGTACCTGATACGACTCGTTCTTCTTCGGTGCCGAGGTCGCTCAGTAACATCCCAACCCAGTTTCTGATGGGTTTATTGAGTGCCAATGAGTCACTTTCGATTCGCTCACCCATCTTCTCGAGTAGTGACACGGCCTCACCAGGCATCATTGGGCGTGGTGTTTCCAAACCCATTCCTGTTGGATCGAGATCGAGCAACACCAGAGTATGAAGCCCCGCCTCCTTATTTTTGCATATCATTTCCAACGGGGATGTAGGTAGATATTCACCAGCTGAGAAGGGGATGGTGACCTGTCGGCCAAAACGATATGACTGCAATCCAGATTGTGAGACTGCAAGAGCAGTGGCAGTCAGACCGGGTATGACGTGAAAATCAATCCCCTCATCGGCACATCGATCCTCCAGATCTATGTGCGTAGTCGCCTGCATGGGGTCACCAACAATCAGAAGTGCCACCGATTGATTGCTAGCTAGTTTGAGTAGTTCATCAGGCCTCTCAACCTCATTTCTCATCAACTTCTCCCACTTGCCCACTACTGATTCTAAACGCTTCTCTTCACTAGGTGGCAGGACCGCAGTGTAACCCTCTAGATATCTCTTGGAGCACTCTCTAGCAACACTCCTAGCACGCTCAGTTATGTGGTCCAAGTCACCCGGTCCGATGCCAATCAACCAAAGTCCGGCCCCCACCTCTCCATCCGTCATGGTGAAGCGGGCTGCCCCGCTGCCCACCATGAACGTGATGCGCCATATCTCAGTACCCAATCATCAGGTGGAGCAGGCCTTGGGCCTGATTCGCGAGCACAACTTGCTCGCTCCCAGCATGCACGTGTTCCCCACAGAAGACGGCAAATCCAGGTTAATTCCTCTGGACTTTGGTGCTCCGCTATCACTGCCCGATGGCCTAGCGAACTTCGATATCGTGGAGAATGAGGGTAAGCCAGATGAGAGGGCTGACAGCGACTGGTGGACACATCTGAGCGGAATGCTTGGTGAAGAGACAGTTGAACTCCATGGCGAGGCATGGCCATCCTCGCACGAGTTCTTCGGTGACATGATGATTGTAAGGCTGGATGACGAGGTCGCCGACTACTCACAGCAGATCGCCACCGCCAAACTCCAATCGCACCCTCACATCAGACTGGTGTTGTCCGATCGAGGAGTGCTAGGTGAACTCAGGATTCGGGACTTGACACCCATAGGAGCGCGGCGTGAAAACGAGATAATCTTGGAGAATATTCCTGAGGACATAACTAGCACCAGAGTAATGGTCAAGGAGTCTGGAAGAAACATTCTATGCGACCCCACACGTGCATACTTCTCTACCAAGTTACAATCAGAGCGACTTGAGACACTGAATCTCGCCAAAGAGCTCCGCTCCTTGCTCGGTCGACCACTGCGCGTATGTGACCCGTTCTGCGGTGTCGGTCCGGCCCTTGCGACACTTCTCGGAGAACCTAATCTGGTGGGTGAAGCACTCGCATCGGACCTCAATCCCGATGCCGTGGAGATGCTACTCGACAACCTGCGTCGCTGGGACCACAGGGAATACCCAAGCGCCCCCCTCCCGCTCTCCCGAATTCACCCCGATAGGCTCGTTGGGGTGGCCGATGCCACCACTCTACCCTCACACCCAATGACATCTGGAAACTGGGACTTACTTTTGGTCAACTTACCACACCGAACTATCGAACTCCTCCCAACACTCATCCCTCTATTGGATACTCAATCTCCGAGCTTAGTTAGAGGCAGGGTGATAGTAGCAGAATCAGAGATTGACGCCGCTAATACCGCTATCCAATCATCCCTCCCGAATCGTCTAGAGGGCACCCCTGAGCCTGAGTTGAGAATCAAGCGTGACTACAGCTCTACATTGCGACTTTGCTCTTTCGAGGCATGGATAGCCACAACTTCTGAGGGTGAATAGCATGGCAACTCGTTTTGGATGCACCGTCCTAACCCTCATATTGCTTTCTTCAACTCTTACGGGCTGTTTTGGCTTCGATGACGAATTACAAGAAGAGCCAGAGTACGAGCACTGGCTTCCGGACGTCGAGGATCGATCCAACAAGTACTATCAGGACGACGACGTGTTTAGCCGAGTCTCATGGAACGGCTCATTTGGTATTGATACAGTTCGCTCCATCTTTGTCCCAGTACCAGCAATTACTGCGAGTGATGGTGGTGCTGGAGTCACTGGTGGCGCAGAAGTCCACATGGGTCTGTGGCTTCCTATTATCGAAGGGTGTGACATGGACGCCGCAGAGTTACCTGAGGAGTGCAGGGTTCCTGTAATTGCCGAGATTGGGCCGTATTATGATGATGGTGACGTCGATGCCTTGACTCCAGCAGACAGACTCGGTCGTTTTCTAATAGAGAACTTTGTACCACATGGTTTCGGAGTCGCGCAAGTGTCAGTATTTGGTACCGGAGAGTCGAATCACTGTATGGATCTCATGGGTCTCGATGAGCAAGAGGGAATACATGCTGCTGTGGAGTATCTCGGAGACGCGCCCTTCTCGAACGGTAATGTCGGCGTAATCGGAAAATCGTATGACGGCTCCACACCGTGGGAAGCAGCAGCGATGGGTTCGGATCATCTGAAGACCATAGTGCCAATGTCCGGATTAATTGGCGTCCACGACCTGATGTGGCGCAATGGTAGCATGGAGGCGCGCGGGGCAATCATGCACAACGGCGTCTACGGCAGCTTCGGTTTGGATGGTGATTTAGAGGACGCTCAGAATGCTTGCGAGGGCTATTTCGAGGGCTACTATGCAGGAGTGGGGGCGTATCTGACCGGCGACAATCTTGCGTGGACTGGCAGTGACTATTGGGAAGAGCGCCACTTCTTGACCAGAGCTCTACAGAATTACAACGGCTCTGTATACATCATCCATGGTCTGCAGGATTGGAACGTTGACCCTCACATGGCTTTTCCAGTACACAATACTCTGCTTGAGGCTGGCTTTGATGTCAAGGGCCTCTACGGGCAATGGGGTCACGACTATCCCGACCGCAGAAGTGGCCATGAGGGCCTGAACAGTGGCCGAGGAGCCGAGGCATTTCCCTATACACTGCGTTGGGATTGGGCAGATGATATGCTAGAATGGTTCAATTTCTACCTCAAGGACAAGGGACCACAACCCAGACTGATTGCTGAGGTTCAAGACAACATGGGAGGATGGAGGGTTGAACCCAACTACCCTCCTCCAGATCAAGAGTGGATTTACTTCGATATGGACTCATGTTCGATAGGAGGAAGCAACACAATAACATCGACTTCCAGTTTGATTGTTGAGTGCACTGAGTTCGATACCGAAACTCGCATTGTTGG
>DAUV01000095.1:0-8920 GCA_002505325.1 Euryarchaeota archaeon UBA623 | reverse complement strand
CACCTTTTCGTGGAAATGGTTCAAGCAAGCAGTGGCATGCACCTAGGGCATGCTGTGATGGACCTGAGATTCCATGCTGGAGGTGGTGATGGTGAGATATTGACTCCCGGGGCGACGGTAATCGCCAAAATGGAATTCTTCGGAATGGATGTAATCATCCCCTCAGGCGATGCCATCAACCTGATTATCTCTCAAACCGGTGAGGATTATGTTCCCAGCCCAGTATCGATGATGCCTGTAACTCTAAGCCTCGATTCTTCAAGCCTCTTGGGCTTGTCTACAGTCAACCGTGACTGCACGAATCTCTTCCTTCCACCCATGCACCCTTCATATCCACAATGCTCCTTTGAGGTATGAATGACCCCTACGTCGTAGACAGACTTATCTCACTCTCTTCAATGAATCAACCTGATAGCCAACTGGTGGGAAGAACAACCGGAGGGATACCTTGGCTAATGATGAGAAACAAGCGACTGAATTATTCTTCTGGGCGTTTTTAGTATCAGTAGGAGCCTTGGGTTTGTTAGATCAATTGGGAGTTTGGCTCCCGTTCGCTTCAATCTCCTCAATTGTTGGGATACCAGAAGATGACATGACCCTCATCCTGCTAGTACTAACATTATTCTCAATTATTGGCTTATACACCCTCAGCCGTGATGAAGAATACCACCCCCATTCTATCGCCTGGAAGAATCGAGAATCTAATCCCGATCAAGAACCCCAAAAATCAGAGGAGTCCGAGCCCGAAGCAGAAGCCAACTGGTGGCAAGAAAAAACGGAGTGAGAAACAGTGAGTGCAGGCGGTCCTAGCACGATTGAGTGGCGCCCCGACCGGGATTTGAACCCGGGTCGCAGCCTCGACAGGGCTGCATGATAGGCCACTACACCATCAGGGCAGGGCCCCTTCGACAAGGCACCTCTTTTTCAATCTTTGACAGGGTATTGTTCATCATCCGGCCGCACTGCGGTTTGGCATGGACGACATTCCCTTGGTCATCGATGTCATCGACAATGGGGGCCAGTGGACGCACCGCGAGTGGAGGATGCTGCGCTACCTCGGCGTCGATACCCAGATTCTGCCCAACAAAACTCCTCTAGACGAGCTTCGCGAGGTCGACGGGCTCATCCTGTCTGGAGGTGCGGCCCGGGTCGGCCTGACTGGGGAGCTGGGCAACTGCGGGGGCTACCTCGGCCTAGACGTTCCAATCCTCGGGATTTGCGCCGGCCACCAGTTCATGGCCGGTTTCTACGGAGGCAGGGCGGCCGAGGCGTCCAAGCCCGAGTTCGGGGCCGCGACGATAACACTCGTCGATGGCGGTGGGGCGATGTTCGAGGGGACACCAGACGAGCAGACAGTATGGGAGAGTCACAACGACGAGGTCGTACAGGCCCCTCCCGGTTTCGTGATTACAGCGCAAAGCGAGTCCTGCGAGGTTCAAGGGATGGAGAACGAGGCCGGCGACCGATTCGGGCTACAGTTTCACCCCGAAGTCAACGACTCGGAGTACGGTGCGAGGATTTTCGAGAACTTCGTCGCAGTGTGTGAACGGGCCCATAGGGCCCGCTGAGCCATAGGACAGATTGAAGAAGGCCGGACAGGTCGCCGGCTCGATGTCCACCGAAGCAGAACGTCTCGTGCTCCACAAGTGCAGGAACTGCAATCGCACCGATCGTCGGGGGTGGAGCCCCGCTGAACTGCCAAAATGCACTCATTGCGAATCGACCATGGATCCACTCGAGATTCGCTACAAATGCCTGCGCTGCGGCCACTTAACGTGGACCGAGGCCGGCACCTCTGGAAAGTCCTGCCACAAGTGTGGATACCGGATCTTTGTCAAACCCCGTAAGGAAGGACGCCACAAGACCCTGAAGGCCGAATGAGCAGCGCGGTCTTCAAGTCCTGCCAATCCGACGGCCTCTCGTGACGGGCTGGCTGAATACCCACGCACCTCGGACATTCGAGCAGTTAGCCGTACCCAACAAGGCGCGTCAAGCACTTCTCTCAGCCAGCCTATCCACTGATCCACCGCACTTGCTGATAACCGGCCCAGCGGGTGTAGGTAAGACGGCAGCATGGCGATTGGTTGCCCGCCAGATTCTCGGAAGAGGGTGGCGCTCAACAACTCATATTCTACAGGCCCGCGACCTCGTCAGGCAACGCGGCGCCATGAGCACATTCGAGAAATTTCTCAGACCCGGCGGTACTGGTTCAAGTGACACCCTAGCTGGAAGACTCAGCCTAGATGCCTTTGACAGAGGGATTTCAACCGGCTCTCCGAACGATATTGCCCCTGCTGGCAAGGAAATCAAAATCACGCCCGGTGTTCTGCCGGTGAGCCGACTCATTGTCCTCGAGGACGCTGACCACCTCGGCTCAATCAGACAGGCCTACTTGCGCAGGATGATGGAGACTGTTGGAAACGCCTCTAGGTTCATCCTTGTGGCCAGAGCTCCCTCAAGAATTATCGATGCGTTACGCTCTCGAACTCAGATGATTCGAATCCCATCGACTGAGCGTGGCACGATGCTTTCTGCTATGCACTCCATTACCGAATCAGAGGGCGTGGAGATTGTAGAGGGCGTATTTGAGGACATTGCGTACATCTCGGCAGGCAATCTCAGGAAGGCCCTGTTCACCTTGGAGATGCTGCACCTGAGAGGCCTCGCACAAGATCGTTCGGCGGTTCACACCCTAGTTCAGTCAACAACCCTGCAGTCAGGCAGACACCTGTTGGAACTGGCTTTGAGGGGGAGAGTGATTGAGTGGAAGTGGGAAAATAGGGGCGGTCGTAAGAAGAAGGTGCTGGCGGGGGCATTGGCCGAAATTGACAGTATGATGAATGACCACGGAATGGACTCCGATGACGTGGTCCACCAACTCCACGACGTTCTGGTCGGTCGCAGACTCTCACTCCCAGAGGCTCTCCGTGAACAGCTACTAGGGGCTTTGGCCAACTGTGACGCCCAGCTCAATCGCTCGATGCATGCTAGAATTCCATTCGAGAATTTCCTGCACCAAGTATCCAGAGCAGGCAAGGAGCACGGCCTCGCCTTCGGTTGAGTGAAGTGGCGGGCGATACAGGATTTGAACCCGTGTTCTCGGCTTAGGAGGCCAAGGTGATATCCAGACTACACTAATCGCCCGGTTCTGCGACAGCACACTCCCCAAGAAAGGTAACGTTCGCAAAATCCCCCTCCATCGACAGCAATAGCGCCGATGCCATCAAGCATCCTGCGTCCTCCGAAGTTCCATGGAGGCCCCTATCCCGAAGCTGCCGACACCATATTCGGATTCAAGCAAGTTCGGTGTCTCAAACCAACGAGCTCTTTCACGCAGAGTGGCAGCTAGAGATACCGGGAGGCGTTTCTGGACCCGCATTTCTGGATCCGCCCAGACCCCTTTGATTCGCCAGGCTCTCTCATTAGTGGCTCCTATATGCGCTGGTTTGCTACTGGTAAAGTGGGATTTCGCCTCCTACGATGCGGCCATCGCAGCATATACTCTCCTTGCTGTGTTGCTTATACCCACCAATCTAGCAGCAGCCTTCGCGAGGATGTCCGCGCGCGACCGCCTCAAGTTGAGGGATGGGAGCCAGAGGTCGATGGATGCCTATCCAGGCGTGGAGCGAATTCTCAATACCTTGCGTGAAAGGTCCCTGAGGGAACGAATTCGCCTCCTCTCAGCAGTACTTGGTGCGCTGGCGCTGATTGCAGTGAGGGACCTCGAGACAGGCAATACTCTCGGGTCAATGCTCCTGGGCGCTTCGGTGGCTCTGGGGGCACTGTGCTTCCTCAACTCACTACTGCTGGATGACTCGATTCCCATGCGCTCCAATTCATTTCCCCTGCTATCCTTGCATGCCCCGACTCTACATGACAGCACTTTGAACAGGCCGTTGTCAGATCTCATGGTCGCTCATCTAGATCCAGAGACTGCGGCAGCGTGGGATGATTGGAAAATCTCCCTAATGGATAGTGTAAGGGGAAATCAGACCCCCGATTCGGCCATAGAGCACCTTCTGCGTGCTGTACATCTCAATGAGCGGGGAATGCTCAACGACGCTAGACTGATGACCGAGGCGAAGCGTGTTTTCAAAGTGACAGCAATCGACAGTTTGATTGACAAATCGAACAAGTTCGACCTTAAATCACTGCGGACCCTGTTGGCGCACACCAAAGCATGGGAACCAGGACTCTTCAGGTTGATTGACAGACTACAGGACTCGGCTATCAGAGGCGACCACTCGATGAATGAGGTGTCTTGGAGACTAGATCTCGACCTGCCCCCCCGATGTTCTCAAGGTCAGGCTGATCTATTCGTTATGTTACACAACAACACCGGAGCCAATACCAATGTCAAACTCGATGTTGTGGTGGCCGAGGGGGAACCGGCTCTACAGACAATCAGAGTCGAGGCTAGGGCTTCTCGTCCTATAGACAGAGCAAGAGCAACGGATCAGGTCGATTCACTGGGGCGTCTGTTGGATGACGCCACCGTGCTCTGGATTGGTCTTGCGTGGCCGGACTCCAAACTAGGCTCGCACCCAGTTCAGGTCACCTTGAGGGGGGAGTACGGAGAAACACTCTCCTCAGTTGTGGTGCAGACCACGCTGTCGTCAAAGGCGCAGCAGGAGAGCGTAGGCCAGCGAATGTCTGACGCAGCATCGGCGGTTCGAAGACTGGCCCTATCCATAGCCGATTGAGGTCCTCGCGGGACGGAGTCCCGAGCGTCACGTTCATGACGCTATTGTGATTGCGACCAACGGAGAGAACATGGAGTCGTGGGACATAGTCGTCATCGGCAGCGGTCCAGCGGCCCTGCGAGCAGCCATCGCTTCTGCCGACGCAGGCACAATCCCCTTGGTGATTGACTCCTCAGGTGTCGGTTCAGCATCTGGCACAGCTCCTCTGTCAGGCTTGGCTGCCTCGATAGATGAGATTGACTCCACCGCACATCGCAACGATACGGTTACAGCTGGCGGCGAGTCGACCAACAAAGTCGCAGCAGCCCGATTCTGTGGTGAGGCAATCTCAGTCATTGCTGAACTCGAGAGGTGGGGATTGGTTCTGCGCCGCAGAGAAGGAGGGCTACCCCACACCTCAGAGGCACCAGGCCACAGTAGGGCTCGTCTGACAGGTTGCGGGGACAGCACGGCCAGAGAGGTAACTCGTATTCTTGAGGAGCAGGCTATCAAGAGGAATATCCCTCGCCGCTCGGACCTAGTGCCCCTTTCTCTGGTGATGGACAATCAACAGGTTCGTGGCGTTGTAGTGCTGGATCTATTGACTGGAGGAATATCTTCGATACAATCCAAAGCTGTCATTCTGGCCACAGAAGGGCATCAAGGAATATGGTCCTCTCCTTCGAATGGCGCGGGTATCGGATCCGCCCTTGCTATTTCTGCAGGCGTAGGCCTGTCCGGTATGGCCAATTCTCCTCGGCACCCACTCACAATCCGCGGCACTGACATGCACCTTCCCCTTGATTTGCTGGGTGCTGGAGGTAGACTGCGAAAGGAGAGTGGAGAGGACGTCGAACCCGAGACAATCCTCAACGGAGAAGGCTGCGTCCTCGACCTACGTTCACTCGATGCTACAGCATCTCCTTGGTTCGCTCAGACCACAAGAAGGGTGAGAGAGAGGGCAGGCTTGGACGTTACCACTGAAGTCATTCCTTTGATGTCAAGCGTCGCCGCAACTACAGGAGGCGCTCCTGTGGATGAGAGTGGCAGAGTAACCTTCGAAGATGGTAATATGTGGTTCACAGGTCTTTACGCGGCCGGACGATCAGCCAACACTGGAATGCATGGATCTGGCATGCTGCCGGGGAACCAGTTGCTCGAGGACCTAGTGAGTGGAAACAGTGCTGGAGAACACGCTGGAGACTGGGTCTCGGATACACCATTCGCCGCCTCTTCTTTGGTGGAAGGGGCGATTCAGTCCGAACGAGATAGAGTCACATCCCTGATGGGAACCACCGGCGAGTCAGTAGGACGCGTCTCAACCACCATGTCATCAATCATGAAAAATCTCAACGGTAGTCGCGACGAAAAAACTCTCGAAGCAGCCGCAACCAGCCTCGCTGGATTGCGAGATACTGGAATCAGAGTCACAGACCATTCCATGGTGATGAACACCGAATTGGTCACCGCAATTTATCTCGAGGGCATGATTGCTTTGGCTGAGGCAATAATCAGCTCAGAGGAATAGCATGAGCGATTCCGATCCGAGCATTTTCACACTCATTATTCAAGGAGACATTCCCTGTCATAAGGTGTACGAGGATGAGGACGTATTCGCTTTCCTTGACATTAATCCAGCCAGCATCGGGCACACCCTAGTTGTCCCGAAGGAGCAGAGCACTACACTGGATGGACTATCAGAAGAGGCCTCTGCTGCTGTCGGAAGAGTTCTTCCAAAGATTTCCAGAGCCGTCCTTGCGGCATCCGGGGCCACCGATTTCAACGTCCTACAGAATAATGGCGAGGCCGCATTTCAATCAGTCTTCCACGTTCATTTTCACATCATCCCCAAACACGATGATGGCAGCGGCCTGACCTGGCCATTCGCCACCACACAACTTGATCCCGATGAGGGTGCAATACTAGCCAAGCACATTCGTAACCATCTGAAATGACCCGGTGTGTTCTCAACCACTAACCCCGTGGGTATACCATGGTTGATTCCGGGAACGCACCCGACGAGCTCCCTAGCCTGTCAAGCAGCGCTACTAGAATCAATGTCAGAAAACTTGAGAGTCTGCCTTGGGATCACACCGGCAAACACCCCGGAAATCGAACTTTCTGGAAGGTCATCCGTCGGGCTGTTGACATAGCCTGGTCTTACATCATCAGACACTCAGAAATGGATAACCCGCCCGAGGTGGAGGGTGGCTCGGTGTATGCTTCCACGCACATCAACGGCCTCATCGACCCACTGGCAATCATGCAATCACAGGATAGGCGTATCATCGCCATCGGTAGGCACGACCTCATGACCATGCCTGTGATAGGCTGGATTACGCGCCGAATCGGCTCGCAGCCAGTAATCAGGAGAGCCGAATTGGAGAGGGGAGTTAGTGACCCTGAGTTCGCAAAGAAGATCAACAAGAGGAGTATGTTGACCATGGCCAACTGCATCGCTTCAGGACACGCGGCGATTGTGATGCCTGAAGGCAAATCACATCAAGACACCAAGATGCATGCTCTCAGGACAGGTGCTCTACGGTTCGCCCTCAGTGCTGCCAGCATCGCGCATGAGAGAGAATTACCTCAACCTGTGATTCAGCCCGTAGGCCTTCATTTTAGATGCCACTTCTGGTTCCGCACCGATGTCTTTGTAGAGTTCGGTGAACCAATCACCATACCACTGCTCGAAGACCCCCAACATCACTCAAGCCTCGCTGGAGGTGAGTGGCTTGAGCCGCCTGCAGAACAAGTCATTCCCCTCCGTGACGAATTGTACGAAAGTCTGACCCACATCACCCCAAATGCACCAGATTGGGAGACATACAGGGCGTGGCACCTACTGGGTCACTTGAGGGCGAATTCATCCACCTCTCCTCTCGGCTCGCTGAAGCAGGAGGTATTAGCAGCCCGTGACATCAGAGAACAACTCATTCTGATTGAGAACAACGACACTCTTGTCGAAGAAGCCAAGGAGGCTGCAGACATACTGCACTCGGTGGGCCTAGACGCCCGTACACTGGATATGAGTGGGCGAATCAAAAGCGAATCCAGACTAGAAAGAGGAGTATTGGGTGTTCTAGCAATGCTTCTCGTCACTCCCATCACCATCCCAACGACTGGCTTGCAGGCATTCGTCGGGTGGTACGCGGGTGAACACACGGACGAGGGGATTGACTCTAGAACTACACACCATATGATTGGAGCAATCTTCTCTCCTCTGTTCTTTTGGCCACTTATCTCCCTCGCGTTCCTCTACTCTCTCTTCGGCGCTACTCCCTTACTCCCAATATATCTCGCAGTATCTCTCCCTATCATACACATGTCGAACCTAGTTTTCCTCTGGGGCTATGATATGTTGACTGATTTCAACGACTCCCGAACAAGAAGGAGATTGGCTTCCTCAGCAACCGGTAGTCGTTTGGAAGAACTTGTAGGACAACTGATTCCCCAACTCGGCGTTCTCAAATAGGACGGGCACCTCAATCCCCTCATGAACTCCCGCGAGGCCGGCGACATGGTGCGCGAATGGCTGCAGAGTGAGCGCCTCGAAGCCAGAGACGTAGCCGACCAACAGGCCATGCTCCACCTGCATGTCCGTTACCCACCCACAAAGCAGGGTCATGTATTCAACGTCGTCATCCCAAAAAACCGAAATCTGGTTCTGATATACTCAGTCACCCGGGTCGACGACGGTCAGCAGAGCGAAATGACGGAGCACTCCGGGAATGAGACCGGGGATTGGGAGAAATGGCTCCACGACACTAGGATTCACCTCACTCAGGCAGATCTCGATTGGGTGCTTCACGTGGGTAAGAAGAAGGATGGCGTCCCTGGTCCACTGCAGGCATTCAATCTCTCTCGACCGATTTGGTTTGATGGTCTGACGCAGAATGAGTTCATGCACACGATGCGCCATCTTTGGCTCACAAAACTCGCTCTGATTCACAAGATAAAGTTCGCATACGGACCTGGCGTGGGCAAGCCCGGACCGGTTGATGACTGGATTGCCAAGAAGGCCCAAAGCAGGGGTAACCAACCCGAAGTGCATTCAGAGGTTAGCGAGATAGACACCGATGAAACAGGTGGATTTGGTCGCGACTTCGATCCCTCAGAATGGGCCTGAAACCCATCTTCACACTCTCGCTCCCTCACGTGCGCAGGTGACGGCAAAGGGTCGAGGTTAAGTATCGCTGGAAGACAAACTAGAGCGATACACAGCTCTGCTGGAGGTT